>CAWDPZ010000046.1:0-58729 GCA_963804265.1 uncultured Acidimicrobiaceae bacterium
GCTCGTCGCGCCAAGAGTCAGAGAGCTGCAGGCCGAACGCGGACGGCTCGAGGCGACGCTCGGAGCCCACAACCAGTGGCACCGGTTGTCACCCCATGAGATCGCCGAGTGGGCTGACTCGCTCGGAGGAGTGGTTCAAGTGCTCAAACAGGCGAATCCTGAGGACCGCGGCAGCTTTGTACGCGGAGTTCGGCCTGACGCTGCGTTACGACCCGACGAGACAGCAGATCAAGGCCACGGCGGAACTCTCGCGTGTCGCCCGTGGTGTCGGAGGGGGGACTTGAACCCCCACGCCCTTGCGGGCACCAGCCCCTCAAGCTGGCGCGTCTGCCTATTCCGCCACTCCGACGTGGCCGCCGACAGGGAGCCAACAGGCTCCTGGGGCGCCCCGTACTGTACCCCAACGCTCCCGGTCCCGGCCTTTGCGGTCGCGGCCTCGACCGCGGCCAACCGGCGGCTCAGCTAAGCGCTGGGGGTCCTGAGCTCGATGACCCAGTCCTCTGAGTCCCAGAATGGGCCCGCCGACGTGGGGCTCTCGCTGACGTTGACGATGTCGCTCCGTTGCACGAGGCTGACGGGCGCCTGGAAGAGCGGGATGGTGGGAAGATCTCGTGTCAAAAGGGCATCCAGCTTTGACAACAGAAGCACCTGGGCGTCGGTGTTGAGCTGTCCGACGATCTGCTCGAACTTGACGGTGACCGCAGGACCGTTGAGACCGGTCACGTCCCGGGTGACGGCCCCGAGCGCCACCGCCCCGGGCTCGGTGCCCCGTGGGGTGGCGACGCTCCACAGGGAGGTCCCGCCCGAGGTGCGGGGAGCCGACGCGCCGTTCGAGCCGCCGTGAACGCCGAGGCTCGTCGGGAACAGGGGCGAGGGGAACACCGGCCCTGTGTAGTCGATGGCGTTCCACGTCGGGAATACGGGCATGAGATACGGCGCAAGGGCCACCTGGTAGCGCCCTTGAGGAAGCACGCTGTCGAGCAGAGCTCCGGTCGCCACGTTGTGGATGACCAAGGAGATGCCAAGGGCGGCCCACTGCGCCTGGAGCTGTTGCTCGGCCGCGTCCATGACGCTGTTGCCGGCCGGGCCGGTGAGGGTGATCGTGAGCGGGACGTTACCCGCGTGGTTGCGGAGCACCCCGTTCTCGTCGGGCACGTATCCGAGCGATTTGAGTAGTGTTGCCGCCTCGCCGGGGTTGTATCCGAAGAACGGTGCCGCCTCCGAGCTTGCGCCCGGTTGTCCCTGTGCAAAGAACCGGCTGTCGGCAGGAACGGTTGCCGCATCATCGAGACCGACCGAGTTCGCCACGAGCTGGTTCTTGTCCGTTGCAAGGACCAGCGCCGCTCGCATCAACGGGTTGGCGATCACCGGATCCTTCAGGTTGAAGTCCAGCTGCCACAGGAACGGCGAAGGCGTCGTCGTGATCGAGAGCTTGCCTCCCCCGCCGTCCACGCGGGCGATCGCGCCGTCGAGGCGCGCCCCGGGGGTGAACTCCGAGATCGAGATCTTCCCGTTCTCCAAGTCGCGCAAGGCTTCCTGCTGCGAGCGTTCCACCACGAACACGATGCTCTGCAAGTGTGCCGGCACTCCCCAGTACCTGGCGTTGCGCGTGAGGACGAGCCGCTTCCCGGGCTTCAGCGAGCTCACGACGAAAGGACCGCCGGAGATCACCTGCGAGGGGTGGTATCCGGCAAACGCGGCCGCCCATCCCGCTCGCTCTGCGACGTGAGCCGGGATGAGATTGGCGAAGAGCCCCTCCCAGTCCGAATACGGTCTGTTGAACACGACCGTCACCGTCTTGCCGGCGTTGCTGCCCACGATCGACTTGATGTCGCGGTAGCCCGCCAGCACGCCGGCTGGCGCCAGCCCCGACGCGTTGCGGAGGAATTGCCGCCAGTTGTACTCGAGGTCCGCCGCGGTGATCGGATAGCCGTCCGACCAGCTCGCTTTCGGGTCGATCACGTAGCTGACCTTCATCGGACTGAGCCCGACGACTTCGGCGCTGTCGATGAAACCCTGGGTCTCAGCGGAGAATTGTGGGTCGACGACGAAGGCCTGGGGCCAGACCTGCTCCATCACCATCTGGGTGACGCGGTTCGCGCCCGCAGGGGTTGAGGGGTTGAAGTTCGTCGGCAGGTAGGGAACGGCCACGGTGACCGTCCCGCCGGTCGCGAACGCCGACGTCGTCGTCGGAGCTTGGCTAGTGGAGTTGACGGTTCGAGGCGACGCGCTGCAGGCCGATGCGGCTACTGCGACGCCCCCCAAAAGAATGAGTGCGGCCCGCCTCAGCTCCACCGAAGTGACAGCGCAACCGTGACGAACGCGAAGACCAGCACGAACACGACGGTAATCCGGTCGAGGTTGCGCTCGGCGACAGTCGACCCGGCCGCGGCCGAGCCCGTGGAGGCACCGAACATGTCCGAAAGGCCGCCGCCTCGTCCGCTGTGGAGCAGGACGAGCACTATCAGCCCGATCGCGACGACGAGGTCGATCGCTACGAGTGTGTCGGTCAGCACTTCGGAGAACCTCCTCTAGCCCCAGCGGCCGGCCAGCAGGTTACCACCGACGAGAGCCGTTCCCAGGCCCGCCTGACGAATTGAAGGTTTGCTTGTCCTGGTGAGAGGCGCAATTCTGACCTCAGGTCCCGGAGGAGGCGATGGCCACGAACTTGTCCGCATCGAGGCTCGCCCCTCCGACCAGCAAGCCGTCCACATCCGGGCAGGCGAGGAGCTCGCCGGCGTTGTCGGGGGTGACGGACCCGCCGTACTGGACGAGCATGGTGCGCGAGACCTCCCCGCCGAGCAGCTCCAGCTCGCCGCGGATCGAGGCCGCCATCGCCTGGGCGTCGTCCGCGCTCGCGGTCCGGCCGGTCCCGATCGCCCAGACCGGCTCGTAGGCGACGACGATCGAGTCGAGGGCTTCACGGCCCCGATCGGCGAGTGCCGCCGTGAGCTGGGCGGCAACGGTGGATTCGGCCGCCCCCGCCTCGCGCTGCTCGAGCGTCTCGCCCACGCAGAGGATCGGGACCATGGCGTGGCGCAGCACGGCGTCCAGCTTCAGCCTCACGACTTCGTCGGTCTCGCCGAACATCGCCCGGCGCTCGGAGTGGCCGACGAGCACGTAGCGGACGTTGAGCTTCGCCAGCATCTCCGCGCTCACCTCGCCCGTGTACGCACCGCTGTCTTGGAAGTGGCAGGTCTGGGCGCCGAGGGCGATGGGAACGGCATCGGACTCGAGAGCGGTCTGGACCGAGCGCAAGGACGTGAAGGACGGGTGCAACGACACGTCCGTGTCCTCGGGGAGCGGCGCCGCCCGCAAGAGCGCGGCCAGCTTCTGCACAACCTGGATGGCCTCGTAGTGGGTGTGGTTCATCTTCCAGTTGCCGCTCACCAGCACCCTGCGGTTGTCCTTGGGGCTCATGGGTGACCGCCCGGGCGCACCGGCCGAGTGACCCGGGCTGTCGCTGCGGCGGGCCGGGTCAAAGCTCGTCGCCGGAGAGAGATTTCGCGTTCGGCGCCGAACGAAGCGCCTCGAGCCCGGGCAGGTCACCGAACTCGAGCAGTTCCAGCGAGGCGCCGCCGCCGGTCGAGACGTGATCGATCCTGTCCTCGAGGCCGAGCTCACCGAGGGCGGCCACGCTGTCACCACCTCCGACGACGGTGCTGCCGGGACAGCGCGCCATCGCCTCGGCGATCGCCTTGGTGCCCGCGGCGAAGCGCTCGTCCTCGAAGACGCCCATCGGACCGTTCCACAAGACGGTGGCCGCGGACGAGATCGACTCGGCGAACCGCTCGATGGTGGCGGGGCCGATGTCGACTCCGCGCCAGCCGTCGGGAATCTCGAGGCCGAAGATCTCGACATCCGGTCCGCCGGGGGCGGCGGGATCCTCGTCATCGGCGCCGGGCTTGGACTCGATGCTGAGCTTGCGCCCGGGCGCGAGAGCCTTGCAGTCTACGGGCAGCATCAAATTTCCGGGCGAGGACATGAGCTCGGCGCAGGCCTCCAGATGGCTCGGGTCGACGAGCGAAGCCCCGATCGAGTGGCCGAGAGCCTGGAGGAAAGTGAAGGCCATCCCTCCACCGACGAGCACGGTGTCTGCCTTGTTCGCGAGAGATCGCATGACTCCGAGCTTGTCTTTGACCTTGGCACCGCCGACGATGACGACGAACGGTCGCGCCGGTGCGTCGAGCAGCCCCGTCAGGACCTCGACCTCGCGGGCCATCAGACGGCCGGCCGCCGACGGCAGGAACTTGGGCGGCCCGACGACCGAGGCATGTGCCCTGTGGGACACTCCGAAGGCGTCGTTCACGTAGGCGTCCTGGCCTTTTATGAGCTCGAGCACGAACTCCGGGTCGTTCCCCTCTTCACCAGGCGAGAAACGCAGGTTCTCGAGCAGGTCAACTCCCTCGATGAGCTCGTCGAGCCGCGCCTTCACCGGGCCCAGGCCGAACTCGGGGTCAGGCTTCCCCTTCGGTCGCCCGAGATGGGTGCAGGCGGTTATGTGGGCTCCCCGGTCGCGTAGCCACGTGAGGGTGGGCAGGGCCGCCCGCATCCGGAAGTCGTCGGCGACGAAACGCTCGCCCTCGGGGGTCTTGGCGATCGGGACGTTGAAGTCGACCCGGACGAGGACGTGCTTTCCCTCGAAGGTCCCCGAGATCCTCGAGAAGCGGGACTCCCCGGATCACGGCAGCCTCGTCATGCCGCGCCGATCAGCCTGGAGAGGTCGACGAGGCGGTTCGAGTAGCCCCACTCGTTGTCGTACCAGCCGAGGACCTTGGCGAGGGACGTCGCGTCGTCGATGCCGATGGCCATCGTGAGAGTCGAGTCGAAGGTGCAAGAGGCCGGGCTGCCGACGATGTCGCTCGACACGATCTGGTCGGTGTTGTAGACGAGGATCCCGCGGAAGCGCTCGGACTCGGACGCCTTCTTGAAGGCCCCGTTGATCTCGTCCGGACCGACCTTGGCGCCGAGGATGACGGTCAGGTCCGTGATCGAGCCGTCCGGAACGGGTACGCGCAAGGATTGGCCGTCGAGGCGGCCCTTCATCGACTCGAGCACGAGGCTCGTCGCCCGGGCCGCCCCGGTGGTCGACGGGATGATGTTGACCGCGGCCGCCCGCGCCCGGCGCAGGTTGTCGCGGCCGAGGTCGAGCACCGACTGGTCGTTGGTGTAGGCGTGCACCGTCGTCATGAGCCCCTGCTGGATGCCGAAGGCGTCGTCGAGCACCTTGACCATCGGCACGAGGCAGTTCGTGGTGCAAGAGGCGGCGGAGACGACGAAGTGGTGCGCGGGGTCGAATGTGTCGTCATTCACACCGACAACGAACGTCGCGTCGGCTTCCTTGCCCGGGGCTGAGATTATGACCCGCTTCGCGCCCGCCTCGAGGTGAGCAGCGGCGGCCTCGCGACTCGTGAAGCGTCCGGTGGACTCGATCACGACGTCGACGCTCAAGCCGCCCCACCCGATCGCTTTCGGGTCCCTCTCCTCGAAGACGGTTATGTCGTGTCCGCCCACGCGGAGTCCCTTGTCGGTCCTTGTCACCTCTGCATCCAGGCGGCCGAAGGTCGAGTCGTAGCGGAGGAGGTGCGCGTTCGCCTCGAGCGAGACGAGGTCGTTTATGGCGACTATCTCGATGCCCGGGCCGTCTCCCGGCTTCGCCTCGAGCTCCAGAACGGACCTGAGGAAGTTCCTCCCTATCCGTCCAAAACCGTTGATGCCGACACGCACGGTCAAGTCGATCACCTCTCTAGCAGGCGCTCTCTCGAGCGGATTCTCAAGGTCGCACAAACACTTTCCCTCACAGAATGGCGGTTCCGCAAAACGTCGGCCTCAGTCGAAGAGATGGGAAAGCTCCTCGCTGAGCAGTTTCGGGTCGTGCTCGCGCAACCCCTCCGCGGCGACATCCGCGACGACGAGGGCGACATCGTCCGGGAACTGCCCGAGAGCGAGCGCGGCCTTGTCGGCTACGACGACGTCCACCGGGACGTCGTGCTCGCGAAGAGACCGGAGGAGCATCGCGACGTCGAATCCCGACGTCTCGGGCCGCTGCTCGCGCAGGTTCGCCACGTAGACACGCTCGCCCCGCGCCGAGCAAAGGGCGTCGAGGACCGCCGGCACGACACAGGCGGCGAGCACGCTCGTGAACAACGAGCCCGGCCCGAGCACGATCTGATCCGCCTCGTCGATCGCCTCGAGAACCGCCTCCGGCGTGGCGGGGTCGCCGGGAACGAGCGATACCGTCGGCAATCTCGGCTGTCTTGTTGACCATCGCCTGCCCGACGATCTCGCCGCAGGCGGTCTGGGCTTTCAGCACTACGGGGACCTCGGTCGCCGGCAGGACGCGGCCGACCGCGCGGAGGGCACGCGCCGCCTTTTCGACGCCGCCCGCGAAGTCGCCGGTCGCCGCGGCCATGGCGGCGATGAGCAGATTGCCGAAAGCGTGACCCGCGAGCTCGCCTTGCGAGAAGCGGAACTCGAGGGCGTCACCGAGGGGCGAGGAGTCGGGCAGGAGCGCCCCGATGCAGCGCCTCAGGTCCCCGGGGGCGGGAATGCCGAGCAGCTCCCGGAGCCGTCCGCTCGAGCCCCCGTCATCGGCGACCGACACGACCGCGGTCAGCTCGCCGGCATAGAGCCGGCAGGCACGCAACGTCTGGGCGAGCCCATGGCCGCCCCCGATGGCGACCACCTTCGGGGCGGATGCCGCCGCCCGCGGGCTCATCGCTCGATGTCCCGGTGGTGGACGACCGGCTCGTAGCCCCGTTCGCGGATGCGCGCGGCTATCTCCTCGGCCAGCACCACGGAGCGGTGGCGGCCGCCCGTGCAGCCGATAGCGATCGAGAGATATGACTTGCCCTCGCGGACATAGGCGGGAAGCAGCAGGCCGAACAGGTCATCGAGGCGCGCCAGCAGCTCGGTGGTCTCGTCGTTGCCGAGGACGTAGTCGCGCACGTCCGCGTCGAGCCCGCTCAGGGGGCGCAGCGCCGGCACCCAGTGCGGGTTCGGCAAGAAGCGGCAGTCGAAGACGAGATCGACGTCGAGCGGGATCCCGTGCTTGAAGCCGAAGGAGACCACCGCGGTCTGCATGCCGTCCGAGGAGCTGACGCCCTCGACGAGCTCGATGAGCCGATCTCGCAACTGGTGCACGTTTAAGTCCCGGCTGTCGACGACGAAGTCGGCCTCGTCCCGCAGTGCCGCAAGCATCTCGCGCTCTTGTTTTATCGCCGCCAGCACGCTCGGCGCCTCGACCGGGTGCCGCCGCCGTGTGCCCTCGTAGCGGCGTACGAGCACGTCGTCGGGTGCGTCGAGGAACAGCACCCGCACGCGAGCCCCGGTGGAGCGCAGCTGGCGGATCTCCGGCGCCAGCTCGGCCACGCCCTCGTACCCGCCCCGCCCGGCGACGAGGCACACCCGCTCGTACTCGGCTCCGGCTTGGCTGGTGAGCTCGGCGATCTTGCCGATGAGAGCGGGCGGGAGGTTGTCGATGACGAACCAGCCGCGGTCTTCGTACGTCGCCGCGGCCGTGGAGCGCCCGGCGCCCGACATGCCCACGAGGATCAGGTACTCCGCCATCGCCGTCTATCCTCCCATCCCGGCGTCTCCCAGCCGTTCAAATCGGAGCAGCAGCAGCCGGGGGATCGCCAGCTCGAGCTCGAGGTCCACGGAGCCCTCCAAGAACGCGAGCGGCGGCTCGGGCTCCTCGAGGCGGGTGAGCACGCAGCCCAGATCGGTGACGGGGTTCACATAGCGCGAGAGCGGGCGGTGGGCGAAGGCAAGCCTCACGCCCGGGTCGACCTCCTCTACGACGACCTCCTCGCGCAGGTACGGACCGACACGCCAGTAGTGCTCGCCGAGGATCTGGTCGTCGACGAAGCCGCTCCCGGTTCCCTGGAAGATCGGATGGTTGACGAGGAGGATGAAGCGTCCCCCGACGGCCAGCACCCGCACCGCCTCGGCGAGGAGGGCGTCGGGGTCGAGTGCGTGCTCGATGACCAGGCAGCAGACGACCCCGTCGAAGGCGCCGTCGCGGAAAGGAAGCCGCTCCCCCGCCCCGCGCACGTAGCGGGGGCCGCCCTTGCGGGACGCCGTGGCCTCCTCGGCGACGGCGTTCGCGAGCTGGGCGGCGGACGGCTCGAGCCCGACGACGATCTCCGGCCGCTCGCCCCGCCGGGCGACGCGCCTTGTGAGGTGACCCTCCCCGCTGCCGAGGTCGAGGACGCGACGGGCGCCCTCGAGATGGGAGGCCGCCAGGGGGAGGATCTGGAGCTCGTACTCGAGATCGGCGCCGTTGGTGAAGGTCTCGCGCCACCAGTTGGCGTGGCGCTCCCAGGGATCTGTGTCCGCCGTCATCGTGTCCTCGATGTCTTCCGGGCGTGCAGGTGCTCGTGGACGGCGCGGGCGACCGTCTCCGGCAGCCAGGCGAGCCTCACCAGGTCCTCGAGGGAGGCCGCCTGCACCGCTCTCACGCCTCCCATCTCCGAGACGAGGCGTCGCCTCCGGACCGGCCCGAGGCCGGGTACCCCGTCGAGCGCGCCCCGGGTCATGCGCCTGCCCCGCAACTCCCGGTGGAAGCCGACCGCGAAACGGTGCGCCTCGTCCCGGGCCTGCTGCAACAGATAGATCGCCTCGCTGTCGCCGCGGGATCTGGACCGGGTCGGGCCGGCCGGGCACGAACACCTCCTCCAGCTGCTTTGCGAGCGAGGCGACCGCGACCTGGCCCGTGAGCCCGAGCTCTTCGAGGACGCGCACGCCGACGCCGAGCTGGCCCTTGCCCCCGTCGAGGAGCAGCAGCTGGGGCGGGTAGGCAAAGCGCGCCTTGCGGCGGTGGCGCCCGTCGGGGCCGTCCTCGGAGCCGGCCGGTTCCGCGCCGCCAGCCGGGCCCCCGTTGCCGGAGGCCTTCTCGGAGGCGGCCGGAGTCTCCTCCGGCGCGGCCGCGTCGCCGGACGGGTCTTCGAGGAGGCGGCGGAGGCGGCGGGTCAGCACCTCGCGCATGGCGCCGTAGTCGTCGTTTCCTTGCACGGCCGAGACCTTGAAGCGCCTGTAGTCGCTGCGCTTGGGCAGGCCGTCCTCGAGCACGACCATCGAGCCGACGTAGTCAGTGCCCTGGATATGGCTCATGTCGTAGCACTCGATGCGCAACGGGGCCTCCTTCAGCTCCAGCGCCTGCTGGAGCTCCTCGAGGGCGATGGCCCGGCTCGTCAGGTCCGTCGCCCGCCGCAGCCGGTGGCGCTTCAGCTGGTCCTCGGCGTTCTGGCGGGCCGTGGCTACGAGCTCGCGTTTGCGTCCCCGTTGCGGGACCCGCACCGTGACCCTGCCGTCGCGCAGCCCCGACAGCCACGCCTCGTAGGTGGCCGTGTCCTCGGGCAGTTCGGGCACGAGGATCTCCCGGGGGATGCCGATCGGCGTCTCGGCATAGTGCTGCTCGAGCACCCTTCCGATGAGCTGGGGCGGCGTCAGAGGCTCGACCTTCTCCACGATGAAGCCGTGGCGGCCCACGACCCTGCCCCGCCGTACGTGCAGCACCTGCACGGCGGCCGCCAGCTCGTCCTCGGCGAGGGCGAGGGCGTCGAGGTTCTCCGGTGTGTCGGTGACCATCTGCTGGCGCTCGATGGCGAGGCGGACCGTGGCCAGCCGGTCGCGAAGGCGCGCCGCCCGCTCGAACTCGAGCTCCGCGGCCGCCTGGCGCATCTCTGAGTCCAGCCGGTCGACGACAGGCTTGGTGTCCCCGTCGAGGAACGCCATCAGTTCCGTCACGAGCCTGCTGTACTCCTCGGGCTCGACGGCGCCCACGCAAGGGCCTGAGCAGCGCTCGATGTGGTAGAGCAGGCAGGGCCGGCCGAGCAGCTGGTGGCGCCGCAGCTTGGCGTCCGAGCACGTCCGGATCGGGAACGAGCGCAAGAGCAGGTCGAGCGTCTCTCTGATCGCGTAGGCGTGCGCATAGGGGCCGAAATAGCGGGTGTCCTTGCGCCGGGCACCCCGCATCACCGTCGCCTTCGGCCACTCGTCGCCGACGGTGACCGCCAGATAGGGATAGCTCTTGTCGTCGACGAGGCGGATGTTGAAACGGGGCCGGTGCGCCTTGATCAGGTTGTACTCGAGCATGATGGCCTCGACGTCGCTGCCGACGACGATCCACTCGACCGAGGCCGCCCGCTCCACCATCTGGGCGGTGCGCGGGTGCAGGTGAACGGGGTCCTGGAAATAGCTCGCGAGGCGGCTGCGCAGGGACATCGCCTTGCCGACGTAGATGATCCGCCCCGCCGCGTCCTTGAATTGGTACGAGCCCGGGGCGTCGGGAACCGATACAGGTCGTTCGAGCACTAGAGTGCAGGTTACGGCCGGCCTGGTACCCCGGCTGACATACCCGCTTCAATGGCCGACATACCCGCGGAAGGGCGACCAGGCTGTCCCCGCCGGCCGAGATGCGAAGCGTCCTATAGGGGGTAACCCAGATGTTCCGCCTGCAGCCGCCGCTTCCCGACGACTACTCGAGAGCTACCGCCGACGATCTTCGCCGCCGCGTCGAGAGTGCCCGCTCGCGCCTCGGCCGGCGCCTCGTCATCCTCGGCCACCACTATCAGCGCGAGGAGGTCATCCAGTTCGCCGACAAGCGGGGCGACTCGTTCGGCTTGTCCCGTTTCGCCGCCGACCAGCGCGAGGCCGAGTTCGTCGTCTTCTGCGGAGTCCACTTCATGGCCGAGTCCGCCGACATCCTCACAGGGCCCCACCAGCAGGTGATCCTGCCCGACCTCAACGCCGGCTGCTCGATGGCCGACATGGCCGACCTCGACGGGGTCGAGCAGATGTGGGACGAGCTCGCCGAGGTGACCGACATCGAGGGGATCGTTCCCATCACCTACATGAACTCCGCCGCGGCCCTGAAGGCCTTCGTGGGCCGCAACTCGGGCTCGGTCTGCACCTCGTCGAACGCCCGCCCGGTGCTGCGCTGGGCGCTCGGCCTCGACGCGAACGGCAAGGCAGGCGCAACCGCACCCGCGCCGAGGGCGGCGTCGGGAAGAAGGCGGGTCCGGGACAAGGTCCTTTTCTTCCCCGACCAGCACCTCGGCCGCAACACCGGCTTCCAGCTCGGCTACGACGCCGCCGACATGCAGGTCGTCGACCCGCGCCAGCGGCTCGGCGGCCTGCAGGACGCCGAGGTGAAGGAAGCCACGTTGCTGCTCTGGAAGGGGCACTGCTCGGTCCACCAGCGATTCCAGACCTCGCACGTCGAGGCGTTCCGTTCCGGGCACCCCGGCGGCATCGTGATCGTGCACCCGGAGTGCAGCCATGAGGTCGTCGAGATCGCCGATGAGGTCGGCTCGACCGACTACATCATCGATGCCATCGCCGGGGCGCCCGCGGGCTCGGTCATCGCCGTCGGCACGGAGATCCATCTCGTGGACCGGCTCGCAAGAGAGCACCCCGACAAGACCGTGGTCTCGCTCGACCCGGTCGTCTGCCCGTGCTCGACGATGTTCCGTATCGATCTGCCACACCTCGCCTGGGTGCTCGAGGGCCTCCTCGAAGGGGAGGTGCGCAACCGCATCGTCGTCGACGAGGCCACGGCCGCGGATGCCCGGGTTGCGCTCGAGCGCATGCTCGCCATCGCCTGATCCCTTCCTCGCGCGGGCGTTCGCGTCCCGTAGAGAGCTCCGCCAGAAATGAGCAAAGCTAACCTGAGCCCCGTGCGGCGCAAGGGCGGTTCGCGCGGGTTCTTCGTGCTGCTGGCGGGGGGAGTTGCCTTGACGCGCAGGCGTCGCTCCGGCTGGGGCGGGCACGTCGTTGCCGGTACGGGTGCGCTCCGTGCCGGACTTCGGCAACCCGGCCGGCCATGCGCGCATACCGGCGGCCGGCGATGCGGTCGACACCAACCACCCGGACCATGTCATCGGCACCGGCAAGCCCGCCGGCTGCACGTCTGCCGCGGTGGTAAAGGCCGTCGCCAGCGGCGGCGTGATCACCTTCAACTGCGGTTCGAGCCCCGTGACGATAACGATGGGCGCCACAGCCAAGGTCGTGAACTCCAGTCACCTGATCGTCCTCGACGGCGGCGGGAAGGTCACCTTGAGCGGTGCCGGCAAGCGTCAGATCCTCTACATGAACACCTGTGACAAGCGGCAGCAGTGGACCACCTCGGACTGCTACGACCAGGAATGGCCCGAGCTCGTCGTGCAGAACATGACCTTCGAGGACGGAAACTCCACGGTCAGACAGTCCAACGGCGCCAGCTTCGGTGGTGGAGGAGGGGGCGCCGTGTTCGACCTGGGCGGCCAGCTGAAGGTGGTCAACTCCAGGTTCGTCGACAACCGCTGCTACCCCGTCGGCCCGGATCTCGGCGGCGCCGCCGTCCGCGCCCTGGCCCAGTGGCACAACAAGCCGGTGTACATCACGCGCGACACCTTCGAGGGCGGCCGGTGCTCCAACGGGGGGGCGCTCAGCAGCATCGGGGTTTCCTGGGTGGTGCTCGACAGCGTCATGACCGACAACGACGCCACCGGCGACGGGGCGAATCCGGCCTCGCCGCGCACCCCCGGCGGGGGCAGCGGCGGTGCCGTCTACTGCGACGGGGACACCTACTCGCTCACGATCGAGGGCACGGTCATCCGCGACAATCACGCCCGCGAGGGGGGCGGTGCCATCTTCTTCGTCAGCGACGACGACACGGGCTCGCTGAGCGATCGAGAGCTCGACGTTGCGCAACAACCCGAGCGCGGGGTTCTGGACGAGGCCCTACCCCGGCATCTTCTTCAAGAGCTCCGGGCGCCCGAAAGTGGTCGACTCCACGATCAGCTGAGCGCAGGCAGCTGAACGGCGGGCACAAGAGCTGCCTCAGGGATCTCTCTGAGGGAGCGAGGACCGTCCTCTGCCTGCCGAGGCGGGGCCGTGCACAGGACATCCGTGCGCTGACCGACGAGCGGGCCCTCAGGCTTGCATCAGCTCGATCCTGTTACCGAAGGGGTCTGCCGTGTAGCAACGGCGAACCTCGGGCAGCTCGGTGTCCCAGCGGACGGGGTAGCCGGCTTTCCCGAGAGCTTCGGCCATGGCATCGAGTCCTTCGACGATGAGCGCGATGTGCGCCTTCTCGGCCGCACGGAAGTCAGCCTCGATGCCGAGATGGACCTTGACCACGCCGTCCTCGAACCAGCGGCCGCCTCGCACCGCGAGCGCCGGCGGCTTTGGCCGGACTTCAAGACCGAGGATGCCGCCGTAGAAGGCCTCCGCCTCGGCCTCGCGCCCAGCGGGCATCGCCACCTGGACGTGATCGAGCCTCGTGACCCGGTACGCAGGACGCGGGGCCTCGGCTCTCTCGTCTTTCGCGACCAGGCCCGGGATAGAGGCCAGCTGCGAGGAGATAATGGCCCGGTCCTCTTCATCCTCCAGCCCGTCGAGCACCTCGCGGGCCAGAGCCGCCCAATGGTCGCGCTCCGCGCCGTTCCCGGCCGTGTCGTGGGCCCGGGCCATCCCCTCGTAGCACGAGGCGAGGCGCCAATCGGTCCAGCCGTTGCGGAGCGCACGGCGGAGCGCCCTGTCGGAGCGGGCGAGGGCCAGGTCGGCGTAGCCGAGCAGGCTCGCGACATGGGCGATCTGCCAGTCCGCCACAGCACGTTGCTCCTCGCCGCCGATCTCGTCCCAGAGCCGGCGCGAAGCAAAGGCGGCCTCGAGCATCTCGTCGTCATCAGCGGGCGACCGGTCCGGCAACTCGATCAGCTCCCACGTCCGGTTGAAGGCCTTGACCGCCTCAGAACGGATCAGGTCGGTCGCCTCGGTCACAGCGCTCCCCTCTTCTGCGCTCACAGCCGCCTTCCTTTCCTTCGCCGGGCCGGCGTCGCGGGACGGTCCCACCCGCCGTCGCCAGAGCGCTGCGGGCGTCACAGCCCTTCAGCGTTCTCCGCGGGTCCTACATCCCGAGCAAAGGCGCGAGAAACCGCCCCGTGTAGCTCTCCTGTGTCTTCGCCACCTTCTCGGGGGTGCCCTCGACGACCACAGATCCCCCACCGTCGCCGCCTTCGGGCCCGAGATCGATCACCCAGTCCGCCGCTTTCACGACATCGAGATTGTGCTCGATCACGCACACCGTGTTGCCCTGGTCGACCAGGCGCTGGAGCACGTCGAGCAGCTTGCGGACGTCCTCGAAATGGAGCCCGGTGGTCGGTTCGTCCAGCACGTACAAGGTGTGTCCCGTTGAGCGCTTGGCGAGCTCGGATGCGAGCTTGACGCGCTGAGCTTCTCCTCCGGAGAGGGTCGGGGCCGGCTGGCCGAGCCGTACGTAGCCGAGGCCCACGTCGACGAGGGTGCGCAGGTGCCGCGAGATGACCGGCTGCGCCGCAAAGAACTCGAGCGCCTCTTCGCAGGAGAGGTCGAGCACCTCGGCGATGTTCTTGCCCCGCCATGTGACATCGAGGGTGTCGCGGTTGTAACGAGCCCCCTTGCAGACCTCGCAGGGGACGTAGACGTCCGGCAAGAAGTGCATCTCGATCTTTATCGTGCCGTCGCCGGCGCAAGCTTCGCAGCGGCCCCCCGCCACGTTGAAGGAGAAACGTCCCGGCTGGTAGCCGCGCAGCCGCGCCTCCGAGGTCTGGCTGAACAGCTTCCGGACATTGTCGAACATCCCGGTGTACGTCGCCGGGTTCGAGCGCGGCGTGCGCCCGATAGGCGACTGGTCGATGTCGATGACCTTGTCGAGCGCCTCCGCGCCCTCGATGGTGCGGTGGCGTCCCGGCACGACGCGGGACTTGTAGATGCGCTGCATGAGGGCACGCAGGAGGATGTCGTTGATCAGGGTCGACTTGCCCGAGCCGGACACGCCTGTGATCGAGACGAAGCAGCCGAGCGGGATCTCGACGTCGATGTTCTTCAAGTTGTGCTCGCGGGCGCCGCGAACGACCACCCAGTCGCCTTTCGGCTCGCGCCTCATGGCGGGCACCGCGATCGAGCGCTTGCCCGAGAGGTACTGACCCGTGATCGATGCCCGGCTCTTCAAGAGATCCGCGACCGAGCCGGCGCAGACCACCTCTCCGCCGTGCTCGCCTGCTCCCGGTCCGATGTCGACGACGTAGTCGGCCACCCGGATCGTCTCCTCGTCGTGCTCCACGACAAGGACGGTGTTGCCGATGTCCCGCAATCGCAGCAGGGTCTCCACGAGCTTGCGGTTGTCTCTTTGGTGCAGGCCCACCGAGGGCTCGTCGAGCACGTAGAGAACCCCGACAAGCCCACTGCCGATCTGGGAAGCGAGGCGGATCCTCTGGGCTTCTCCGCCCGCGAGAGTGGCCGCCGACCGGTCGAGGCTCAGGTAGTCGAGCCCGACGTCGACGAGGAACTGCAGGCGGGCGCGGATCTCCTTCATGACCCGCTCCGCGATCATCTCCTCCCTCGAGCTCAGCTCGAGCCGCTCGAGGAGATCGTGCGCCGTCCGGATCGACATCGAGGAAAGCTCGGCGATGCTCCTGCCCCCGACCTTGACGGCGAGCGACTCGGGACGGAGCCTCGTTCCGCCACAGTCCGGACAGGGCACTTCGCGGATGTAGCCCTCCACCTGCTCGCGCACCCAGTCGGAGTCCGCGTCGCTGTGGCGCCGCTGCAGCCAAGGAACGACGCCTTCGAACTGGGTGTCGTAGCTTCGCAAGGTGCCGTAGCGGTTGCGGTACTGGACGTGCACGCGCTTTGTGCCGGCACCGTAGAGAAGGATCTTGCGCTGGGCGTTGGTGAGCTTGGACCAGGGCTTGTCCAGGCTGAACCCGCTCGCCTCGGCCACGGCCTTGAGGACCCGCGAGAAGTACTCGGTCCGCGCCCCGGCCCAGGGGCCTATCGCCCCTTGGGCGAGCGACAGGTCCGGGTTCGGGACGACCAGCTCCGGGTCGACCTCGAAGCGTGTCCCGAGCCCGTTGCAGGAAGGGCAGGCACCGAAAGGCGAGTTGAACGAGAAGCTCCGCGGCGCCAGCTCGTCGAGCGAGATCCCGCAATGCACGCACGCCAGGTGTTGGGAGAAGGTCAGCACCTGCTCCCCGGAGTCATCGCCGGACGCTTCGACGTGCCCGTCATCGACCGCGTCGGCCAGCCCGTCCGCGGCGGCGTCGGCCGCCTGGGCCGCGGCCGCCTTGGCCGCGGCCGCCTTCGAGACCTTCTTGGCGGGCAGCTTCGCCGCCGGAGCCTTGGCCGCCGGCTCAGCGGTTCGTCCGGCGGACGATCCCTTGGCGTCGGGCATGAGGAGGATCTCGGCGATGCCTTCCCCGAGGCGCAACGCCGTCTCGATCGAGTCCGTCAGCCGGCGCTCGATGCCCTCGCGACGCACGAGGCGGTCCACGACGACCTCGATGGTGTGCTGCTCGTACCGGGCGAGCTCGAGCGAAGCCCGTTCCGAGAGCTCGATGAGGAGGCCGTCGACTCGCGCCCTCGCGAAGCCCTGCTTGGCGAGGTCGTCGAGGAGAGCCGAGTACTCGCCCTTGCGGCCGCGCACAACCGGGGCGAGCACCTGGAAGCGGGTGCCGTCGGGCAGGTCGCTCAGGCGGTCGACGATCTGCTGGGGGCTCTGGCGGGTGACGACCCGCCCGCAATTGGGGCAGTGGGGCTGTCCGATGCGGGCGAAGAGCAACCTCAGGTAGTCGTAGATCTCCGTGATCGTCCCCACCGTCGAGCGGGGGTTGCGGGAGGCGGACTTCTGGTCGATCGAGATCGCCGGCGAGAGACCCTCGATGAAGTCCACATCCGGCTTGTCCATCTGGCCGAGGAACTGCCTGGCATACGAGGACAACGACTCCACGTAGCGCCGCTGGCCCTCGGCGTAGATCGTGTCGAACGCGAGCGACGACTTGCCCGAGCCCGACAGCCCCGTGAAGACGATGAGGCGGTCGCGGGGCAGCTCGATGGAGACGTTCTTGAGGTTGTGCTCGCGGGCCCCGCGAACAACGAGCGGTGCTGGGCACTGCCGCAGACTACCGACCGGTCCGTACGGGCCGAACGCCGGCGGGGCGGGCGCCGGCAGGCGCGTCGTCACCCGACCTCCCTCAGCTCACGCCGGAGGGAACGGATCTCGTCCCGCAACCTCGCCGCGTACTCGAAGCGCAGCTCCGCGGCCGCGGCCTCCATCTCCCGCTCGAGCGTGGCGATCAGCCTGCCGATCTCGTCAACGGGGAGCTCGTTGGTGCCGGACCGTCCCGATGAGGGAGACGTCGAGCAGGTCGGCGGCACGCTCGACCGCACGCCGCCCGGCGCGGCGGGAGCGGTCGGACCCGGCGCGGCTGGGCAGCGGAGCGCCCGCCCCGAAACCGTCTCCGCCCGAGCCCGCGGCGCTGCGGAACTGAGCTACGAGGTCGGTCACGGCTTTGCGGATCGTCTGCGGGTCGATGTTGTGCTCGCGGTTGTACTCCTGCTGCACGAGTCGGCGGCGCTCGGTCTCCGCGATGGCCCCCCGCATCGAGTCGGTGATCACGTCCGCATAGAGGACCACCCGGCCCGAGACGTTCCGGGCGGCGCGACCCATGGTCTGGATCAACGAGGTCTTGGAGCGCAGGAACCCTTCCTTGTCCGCGTCCAAGATGGCGACGAGCGCCACCTCGGGAAGGTCGAGGCCCTCCCGCAGGAGATTGATCCCAACGAGCACGTCGAACTCGCCGAGGCGAAGGTCGCGGACGATCTCGATGCGCTCGATCGTGTCGATGTTGGAATGCAGGTAGCGGACCTTGAGCCCGGTCTCCAACAGGTAGTCGGCGAGGTCCTCGGCCATCTTCTTCGTCAGCGTCGTGACAAGGACGCGCTCGCCCCGGGCGATCGTCGTGTTGATCTCTGCGATCAGGTCGTCGATCTGCCCCTTGGTCGGCTTGATGATGACCTCGGGGTCGACGAGACCGGTCGGCCGGACGATCTGCTCCACGACCTGGCTCGAGACCGAGATCTCGTAGTCGGACGGGGTGGCGGAGAGAAAGATGCACTGGTTGATGCGGGCCTCGAGCTCCTCGAAGCGGAGGGGGCGGTTGTCCTTGGCCGACGGGAGGCGGAAACCGTGCTCGACGAGGACGTCTTTGCGCGAGCGGTCGCCGGCGAACTGCCCGTGCAGCTGCGGCACGGTCACGTGGCTCTCGTCGATGACGAGCAGCCAGTCGTCCGGGAAGTAGTCGAGCAACGTATAGGGAGCCTCTCCCGCCGCTCGCCCGTCGAGGTGTCGGCTGTAGTTCTCCACGCCGTTGCAGCTGCCGAGCTCCGCGAGCATCTCGAGGTCGTGCTCGGTCCGCATCCGCAGGCGCTGGGCCTCGAGCAGCTTGCTCGCCTGCTCGAGCTCCCTCAGGCGCTCACCGAGCTCCACCTCGATCGAGGCGATGGCGTTACGCGTGCGCTCGTCCCCGGCGACGTAGTGAGTGGCGGGGAAGATGATCAGCTCCTCGAGGTCGCCGAGCAGCTCGCCGGTCATGACGTCGAAGCGGCTGACCCTCTCGACCTCGTCTCCGAAGAGCTCGATGCGCACCGCGTACTCCTCGTAGGCGGGGTGAACCTCGATCGTGTCGCCCCGCACCCGGAACTTCCCACGGACGAGGTTGGCGTCGTTGCGCTCGTAGTGCATCGAGACGAGGCGGGTCAGCAGCGCCCGCTGGTCGTGCGTCTCGCCCGGGGAGAGCACGAGGATCTGACCTCGGTACTCCTCGGGCGAACCGAGGCCGTAGATGCAGGAGACCGACGCCACCACGATGACGTCCCGCCGGGTGAGCAGGCTGGCGGTCGTCGAGTGCCTCAGCCGGTCGATCTCGTCGTTGATCGACGAGTCCTTCTCGATGTAGGTGTCCGAGGAGGGCAGGTAGGCCTCGGGCTGGTAGTAGTCGTAGTAGGAGACGAAGTACTCGACCCTGTTGTCGGGGAAGAAGCCCCGCAGCTCGCCCGCGAGCTGGGCGGCGAGCGACTTGTTCGGTGCCAGCACGAGTGTCGGCCGCTGGACGTTCTCGATCGTCCAGGCGATCGTTGCGCTCTTGCCGCTCCCGGTGATGCCCAGCAGGGTCTGGAAACGGTCTCCCCGCTCGACTCCGCGCGACAGCGCCTCGATCGCCGCCGGCTGGGCGCCGGCCGGCTGAAAGTCAGAAACCACCCGGAATGGAGGCACATCGCATGGTACCGAGAGGGTGCGCGCCGGCGAGCGGCGCGGCCCTCGCCGGCGAACGGCGCAGGTGGGAGAGGGCTTCTCGCTGCCGCCGGACCTGTCCCTGGCGGGCCGGCGACGAGCGGGCGGGGCTCAGCCCGACGCCGCAGCCGTCACCTCGAACACCGCCGACACGGTGACCGTGACACTCAGCTCGCCGAGCTCGACCGGCGGTGGGCCTCCGCCCAGGGTGCGGCCGGCGGCCGCGGCTCTCATCGGTAGGCCTGAGGCAAGATGGGGCGGCCGCAGTCCCCGGCCCTCTCCGAGCTCGACGAGCCTGCCGAGTCTGACCCCGGCCGCGTCGGCCAGCTCACGGGCGGCGGTGAGGGCATTGGCAACGGCGTCACGCCGCGCCAATGAGGTAAGAGGCGACCTGTCGTCGATGTCGAAGGCGACGTCGTTGATGCCTACACCGGTTCCCGCGGCCTCTACGGCGACTGAGATGATTCGGCCGGCGTCGCCCGGTGGCCGCACCGTTGCCACGAGCCTGCTCGAGGACCGGTAGAGCGGCACCGCCTCCTCCGGCTCCCGATGATGCCGGACGTTCAGGTCGATCGAGGTGGTCTCGAGGTCCGAGGGCGCCACGCCGGCATCGCGGAGAGCTCCGAGCACGCGCTCGGTGAGGAGGCTGCAAGAGGTAAGGGCATCGCCCGGCGCCGGGTCCTCGGCGAAGGTGAAGAGGCTGACCCGCGCTATGTCGGGCGGCGCCGAGGCGATCCCGGTCGCCTCGACGGTTATGGTCGCTGGGTTGCTCATGCCCTGACAGTACGACCCGCCTGCCCGAGCTGGTCCGTCAGCCGGTGCCCCCGGCCGGGCGGTCTCCGTCGGCGCCCTCGACCCGGAGGCGGAGGCGCTCGATCCACTCCCAGGCCCGCCGCACCATCTCCTGCAGCTCTTCGAGCGTGCCCATGTTCATGATCACGAAGTCCGCACGGCCGATGCGCTCGGACCGCGTAGCCTGTCTGGCGATCCGCGCTTTCGCGTCTGATCGGTCCATCCGGCGCAGGTTGACGAGACGCTCCACCGCTATGTCGAGCGGCGAGTCCACGACGAGCACCCCCGCCAGGCGGTAATCGTCGGGTTCGCCCCTTTCGATCAGCAAGGGGATGTCGACGACCACGACGTGCTCGCTGCCCGACTCGGCCGCAATCCTGGCGCCGATCTCGGAACGAACCTCAGGGTGGACGATGGCCTCGAGATCTGCGAGAGCCGCGGCATCGTTGAAGACGACGGCGGCGAGCGCCGCCGCGGTCGATGCTCCCGTCCGGAGCGAGCGACGCTCTCGCCGAAACGCTGCAACGACCTCGCGGTAGGCCGGCCTTCCGACGCCGACGACATCGTGGGCGACTTCGTCGGCGTCGATGAGAACTGCTCCGTGCTGGACGAGCATCCTGGCCACGGTGGACTTGCCGGACCCGATCCCACCGGTCAGCCCGATGACGATCATCTCGTGACCCGCGTCAGCATCTCGCCACCCGCGTCAGCCTCAAGGCACGTACCTGCCCAGGAAGGCGAGCATCGCGTAGGTGAGCATCAACAGCACCGACAGCCCGATGACGACCCGGAAGGTGCTGCGGGTCCTGGCGAGCATGGCGCCCGCGACGACGAAGGGGAAGCAGGCGAGCCCGTAACGCTCCAGCGACGCGAGGTTCGAGGCCGTCAGCACCACCGCCAGCAGCCCCACGGAATACCACCCGTAGGAGGCGGGCATCCTCTGGAGAAGATAGGCAGCAAGGAGCACGAGCAGCACCGCCCAGAGGGCATGTGCCGCCACGCCGAGATGCACGCCGTGCACAAGGCCGTCAAAGGCGCGCCAGAACGTCACGAACGGGTCCGTGACGACTCCTCGGTGCGACGTGGAGAGCTGCTCGCGGAACGGGAGCCAGAATTGACCGAACACCTCGCGGACCCATACGAGATAGGCCACCGCCCCGGCCGGGGCGGCGATGACCGTGGCCATACCGACGACGCGGTCGCGCCGCGACAGCGAGAACCAGTTGGCGCCGACCTCGATCGCGGCGGGGATCGCGAGCAGCATCCCCACGGGGCGGCTGAGCCCCGCCAGGAACGCAGCGCCGACGGCCAGTCCGTACCGTCGCTGACGAAAGCCGAGGAAGGCCAGGAGCGAGCAGAGGAGCAGGAGCGACTCCGCGTAGCCCATGACCAGGACGAAGGCCGGCGGCGCGAGCGCCAGCAACCAGACGGCCCGCCGGGCGCACGCCTCGTCGCCGAGCTCGAACACGACGATCCGGTAGAGCACGGTGAAAGCCCCCAGCGAGGCGACGTTGGCGACGATGATCACCGCCGCGCCCACGTTGACCCCGGGAACCGCCCGGAAGGAACGGGCGAGCACGGGAAGCAGGGGGAAAAAGCGCAGGGCTCCGTTTCCCAGGCCCGCGTAGCCGGCGGCGGCGATCCTCTCGTACCAGCTCGCATCCCAGGCGAGCAGGCCCGCACCGCCGGCGTGACGGGCGGCGACGCCCAGGTGGAACTCGCTCGCAGCAAAGCGCGCCGCCAGCACAGCCACCACCACGAGAGCTCTGGACACGGCGAACGGAAGACGCGGAGGCCTTCAGGGCCGGAACCGCGACCGCCCATTGCGCCCGGGCGGTTCCGGGCCTTGTCGTCGTGCCGATCACCGGACCGGCGCGCGCGGCGGGGGCTCTCCTGGAACGGCCTAGCCCACAGGCTGGAGCGCGTACCGGTGCTCTGCGCGGGCGGCCTCGGTATTTCGGGTGACCGCACCGGCGCCGTCACCGGCGCTATTCCGCTGTTGCCTCGTCGGACACCGCAAGCAAAGCCTCGGGCTCCGGAACCGCCGCTGACACCGGCTCGGGAGCGCCCGGAGCCGCCTCGACAGTCGCTTCCGGGGCGTCGGCGGCTATCTCAGCTGCCGGCTCGACCGCGGTCTCTGCTGGCGGCTCGACCGCGGCTTCGGCTGCTGGCTCGACCGCGGATTCCTGCGGGGCCGATGTCATCTCGGCCGGGGCTTCGGCCGCCGGCGCATCCGGGGCGCTCTCGTCGCCGGCCTCGTCGCTCGGGCCTGCCGTCCCGTCTGCCGGGATACCGGCACGCTCGGATGACGCCGCGCTCGCCGCCTCGTTGGCCGCCAGGAGGTCGGCCCATGCCGCCTGGCTCTCGGTCTCGGGGGTGAAGTCGGTCGCGGAGTAGTCGTAGCCGATGTAGTTGCCCTCGGCGTCGTAGGCGTGCTCCCCGAAGGCCTCGCGGTACTCCTCGGCGACCTCGCCTCCTTCTGCGGCCTGCTTGATCGAAAGGCTGATCCTGCGACGCTGGAGGTCGATGTCGATGATCTTCACCCAGAGCTCCTCACCAGGGGTGACGACCTGCTCGGGAAGGTCGACGTGGTGCGCCGCCATCTCCGAGATGTGCACCAGTCCCTCGATCCCGTCGCCGACCTGGACGAAGGCACCGAAAGGCACGAGCTTGGTGATCCTGCCGTAGACAAGCTCGCCGATGCGGTGGTTGGTGGCGAACTCCTGCCAGGGGTCGACCTGGGTCGCCTTCAGCGAAAGGCTGATCCGTTCCTTGTCGAGGTCGACATCGAGCACCTGGACCGTGACCTCGTCACCCACGGCGACGACCGAGGAGGGGTGGTCGACGTGCTTCCATGACAGCTCCGAGACGTGCACGAGCCCGTCCATCCCGCCGAGGTCGACGAAGGCCCCGAAGTTCACGACGGACGACACGACGCCCTTGCGGATCTCGCCCGGCTTGAGGTTCACGAGGAACTCACCCCGCTGCTCGCGTTGTGTCTCCTCGAGCCACGCCCGCCGCGACAGCACGACGTTGTTGCGGTTCTTGTCGAGCTCGATGATCTTGGCCTCGAGGGTCTTGCCGATGTAGGGCTGCAGGTCGCGCACCCGCCGCAGCTCGACGAGCGAAGCCGGCAGGAAGCCGCGGAGGCCGATGTCGACGATGAGCCCACCCTTCACGACCTCGATCACGAGGCCCTTTACCACTCCGCCGGACTCCTTGACCCGCTCGATAGTGCCCCACGCACGCTCGTACTGCGCCCGCTTCTTCGAGAGGATGAGGCGGCCCTCCTTGTCCTCCTTCTGGAGAACGAGCGCTTCGATCTCGTCGCCGACCGAGACGACCTCGTGGGGATCGAGGTCATGGCGAATGGACAGCTCCCGCGCCGGGATCACGCCTTCCGACTTGAAGCCGATGTCCAAGAGCACCTCGTCCTTGTCGACCTTGACCACCTTGCCGGTGACAACGTCGCCGTCCTCGAAGGCCACGATCGTCAGATCGATCGCGTCCTCGAAGGACATGTCGCCAAGGTCGTCCTCGACGATCTTGCGGGGAACGTAGACCCCTTCGGCGTCGAAAGTGCCGTGACGCTCCTGGTCTGAAAGGGAATCCGCGTGCTGGGGTGCTCATCGTGTCGGACATTGGTGGTAGGTCGCTCTCTTTTCGGACGGGTACTCCAACGGCAGGCCGCGCTTGGCCGCCGCAGGCAATAAGGGATTGGGAATTCTGCATCCGGTGACGCAGCCGACCGCTGTTCGGCCGCCGCCGTCATGGTCGCTTAACAATTGCTACCCCCCAAAGGGGGCGAGAACGCAATGTCAGGGTGCGGAGTCGCCCGTGTCGAGCGGGTCCATCTCGGCGAAGTCGGTGCCGGCGTCGAGCGCCGGCTCCTTGCCCGCCGCCCAGCTGTCGCCGACGGCCAGGTGCACCGCCAGGGGAACCCGGAGCTCGAAGGCGTGCTCCATCGTCTCGAGCGTCAGGGCAACGGCCTCGTCGCGTTCGCCGGCGACCGCCTCGAGGAGGATCTCGTCGTGCACCTGGAGCACGATCCGGCTCGAGAGGCCCCGCGTCTCCAGCGCCTCGTCCAGCCGGACGAGCGCGACCTTGAAGATGTCCGCAGCCAGCCCCTGGATGCCCGCGTTCATCGCCTGGCGCTCGGCGGCCTGGCGAACCCGGTAGTTGCTCGAGTCCAGTTCGGGCAGGTAGCGGCGTCGCCCGAGGAGGGTCTCGGTGTACCCGCGGCCGCGCGCCTCGGCCACGGAGCGCTCCATGTACTGCTTCACGTTCGGGAAGGCCGCGAAGTACTGGGCGAGGATGGCGGCGGCCTCGTCGACCCCGACGCCGAGACGCTGGGAGAGCCCGTAGGCCTCCATGCCGTAGGCGAGACCGTAGGAGATCATCTTCGCCTTAGAGCGCATGGCGAGGGTCACCGCCTCGGGCTCGACGCCGAAGACGCGGGCTGCCGTCGTGTTGTGGATGTCCTGCCCGGAACGGAACGCCTCCACAAGTCCGGGGTCGCCGGACAGGTGGGCGATGACGCGAAGCTCGATCTGGTCGTAATCGGCGATCAGCAGCTCCGCTCCCGAGCTCGGGACGAAGGCTTCCCGAAAACGGCGGCCGATGAGGCTGCGCACCGGGATGTTGTGCAGGTTCGGCTGGTCCGAGGACAGGCGCCCCGTTCGGGCGACCGTCTGGTTGAACGAGGCGTGGATGCGCCCGTCGGGGGCGACCTCGGAGAGGAGGCCCTCTCCGTAGGTCGAGCGCAGCTTCTCGACTTCCCGGTACCGCAGGAGGGTGTCGACCAGAGGATGGGCGTCGCGCAGGCGCAGCAGGCTCTGGGCGTCGGTCGAGTAGCCGGTCTTGGTGCGCTTTTGCGGCACGAGCTCGAGCTTCTCGAACAGGATGCGGCGCAGCTGCTGGGTGGAGTTGACGTTGAACTCCTCCCCCGCCAGCTGCTGGACCTCGGCCTCGAGCCGGCCCGCCTCCGAGCTCAGCTCGTCGCTGATGGCCGTGAGCCGCACGACGTCGACGGCGATGCCGGCGACCTCCATCTTGGCGAGCACCCGCACGAGCGGTCGTTCCACCTCGTCGTAGAGGCCGGTTGCACCCGTCTCCTCCAGGGCGCGACGGATCCCCGGCACGAGGGACACCAGCATGGCGACCTGCCCGGCGGCCGCCCTGGCGTTCTCGGGGACGCCGTCGGGCGCGGACGGCTCCTTTGAGCCCGCATCCTCGCTCCCGAGGTCGAACCCGAGCTGCTCGGAGGACGAGCCGCTCTCGGACCCGCGCTCGACCTCGCCGAGTGTCGGCACCAGGCCGGCGAGGCCCGCCAGAGATGCCTGACCCTCCCGGGCGTCGAGCAGGTAGGCGGCGACCGCCGTGTCGAGATCCAGTCCCGTGAACCTGATCCCCAGTGGCTCGAGCACCCTCATCAGCTCTTTTGCGCGGTGGGCGATGATCCGCGGGGCGCCGTCCGGCCGCTCGGCCAGCACAGCCCCGAGGGCCTCGGCAACACCCGGCTCGACGATCAGGCCCCCGCCCAGCCAGCCGACGGCGAGCGGGCTCACCTCTCCTGCTGCTTCGGCTTCAGGCATTCCCGCGCGGTGGCCCGCGGGGCCCGGCTCGTCGAGGGCGGCCAGGGCGAGGCCCGCCAGCCCGGAGCGCCCCGGTGCACCGACCCAGACCGCTTCGACGGCGATCGGCGCCGCCGACCCGGCCAGAGCGGCGAGCCATCTACGGGCCTCTTCGGGCTGTCCCAGCGGCACGACCTGAACGGGCCGGGCGCCGCGCTCGTGGGCTCCAGGTGCCCCGGAAGCGGCTGGGCCTGCCGGAGCGGCGCCTGACGCGATCGGCTCGAGGCGGTCGAGCTGCTTGAAGATACGGTCGCGCGGTCCCCTGATCTCGAGGAGGTCGAGCAAGCTCCGCATCTCCTCGCGGTTCGACCGGCCCAGCGTGAGGTCTTCTGCCGAGCACACGAGCGGGACATCGCGGACAAGCGGCGTCATCTGCAGGTTGAGCCGCACCTGCGCCTCGTGCTCGGCGAGGGAGGCCCTCAGCTTGGGCGTCTGCTCGTCGAGGTGGGCGTAGAGGGAGTCGACGTCGCCATAGCTGTTCACGAGCTTCGCGGCCGTCTTCTCCCCCACCCCCGGCACGCCGGGGAGGTTGTCGGACGGGTCGCCGCGGAGCGCCGCCAGGAACGGGTACAGCTCAGGGCCCACCCCCGTGCGCTCCTTGATGCCGGCCTCGTCGTAGAGCACGTAGTCGGTCACGCCGCGGCGGTTGTAGAGAACCTTGACCAGTGGGTCGCGCACCAACTGGTATGCGTCCCTGTCGCCGGTCACGATCACGACCTCGTGGCCCTCGGCCGAAAGGTTCGTGGCAAGCGTGGCGATCACGTCGTCGGCCTCGTAGCCCTCGGCGTCGATGGCGGGCACGCCCAGCGTCTCCACCAGCCTGCGGATCAGCTCGATCTGCTCGACGAGCGGCTGGGGCGTCGTCGGACGGCCTTCTTTGTAGGTAGCCGACAAGGCGTCGCGGAAGGTGGGCTCACGACGGTCGAAGGCGACCGCCATGCCCGTGGGCGACTGGTCCTCGAGCAGGCGCGCGAGCATGGAGGCGAACCCGAAGATGGCCTGGGTCTCCTGGCCTGAGGCAGTCGCGAGCTGAGCCTCTTGCAAGGCGAACCAGGCCCTGTACGCGAGCGAGTGGCCGTCGAGGAGAAGATCGCGAGCCACCGTCTGCATGCTAAGCCGGGCGGCCGCCCGTGGCGCGGAGACGACCGGACGCGTCACGCCGCCCCGTAAGGGTGACCGAGGCCTCACTAAGGGGTGACCGAGCCCTCGACGATCTTCTCGGAGATCTCGCGCATCGTGGTCCGCTGGTTCATGGCCGTCTGCTGGATGAAGGTGAAGGCGTCGGCCTCCCGCATGCCCTTTTCGTCCATGAGCTTGCCCTTGGCCCGGTCGACCCAGCGGCGGGTGATCAGCTGCTCCTCCAGATTGCGCTTGTCGTCGGCCAGGGCGGCGTTCTCGGCTTCGAGAGCCTGCATCTCGTTGAACCTCGCCAGGGCCACCTCGATGGCCGGCAGCAGCTCGTCCTGCTGGAAGGGCTTAACGAGGTAGGCGAGCGCGCCGGCGTCACGGGCCTGCTCGATGAGGTTGCGCTGACTGAAGGCGGTGAGGATCAGAACGGCCGAGGTCCGGTCGACGTTGATCTCGGCCGCGGCCGTGAGGCCGTCGAGCCCGGGCATCTTGATGTCGAGGATCACCAGGTCCGGCCGATGCTGCTTGGCCAGCTCCACGGCTTCGTCCCCGCGTCCCGTCTCGCCCACGACGTCGAAGCCCTGTTCCTCGAGAATCTCGCGCAGGTCTAGGCGAACGATCGCTTCGTCCTCCGCGATCACGACGGTTCTGGCCAACGGGTCCGCTCCTTTGTCGACTCACGGCACTTGACTCCGGCCCGCCCAGAGCTGTCGCCACGCGGCCGGCTTGCGTTCAGACTACGAGCTTGCCTAGCAGCTCGTCCTGCGCACGTTCCAACTCGGCGACACGGGCGCTGGCGGTGTCTCGCGCCCGGACCATCGCCTTCGCATGCCGCTGGGCGTCCTGCCAGTCGCGATCGGCCAGCGGGGTCTCCGAGACGAGGGCACGGATGCGCGTCTCCTCCGCGGTCTCGAGGAAGACGTCGAGCTGCTCCTCGGCTACGGCCAGCTCCTGGCGGGCCCGCACGCAGGAGGGCGTGTACTTCCAAGATGCGGCGTTCCACCTGGTCGCGCTTCATCCTGAGAAGTGTACGACCGGCCCAGGACTGCTTCTGAACGCGTTGCGGGATCAGCGCAGAACAGCCATGGCCGCCACGGCCGCCACGCACAGCCCGAGGGTGAGGGCGTCGATGCGTGCGAACGCGTGGGTCTCGGGAGCCGGAGTGGGTACTCCGCCTCGCGCCTCGATCGCCTCGGCGATCTCCCGCGCGCGGCGGATCGCGTTCGCGAGGGCTCCGAACACGCCTTCGACGGCTTCGTCACTGAGCTCCTTGAGCGAGCGTGGCTCCGTCGGGCGTCGCGGCTCTCCGTGCCGCCCGGAGCACCCGCGCCTCTTCGAGCAGCAGAGGCAGGCAGCGGATGGAGAGCGCGATCGCCCCGACGAGCTCGTCGACCGGCAGGCGGACACGGCGCAAGGGGCCGAGAAGCCTCCCGAGGGCGGGCGACAGATCCGCCAGCGGCGTGGTCCAACCGAGCAACGCCGCCGCCGCGAGCACGTCGATTCCCAGCACCGTGAAGCGCCCGAAGTTGTCCAGGCCGCCGACGCCCACCTTCAACGAACCGACGTGAAGCTGCGGCGCGCCTCCGGCGATCAGCGCCAGAGCGGCCCCGATCACCAGGACTCCGCCGAGCCACCACGGGATCCTCGGACTGATGCCCCTGGGAGGCGAGCCGCAAGGAAGGCGAACAGCATCAGGGCCGCCATGAGGCCGATGGATCGCCACGAGGGCCAAAGGAGCATCCCGATCGAAAGCGCCCCGAGCGCGACGAGCTTGGTACCCGCCCACATGCGGTGGAGGGGACTGGAGCCGGGAACGAACCGCACGACGTGTATCTCGCCGAGCTGGAGAGCCCGGGTCCGGCGGCGGAGGCGTTCGGACCGCTGCCCGAGAAGGCCTCCGCGCGCCTTCCGTCCCGGCCGTCGTCATCGCTCGTCCCCGGACGCGGCGCTCGCCTGCGATCCGGCCCGTCTCCAGGACGACCAGGCGATCGCCGAGCAGCTCGGCGTTGTCGAGATCGTGGGAGACGACGAGAGTGGACATGCCGCGTTCGTGACGCAGCTCGGAGAGGATGGCGGCGAGCCCGGCTCGCGCCTCGTCGTCGAGCCCGGCGTAGGGCTCGTCGAGCACGAGCAGGACAGGGTCGCGCACGAGCAGCCCTGCGAGAGCGACGCGGCGTTGCTCGCCGCCGGAAAGCTCGTCGACTCGCCTCGGCCCCATGCGCGCCGGATCGAGGCCGACCGACCGCAGGGCCGCGGCTGCACGGTCCTTGTCGGCGCCGTATGAGACGTCGGCCAGGACCGTTGGCCGGATGAGCTGGAGGCGCGCGTGCTGAAAGGAGATCCCGACCGCCCGGTCCCGGCGACGATGCTCTCGCCCTCGAGCAGCGCCTCACCCTCTGTCGGGACGAGGAGGCCCGCGAGGATCCAGGCGAGCGTCGACTTCCCCGACCCGTTGTCGCCCGTCACCACCACGCCCTCGCCCCGCCTGAGGTCGAGGTCGATGCCCTCGAGGGCCCGACGGGCCCACGGGGTGTCCTTGGCGTAGACGTAGCCCATCTCGCGTACCCGCAGCAGGGGCCGGTCCTGCACGCCGGCCCATTCGGGCACCGCTGGGCGACGGGCTCTGTGCCGCTCCGGCGCCTCGACTCGGCAAGGCCGGCCCGGCCCGCTGTGCGGCCGGTCGTGAGGGTGCGGCTCGCCTGGGCTTCGGTCGCGGTGCCGAAGGAGGCACCGGTCGGGCAAGGGTGGTGTCAGGCGCCCGCCGTACATGAGGATCGTCGTGTCGGCCTTGGCCGCTTCCGCCTCGCGGTGGGTCACGTGGACCACGGTGATCCCGGCGCTCACGAGCGACTCGAGGAGGGCGACGACATCGGCGCGCCCGGGAGCGTCGATCATCGCCGTGGCCTCGTCGGAGATGAGCAGCTTCGGCTCGCGGGCGAGACTCGCCGCGATGGCCAGGCGCTGCAGCTCACCGCCCGACAGCCCGGCGGTCTCACGGTCCTCGAACCCTGCGAGCCCGACGCGGGCCAGCAACCCGGCAACGTCCGGGCGGGGCGTCGGCGGAAGTCCCCAGACGACATCGTCCCGTGCCCGCACGCCGAGCACCTGGCTTTCGGGCCTCTGGAAGATCATCGAGGTGCCCCGGGGCAGGCCGAAGCCCGGGATCGCCAGCCCGTCGCACGCTGCCGAGCGTCGGCGAGAGTCGCCCGGAGAGCAGGCGCACGAGCGTCGACTTGCCCGAGCCGTTCGGACCGACGAGGGCGAGGAACGATCCGGGCTCCACGCTCAAGGAGACCTCCGCCACGGCCCAGGCGAAGCTGCCCGGGTACTGGTAGGACACCCGGTCGAGCTCTACCGGCACCGGCACCGGCTCGACGTGGGCGCCCGTAGGCACCCCCGGTCGGACGCTTCCAGGCCATCACGTCCGCGGGAGGAGGCTGGTCGTTCTCCAGCCTTACGAGCAGCGGCCAGAGATAGCGTGCGCACAGACCGGAGGCGAGCAGCGACGGCGACGAATTCGAAGATCGGAACCGTCAGCCACCAGTGGGCGATGATCCAATGAATCGTCGTGTCTCCCGACGAAGCCACCGAGTTGAGCCCGCCCAGCCTGAGCGGCGCGTCGCACGTCGCGCCACAGGATCTGGACCTGAGCGAAGGCCAGTCGCCTGAGGCCGGGCGACAATGCCTCGGCGACCACCGAGATGATCGCCGAGGGGGATCCCCGTCGTGACGGTGGCGATGAGCACCGCAGCGGCCGGGTTCCACCGGCGCCGGTAGGCAGTGCCGACGGCGAGCCCGAGCGTCCCGGCGATGGCGGTCTGGATGACGATCCCGACTCCGCCCACGAGGAACGACACCGAGCTCGTGGCAAGCATCGCGACAACCGCCGTCCGCGCTCGCTGCCGGGAGGCGAGCGCAGCAAAGGGAACGACCGCCATGCCCTGGAAAGCCGCCCCCACAAGAGGCACGAACCACCCGAGAACTTCGAGGACGAGCGCGAGGTCACCCAGCACGGCCGCCTCGGCAAGCTCCGACGGGCTCAGAGCCCCGCGGAGCTCGTGGCGCACCTTGCGGCCCGGTGCCGCCTGGGGCGAGGCCTCGCTGCCGGGCTGTTCGGCGGACGCTTCGGGACCTCCTTCGGCACCGAAGGAGGCGGGCTCCTGCGCGCCGCGCCGGATCGTCGGCCGTGACCTCTCCCATCACCTTCAGGTTTGCAGGTCCAGAGCGTGACCGGTGCGCATCCGGCCAGCTACGCTCGATCACCAGGCCCGGATGGCGGAATGGCAGACGCGGCGGCCTCAAAAGCCGTTGTTCGAAAGGACGTGCGGGTTCAAGTCCCGCTCCGGGCACTCACGCCACGCCCTTTTTCCTGGCCCGAACCGTGGAGGGTGGAACGGCAAGACCTCCGCGACCGGCTCGGCGCGACTCTCCCACCATCTCCAGCGCCGCACTGGCTCGCCGAGGTCTGCGTCCCGAGCAGCGTTGATTGGCAGACCCCTCAGAGGTCGCCAAGTTCGCGGCTCGATGACCAGGCGCTTGGGGCATTTTGCAGCCGCTCCCCGGCGCCCGGACTTTCGCCACTCGGAGTGGCCGCCGGGCCATTGCCTACGACCAGGAGAATTTAACCGAAGTTTACTGGCACACTCCCGGCCGTTAAGCCTGAGTTCATCTTCCTCTGAGAGTCTCTCAGCCGACATCAAGTCGGCGGGGTGACTGTGAGACTGGCTCGAGGGGCCATGGTGAGCGCGGTTCTGCTCCTGGTGAGCGGACTGTCGGTCGTGGTCGGTGCTGGTCTGGCAACCGCCAGCTTCAGTGGCGGCAACGGTGATTTGGACTTCGTGGCCGACTGCGGCAACGGGCAGCAGGTTTGGAGCGTCCCCAGCTCGTCGGCCGACAACACCTGTTCGTCGTACACCGCCCAGACGGCGGGGGCGACAGACGCGATGCCGTACTTCTCCGAGTCCGGGACGACGCTTTACTTCGCCAGCAACCGCAACGGGTCGTGGGCGATCTACTCCGTGCCGTACCCGAACGCCTCCAATGTGAGCTCGAGCGGCGACGCGGCGTCGCAGTTGACCGGTCCGGGTTCATCGGACGATTACGCCCCGACAGTTTCCGGAGACGGCAGCCTGATGACCTTCATCCGCTGCTCCGCCTCGAGCACCTGCCACCTGTACACCCTCCAGTCCCCGTTCGCCACGAGCAGTCCGATGCCTCAGAGCACTCCCGTTGGACTTCTCGCTCCGAACACCAACTCCGGTGACGCCAACCGCCCGGAGATCAACCCGGTGAACAAGAACCTTGTTCTCTACGTCGGTACGGACAGTCACATCCACCTGTGGAACATCACCCTGCAGAGCGACACCGACCTGTCGAGCCTCACCGGTGTGGCTAGCGCGTCCGACGAACATCCGGACTGGTCACCCGACGGACAGGCGATCGTCTTCGACTCCAGCCGCACGGTCGGCAACAACGGAGAGTCGATGTCCGGTCAGACCGGCAACACGGTCTACATGATGACCGGCATCTTCACCTCCAACCCCGCGACGACGACCAACCCGGTGGTCTCCACAAGCCCGGTGCCGACGGTGTCACCGCGCTGGTCGAGCCTGTCCTCCAGCTCCTTCGCCGGCTCCCACCAGATCGAGCCAGTGTTCGCCCCCAACACGACCAACGACTCGCTTGCCATGCTGGCCTGGGTGAGCGTCAAGACAGGCAGCAACATCGACGTTGTGACCGGCACGTCGGTCAGCAGTCCGGGCAGCGTCGACGTCATCACGGCCACGAGAAGCGTCAACAGCATGGTCGACTGGCAGCCGATACCGACATCGACATCCCCCTGCAACCTCACCGGATCGTCCTGCGGCGACACCCAGAGCCTTCTTGCGACGATCAACCCCGGCACGCTCACGATCACCACGCCCTACACGGCCTCGAACCCGTTCGTGCTGCCGGCGATGACCCTCAGCAGCGACGGCACGTATCTCCAGTCGTCTGCCACCTTCCCCTCGACCAGCCTGCCCGGGAGCCAGCAGATCGTGGTGACGAGCACGCTGGCCCCGGCCTACGCCTGGACGTTGTCGGTCTCGGCCACACCGCTCACGAGCGGAAGCAACCACATACCGGCTTCGGGCTTTGGTCTCACCGGCGGTACGCTGCTCAACGCCAGCGGGCCCGGGGCCTACCCCGGTACCGTGAGCTTCACCAACATCCCCGCGCTCAACCCGAGCCCGGTGGACGGTCCCGGCACCGGTCCCGGCCTCAGCGCCTCGCCACAGACGTGGGCCCACGAGCACTGCCGCCGACGGCAACGCCGATATGGACGGGACGCTCACGATTTACGCAGCGACCAGCACCCCAGCGGGGACGTACACCGGAACGATCAGCTTCAGCGTCAGCTAGCAGCCGCGGCCCTCACAGACGACCGGACTTGGGCCGCCCCAACGTCGGGCTGGCCTCACCCCCGGCCGTCCCGCACGCTCCGGCCTCCTCGTCCGCAGCGGCCTTGACCGCAGCGACTACGCCCCTTTTTTCGAGCTTGACTACAACTGTTCCATCGCGGCAGCCACGGCCAGCGTGGCGTCGATTTGTGCGATCGCGAGCCACTCCGATCGGGTGTAGTCGGTAGGCGCTGACGACTTGGCGTTGTCGAGCGCTTGGCCCACGTCGGGCGACCTGTCGCCGGCGCGCCTGTCGAGGACCCGCCTTCCGGAAAGTCGCCGCTCCGGTTGGATCTCTGTGAGGTTCATGTCGCTCCTTCGCATCCGTAGCCGAGTGCCGCGGTGAGACGGATCTGGCCTTTCGGCAAAGCCGTCTCGTCGATGAGCCCAACCTTTGTCTCTGCGAGTGTCCGCCCGCTTCGGCCCAGGTCACTGCGCCGATCTGCTCCCGTGCAGCAATCGGACGCAAGGCTCTGGGCCTTCTCATGGGTCGACTGTGCTCCGCGGAGCGGCTCGCGATCTATGACACTTCCCTCTGAGTCGGTCAGTAGAGGCGTCGAGACAGCACCCTGGCGACAACCTGAGCGATCGTCACAGCCGAACGGGGCGTCCCTGCTGAGGACAGCCTCCTAACCCTACTCCCCCAAGAGCTCCGGCGCTCAAAGGCAATCCCCGGAACCACCTCTGCGGATGTCAGGTCCCGGTCCGGGAAACTGGACACGACTGAGGCCCGAGCCGCGGAAGCCTCCTAGCCTCGGCCGGGCACCACCTGGATCTTGTAGCCCTCTCCCGCGCCTGGCCCGCGCCGAGCGCGACCGCGTAGTCGCCGAGCGGGAGCCGGCTGCTGACGAGCCCGCGCAGGCCGAGGTCGGCCTCGATCGCAAGGTCGCAGGCACGGTCGAAGCTCTCCAGGACCGCCATCGCACCTATCGACCGTGATCTCGTCGTTGTAGATCCGATACGGAGAGATGCGTGCCGTGGCTTCGGCCGGGGCGACCCCGAACTGGAGGAAGGTCCCGCTCCTACGGACCCGCCGCAGGCCGTCCTCGATCGCCGCGATGACGCCTGTCGCGTCCATGACCACGTCGTAGCCGGTCGGGGGCTCCAGCTCCTCCCCGCTCGCCACCGCCTGGCTCGCCCCGAGCTCGAGCGCCCGCTGACGCCGGGCGGCGTTGGGCTCGACGACGGTCACTCCGATGGCTCCCGACCGGCTGGCGAGCAACAGCAACATGAGTCCCATCGTGCCCGCTCCGTAGATGAGGAAGCGGTCGCCGAGCTTCGTGCGGACGAGGTCGTAGCCGTGCACGGCGCACGAGAGCGGCTCGATGAGGGCGGCCAGGGACATGTCGAAGCCGGCGGGAAGGCGGTGCGCGTTCCATTCGGGGACCGCGACGTACTCGGCGGCCGCTCCCGGCACGCTCACGCCGACGGCGTTCCAGTTCTCGCACAGGTTGCCGTGCCCGGACCGGCAAGGACGGCAGTGCCCGCAGTAGAGGGAGGGATCGACCGCGACGAGCGAGCCCGTCCCCAGGCTCGTCACGTCCCTGCCGACGGCGACAACCTCGCCGGCGAACTCGTGCCCGGGAACGAGCGGATAGCGCGCCGCCTCGTAGTCGCCGTCCACGAGATGCAGGTCGGTCCCGCATATCCCGCAGGAGCGGACGGCGACCACGATCTGATTCGGTGCGGGAGCAGGGTCCGGCACCTCGCCCACGCTTAGCTCACCTGGCGACTCGATGACGACGGCTTGCATGACCGCTCCCTCTCGCGTCCCGGCCTTTCACCAATGATGGCCGATGCGCAAGGCTCGAGAGAGCCCGGACCGCCTTTTCGAGCACCGAGAGGCCGTCGTTCAGGAGATCGTCTGAGATCACGAGCGGCGGGAGGATGCGCACGGCGTTGCCGTAGGTGCCGGCGCTCAACAAGATGACCCCTTCGGCGTGGCAGGCGGCCAGGACGCGGGCGACCGCGGCGGGGTCGGGCTCCTTGGTCTCCCTGTCGGTCACGAACTCGAGCGCAGCCATCGCTCCGATGACGCGGACGTCACCGACGGCGGGCACGTCCTTGCCGAGGTTCCCGAGCCGGGCGGTGAAGATCTCCCCGATCTCCTGGGCACGGGCCACGAGTCCCTGCGACTCGATCTCGGAGATGGCTCCGAGAGCGGCCGCGCACGACACCGGGTTGCCGCCGAAGGTCGATCCGAGGCCGCCGGGGTGCACGGCGTCCATGATCTCGGCCCGACCGGTGACGCCGCCGATCGGAAGACCTCCCCGAGCCCCTTTGCCGTGGTGATCAGGTCAGGCACGATGCCGAAATGCTCGCACGAGAACATCTTGCCGGTCCGCGCCATGCCCGCCTGGACCTCGTCGGCGATGAGGACGATGCCGTGCTCCCTGCAGTATTCGGCCAACCGGGGCAGGAATCCCTCACCGGGGATGATCACGCCACCTTCACCCTGCACGGGCTCGGCCAGCACGCACGCGATGCGGTTCCCACCGATCTGCTTGTCCATGGCGGCGATCGCAAGCTCCGCGCAGGCTTCGCCACACAGCTCAGGCGCCGCTCCAGCGGTGCAGCGGTAGGGGTAGCTGAACGGCACGCGGTAGATCTCGGGTGCGAACGGCCCGAATCCCGCCTTGTACGGCATCGCCTTGGCGGTGAGCGACATCGTGAGCAGCGTCCTGCCGTGGAACGCATGGTCGAACACCACCACCGCTTGACGGCCGGTGAATGATCGGGCGATCTTCACCGCGTTCTCGAGAGCTTCGGCACCTGAGTTCACGAAGAAGCTGCGTTTCTCGTGAGCTTCCGGGGGCCAGGGCATTCAGGCGCTCGGCCAGTTCGATGTAGCCCTCGAAGCCCGTCACCTGAAAACAGGTATGGGTGAACCGCCTGGCCTGCTCGACAACGCCCTCGACTACCGCGGCGGCGCTCGATCCGACGTTCAGCACCGCAATGCCGGCGCCGAGATCGATGAACGAATTGCCGTCGACGTCGACCACGATGCCGCCGTAGGCACGCTCGGCGAATATCGGCATCGTGGCACCTACGCCTGCCGGCACCGATGCCTTCCTCCGGGCGCTCAGCTCAAGCGACCTGGGCCCTGGGATGACTGTCCTGATCTCACGCCTTTGGGGGATCTCGACGGATTCCACTACGACCACCGCCTGCTGTTCGGGCGAGCTGGCCGCCTGCGCGCAGCCTCGCTCGCGTTCGTTTGATTGTCCTTTATCCTACCTGCGAGACCGGCCCCGCGTGCCACCTGTTTCGTCTGTCCGGCTGCCACCAGACATGTGCGGAAAGACCATCTCTCCGGTGTTCGCGCGGCTTACTCGTAGAGGTAGAAACCGCGGCCGGACTTCTTGCCGAGCCAGCCAGCCTTCACGTACTTGCGCAGCAGCGGGCAGGGCCGGTACTTCGAGTCCCCGAAGCTCGCGTACAGCACCTCCATGATCGACAGGCAGGTGTCCAAGCCGATGAGATCCGCCAGGGCGAGCGGACCCATGGGATGGTTCATGCCCAGCTTCATGACCTGGTCGACCGCTCCAGGCGTGGCTACGCCTTCATAGACGCAGTAGATCGCCTCGTTGATCATCGGGAGGAGGACCCGGTTCGACACGAACCCCGGCGAGTCGTTGACCTCCACCGCCGTCTTGCCGATACGGGCGATCAGCTCGCACACGGTCTCGTAGGTCTCGTCGTCTGTCTGAAGGCCGCGCACGACTTCCACCAGACTCATGACGGGAACCGGGTTCATGAAGTGCACCCCGATGACCTGGCCGGGCCGCTTGGTCACCGCGGCGAGCTCGGTGATGGGCAGAGACGACGTGTTGGACGCGAGAACCGCCTCAGGCTGGGCGATCTCGTCGAGCTTGGCGAAGATCTCGGCTTTGACGTCCATCTTCTCGACAGCCGCCTCGATCGCGAGGTCCACGTCCTTGGCATCCACGAGCGACGTGGACAGGCTGATCTGCTGCAGTGCGGCTGATCGCTCCGCCTCGGTCAGCCGCCCCTTGGCGACCCCCCGGTCCAGGTTCTTCGTGATCGAGGCCAGTCCGCGCTCGGCGAGCTCGCCGGCCACGTCGTTCAGCACCACCTCGATGCCGGCCTGGGCCGCGACCTGGGCGATGCCGCTTCCCATCTGTCCGGCACCTATGACAATGATCTTCTGGATCTTCTTCATCGACTGCCACGCCTCCCGGGTAACCCGCCGCTCACCGCTCCAACACGACCGCTACGCCCTGTCCCCCGCCGATGCACAAGGCTGCGAGCCCGTAGTGACTCTCGCGCTTTTCCATCTCGTACAGCAGAGTCGCGAGAAATTCTGGCCCCGCTTGCCCCGATCGGATGCCCCAGCGCTATGGCCCCGCCATTGACGTTGACCTTGGCCTCGTCGAGGCCCAGCTCGCGCACCACGAACACCGACTGGGACGCGAATGCCTCGTTGATCTCCACGAGGTCCAGGTCCTTCACCTCGAGGTCGGCCAGGTCAAGTGCCTTGCGCGTGGCGAAGATCGGCGCGATGCCCATCTCTGAAGGGTCGACGCCGACCGTCGCGTACGACACGATCCTGGCCATGGGCGCGAGAGCCAGCTCGGCCGCTCTCTTGTCACTCACCACCGCCACCGCGGCCGCTCCGTCGTTGATCCCCGACGCGTTGCCCGCCGTCACGGTCCCCCCCGGCTGGAAGGCGGGGCTCAGCTTGGCAAGCACCTCCAGGGTGGTCTCCGGGCGCGGGAATTCGTCGGTGTCGAACACCAACGGGGCGCCCCTGCGCTGCGGGATCATCACCGGCACGATCTCTTCTTTGAAGCGCCCGGTCGCCACAGCGGCGCCGGCCTTGTGCTGACTGAGGGCGGAGAACGCGTCCTGAGCCTCCCGCGTGACGTTGTAGCGGTCAGCCACGTTCTCCGCGGTCGTCCCCATGTGCACGCCGCCAAGAGCACACCAGAGTCCGTCGCGGACCATGCCGTCGACGACCGTCTGGTCGCTCATGCGGTAGCCGGCGCGGGCACCTGGCAGAAGATAGGGCGCGTTGGTCATGCTCTCCATCCCACCAGCCACAATGACGTCAGCGTCACCGGCGCGGATCGCCTGGGCAGCCAGCATCACGGCCCGGAGGCCGGAGCCGCAAACCTGGTTCACCGTGACGGGACGGGACCGTCTCGGGAACACCTGCGGCCATGGCGGCCTGTCGAGCGGGGTTCTGACCCAGGCCCGCTTGCAGGGCGTTGCCCATGATGACCTCTTCCACCAAGCTGGCGTCGATGCCGGCTCTGGCGAGGGCCTCCCGGATCACCGTCGATCCGAGATCGGGCGCCGACAGCGGCGCGAGCGATCCGTTGAACTTGCCGATCGCAGTGCGCACCGCGCCCACGACTACAGCTTGTCTTGTCACGCGTTGTTCCTCCTGCTCTCGGTGGCGGTGATGCTCTGTTCGGGACGCCGGTCGACCGTGGAACGCCGCTCGCCGCACCGAATTCGATGCCGGCCGAGCCTGGCGCTCGAGTGGCCCGGCTCAGCGGTAGCGGTCGTGGAAGCGCCTTTCGTACTCGTCTATGAGCGCGGGCTGGAATAGCCGGGCAGGCGATCTTGATGAGGTCCCTGGCACGGTCCCGCAGCGTCTTGCCGTGGAGCCGCGCCATGCCGTACTCGGTCACGATGTAGTCCGAGTCGCACCGGCCCGTCGTGACCGCCGCTCCTTCGTCGATGAGGGGGACGATCTTCGAGACCTTTCCGTGATCGGCCGTAGACGGCATGGCGATGATGGCTTTGCCGCCGCGGCTCATGTTCGCCCCGCGCACGAAGTCGACCTGGCCGCCCACACCGCTGATCTGTCGCAGCCCGACCGAGCTCGAAACGACCTGACCCATGAGGTCCACCTGTACGCAGGAGTTTATGGAGACGAGGTTGTCGTTCTGGGCTATGACGCTCGGATTGTTGACGAAGTCCACCGGCGCCATCTCCACAGAAGGGTTGTTGTCGACGAAGTCGTAGAGCCGCCTGGTGCCCATCAAGAAGGTGACGACGCTCCTGCCGGGATGGAAGTTCTTGCGCCGGTTGGTTATCACGCCCGCCTCCATCGAGCGCGACCGCCCCGTCCGAGAACATCTCCGAGTGGATGCCGAGGTCCTTCTTGTCCTGCAGGAAGATCAGCACGGCATCGGGAATCGCGCCGATGCCCAGCTGCAAGGTGTCGCCGTCGTGGACGAGGGAGGCACACATCTCGCCTATCGCGTGCTCCACCTCGCCGATGCCGCGGTGGCTGCAGCTCGATGATCGGATCGCTGACCTCGACGATGGCATCGAGCTTGCTGACGTGGATGAAGCTGTCCCCGAGCGTTCGCGGCATCCTCGTGTTGATCTCCGCGATGACCACCTTTGCGCACTCGGCCGCGGGCTTGGTGTAGTCGACCGACACCCCGAAGCTGCAGTAGCCGTGCTCGTCGGGCACCGAGAGGTTCACGAGCGCGACGTCGACGGGCAAGGTGGTACGGAACAGGCGGGGGACCTCGGAGAAGAACACCGGAGTGAAGTCGGCCCGCCCGTCGATCACCGCCTGGCGGCTCGTTGCCCCGACGAAGATGCTGTTGTGCCGGAAGTGGTCCTCCATCCCGGGCTGGCAATAAAGAGAGTTGCCCATCGAGATCATGTGGACCAGCTCGACGTTCTCGTAGTGGTCTGCGTTCTTGACCATCGCGTCCAGCAACGTCGTCGGCTCGCCGACTCCGTGGCCGACCACGACACGGTCCTTCGACTTGATCAGCCCGACCGCGTCCTCCGGCGTCGTCAGCCTGTCCTCATACACCGTTGTCCAGCCCATGGCCCTCCTCCCTCGCGCGACTTACGGAGAGCAGGCGGCCAAGCCGCTCGAAGTCTGCCTCCTGCGTCAACACCACTTTTCCGAGCCTTCCTTTCAGTTCTGCGTGGGAAGCACAAGCCACAGGGCACCCGCACACGACGGCCACGACATCGACGTCGAGGGAGTCCGCGCGCACCACATCGACATCCGGGAAGTCCTCTCGGAGCCTCCTCACGATCAATGCACGGTGGTAACGCGGGTTGCACCCGCCGCAGTACTTGATCCCGACTTTCACCTCCTACGGCGCTGCCATGAGAGCGCGGGCCTGCTCGAGCAGTCCGTCGCTCACGCCACTGACGAGAACGACCTCGGTGAGCTCGGGTAGCGCCGCCCGCAGCCGAGCTTCGATGAACGACTCCGTCGTCAGATCCGCGGAGGGACAACCGGAGCATGCTCCCGTGAGCCTGATCCGAAGGACCCGGCCCTCCAGCCTGACGATGCGCACGTCCCCCTGGTGCAAAGCGAGGGACGGGCGGACCTCGTCATCGAGCACACGCTCGATCCTGGCAATCAGATCCCTCGGCAACGCTGTGCCTCCCATTGCTCGCCGCCTACCTGTCGATATGGGCGATCTTCTTCGCCAGCTCCTTCTTCATGGGCAGGTTGCCCTGCCGGGCGATCATGACCCGTTGGGCCTGAGGAGACCCGGCGCCGTGCATCGACTCGGTCCGGTACCCGACCGCGGCGGTCCCGAGGCTCAGGTTCTCTATCAGTCGCAGGATCCGCAGGCGGCTCTCGGTCGGGACGTCCGCCTTGGCCTTGAGGTACTTGTCGATGTACGGCCCGAGCTTCAGGTCCCGGAAGTCCTTCTCCGAGGGCGCGGTGACCATGAGGCCGCCGGCGATGTCCTCGGCCAGCCGCACGATCTCGTACGGGTAACGGGTGACGTTCTGTTTGCAGACGTTCGCGAGCAGCAGGTCGATCATGTAGTTGCCCGCCGGAGTGGGACTGCCCTCTGACGAGCAGGCGATCCCGCAGCAGTACAACGTCTCGTTGAGGTGCGTCATCTCGATGAGCTTGTCTTTTATGTGGGACGCCTTGGCGACGCCGTTGTAGTCGGCCGCCAGTGCAGCCGCGCCGATGAGCACGTCGCCGACTCCCACCTTGCATCCGCCGTAGCTCTGCCGGTGGTATCCCGCGAAGCGCTCGACCAGCATGCCTGCGAACTCGGTCTCGCCGTTCAAGAAGATCCGGTCGTTGGGCACGAAGACGTTGTCGAACACGACAAGGGCCTCCACGCCCCCGAACTCGCTGTTGCCCACGTCCATGTCGCTGCCTTCGAGCTTGCGCGTGTCGCAGGACTGGCGCCCGATGACCATGAAGATGCCCTCGGTGTCGGTCGGCACGGCAAAGGAGACCGCGTAGTCCTTGTCCTCGGGCTGCATCGAGATGGTCGGCATGATGACGATCTCGTGGGAGTTGAGGGCCCCGGTCTGGTGCGCCTTGGCCCCGCGCACGACTATCCCGTCAGCGTGGCGCTCGACCACGCGCAGGTAGAGATCCGGGTCGGACTGCTCGTGCGGGGCAAGAGAGCGGTCGCCTTTCGGGTCCGTCATGGCGCCGTCGACCGTCAGGTCCTCGTCTTGGACGTAGAACATGAACTTCTTGAAGTTCGAGAAGTAGTCGGTGCCGTGCTTCTCGTCGATCTCGAAGCAGGTCGAGTACAACGCGTTGAAGGCATCCATGCCAACGCAGCGCTGGAAGCACGCCGCGGTCTGCTGGCCCAGCAGGCGCTGCATCTTGACCTTCTTCACCAGGTCCTGCGAGCTCCGGTGTATGTGCGTGAACCGGTTGATCCGACGCCCGGTCTCCGGCGAGATCACCGTCATCAGGTCCTCGTGCTCCGGTTCCTGCGCCAGGTCATAGGTCATGCGGACCGAGTTCAAAGACGGGCGCAGGATCGGGTTGTCGACCGGGTCCTCGACCTCTTCTCCGAACATGTAGACCCGCATCTTCAGCCTGCGGATGCTTTCGATGTACTCCTGCCCTGTCTTGAGCGTCATCGAGACCTACCTCCTCAACGTCTCAGTTGTCGAAGACAATGACCTGGCGCATCGCCGTGCCGTTCTCGAGAGCGTCCATGGCCTCGTTGACGTCCTCGAGCCCGATGGTGGACGAGACGAGCTCCTCGACCGGTAGCCGGCCCGCCCGCCACATCTCGACATAGGCGGGAATATCCCGTGACGGCACGGCAGACCCGAGATAGCTCCCGAAGATCGACCGCGCCTCGGCGGTCAGCAGGTTCGGCGAGACGGCCGCTCGAGCATCCGGGCTAGGCAGGCTGACGGTCACCGTCGTGCCTCCCGGAGCGGTCAGCGCCACCGAGAGCTCGAATGCCCGCGCGCTGCTGGCCGCCTCGATCACGACGGGCGCCTTGACGCCCGCCTCCACAGCCTCGGCCGCCGTGTAGACGGCGTGGGCGCCGAGCTTGCTCGCGAGCGGGAGCTTCGACTCGAGCGCGTCTATCCCGATGACGCGACCCTTGCCGAGGGCCACGGCGGTGAGGACGGCGGCCATGCCCACTCCACCGAGCCCGACGACTATGACGTCCTGGCCCTCCTGCAGATTGCCGGCGTTGATGACCGCGCCACCACCGGTCAGCACGGCGCAACCGAGGAGTGCCGCGACCTCGGCCGGGACGTCGCGCGGCACCGGTACCACCGAGAGCCGGTTGACGACGGCGTGGCTGGCGAAACCCGACACGCCGCAGTGGTGCCAGACGGTCTGACCGTTCCGGTGCAGGCGAAGGCCGCCACCGAGAAGAGTGCCGGCGCCGTTCGCGGCCGACCCGAGCTGGCAGGGCAGCTTGCCGTCGGTCTCGCAGCCCGAGCAATGACCGCATCTGGGGAGGAACGTCATCACGACCCGGTCACCCACAGCCAGATCGTCGACCCCGGACCCGAGGCCGAGGACGGTGCCCGCGGCCTCGTGGCCGAGCAGCATCGGCACCGGCCGCGGCCGGGCGCCGTTCACCACGGACAGATCCGAATGGCACACGCCGGCCGCGTCCATCTTCACCAGGATCTCGCCCGGACCGGGCTCGTCGAGCTCCAGCTCGCTGACCGTGATCGGCCGGCTCGTAGCGAACGGTGCGCTGCGCCCGATCTCCTCGAGCACCGCTCCCCGGATCCTCATGGGTATCTTCCTCCTGTCAGTGGGGTCGAGACGACCCCTTGTCGATGAAACCTCCCCCCTTAAAGAGGCACGTGATCCCCTTTCGGAGATCACGTGCCCAAGCTCAAGATGCTCTTTGTGCTACCTCTGCGATTCGTGTCGATGGTCGTGCCAACGAGTCGTCAAGCGACCAGCTGGCGAGGATAGGGCTCCTCTCGACGAGACCTCCCGATCTCAGATCGTGCTCTCGTCCATCATGGCGTCGGCGACTTTGACGAAGCCGGCGATGTTGGCGCCCATGACGTAGTCACCCGGGCGGCCGTACTCGACAGACGCCGCACGCGCCTGGGAGTGGATTGCCCTCATGATCTGGCGGAGCTTGTCGTCGACCTGCTCACGGGTCCAGGACAGGTGCTCGATGTCCTGGGTCATCTCGAGGCCCGAGACGGCAACCCCGCCGGCATTGGCGGCCTTGCCCGGACCGTAGAGGATCTTGGCGTTCAAGAAGCACTCGACGCCTTCCGGGGTCGTCGGCATGTTGGCCCCCTCGGCGACGAGGTGGACGCCGTTTGCGACGAGGTGCCTGGCGTCTTCGCCGTTGATCTCGTTCTGCGTGGCGCTCGGGAAGGCGCAGTCGGCCGGGACGGCCCAGAGCGGGTTCGACGAGGCTGCCTTGTCCAAGGGGGTGAAGGTGGCTTTCGGGTACTTCTCGGCGTACTCGGCGATGCGCCCGCGGCGGACGTTCTTGAGCTCCATGACATAGGCGAGCTTGTCGGGGTCGATGCCGTCGGGATCGTACACAAAGCCGCCCGAGTCAGAGAACGTGAGCGGGGTGGCCCCGAGCTCGATGAGCTTCTCGACGGTGTACTGGGCGACGTTGCCGCTGCCCGAGACGAGGCATCTCTTGCCCTCGAGGGTCTCAGACGACGTGGCGAGCATCTCTTCGGCGAAGTACACACAGCCGTAGCCGGTCGCCTCGGGGCGGATCTCCGATCCTCCCCAGTTGAGCCCCTTGCCCGTCAGCACGCCGGTGAACTGGTTCGAGATCCTCTTGTACTGGCCGAAGAGGAACCCGATCTCCCGGCCCCCGACGCCGATGTCGCCGGCGGGGACGTCGGTGAACTGGCCGATGTGGCGGTAGAGCTCTGTCATGAAAGCCTGACAGAAACGTCGCACCTCGCCGTCGGACTTGTTCTTCGGGTCGAAGTCCGAACCGCCCTTGGCCCCGCCCATGGGCAAGGTCGTGAGCGAGTTCTTTATCACCTGCTCGAAGGCGAGGAACTTGAGGAGTCCGAGGTAGACCGAGGGGTGGAACCTGAGCCCACCCTTGTAGGGGCCGATGGCGCTGTTCATTTGCACGCGGTATCCGCGGTTGACCTGCACCTGGCCGTTGTCGTCGACCCACGAGACGCGGAACATGATCACCCGCTCGGGCTCCACGAGGCGCTCCAGGACCTTCATCTCGGTGTACTTGGGATACCGCTCGACAACCGGCTCGAGCGAGGTGAGCACCTCGCTGACTGCCTGCAGGAACTCCGGCTCACCGGAGTTGCGCGTTGCAAGATCGTTCAGGATCGCCTTGATGTTGCTCACTGCAATTGCCTCCTTGTGCACTCCGTTGTGCACTCTTGGCTTTGGCTCGCGCGGCACTTTCCGTGCCGCGCACCTCGCCCTTTGTCTGTCAGTCCTCGTTGACCAACCTGACGACCTCCGGTGCAGTGGTCCTCATGGCCGCGATAGGGCTGCTGCAATTGTCCCCCCGCACGTCCCTTCTGACTAGGGACTTTCGACCCATTGCGCCTGTGCGGGCGGTGGCCGCCGGCCCATCGAGCCTCGCGGTGTCCGCTTCGGGCGCCGTGCCCGGCGCCGGCAAGGGCCGCGGGTGCCGCGCGGCCGGGCCCGGACTGGTCCCGTCAACCGGTCAGCGGCTCGAACTGCTTCAGCTTGCCGGACCACATCCGGTCGAGAGACGGGACTCGCTCCACGGTCACCCGGGGCAGATCGAGACCAGCCTTCTCCATGATCGCGACGAGCGCTCGTCGAATCCTTTCCAGGTCGCAGCTGCCCCGGGTCACGACGAAGACGTCGGCCCCTTGCCTCGTCTGGCTCACCTGGTACTCGATGAGCCCTTCTTGGCCCAGAAGGACCGTCATCATGCCCAGCCAGTGAACCGCGGTGCCGCCGTCGTAGATGAACACGCTGGCGGTCCTGCCCGCCAGGATCTCGAGGCGCCGGTGAGCACAGCCACACTCGCATATAGCGGACGACATCCTCGTCGAGTCGGCGATCTCATAGCGGATCAGGGGTTGCGTCCTGTTGTACAAGCTGGTGAAAAGGAGCTTGTCGCCCTGCTCGCCGGGCTCAACCGGCCTGCCGTCGCCGTCGACCGGTTCCAAGATGACGAGGTCGTCAGGAATGTGCATGGCACGTCCGAACCGGCAGGGAAAGGCGTAGACGCCTTCGGTGCAACCCCAGTAGTCGTAGATCTCTACTCCCCAGGCCTCGCGGACAGCACTCCGGACCACGTCTGTGCATTGCTCGCCACAGGTCTCGACGTGCAGGGGGGCGATGCTCAGCCGACCTGCGGCCGCTTCACAGGCGAGGAGGTGGACTGCGCTCGGATAGCCCTGAAGTACCGCGGGCCCCGTGGCATTGAGCGCCTCGACCATCTGAGGCACGGGCAGGGACGCCGGGAGGTGCACGACGGGCTGCGCCTCCTCTGAGGTGTTCTTGAAGAAGGCATGGAAGGCACCTGACACGTGCCGCGGGTTCGCCGCGAAGAGCGACGCGATGACCGCCCCCTTGGGCAGCGCTCCTCGTCCGGGAGCCTGCCATCGTGTCGCCAGGAGAGCGAAGTCACACCACTCGTCCCATCCGTAGACGAACGCGGCCCGGGCACCGGTGGTCCCGCTCGTCACTACGGTCCGATACCTGGCGAGGAGGTACCGGTCGTGATCCAGTTGCTCCGCGTGGGCGTTGACCAGGTCGAACGACAGGGCGGGGTCGGTTACGACATCATCGAAGTGCATCATCAGCTGGTCCTTGGTCATTATCGGCAGCGACGGAAGGTCAGCCTCTCGGAACTGATCGACGTCCAGCCCACCAAGGCGGTCACGGTGGAACGGTGAATGGACAATGGACCAACTGAGCAGATCCCGAAGGCGCCGCTCCCGCTCGGCTGCCAGGCGATCGGCCGACCACCTGAGACGCCGGGCTGACGCCATGAAGCCATCGGCGGCGACTGCCTGCTGGCGGCGCAGCAGTTCTTCGTACGTCTCGGCCCTACCCGGCATTCCCGGGCTCTGGTCGTCCTTCGGGGCCTTTCGAGCACCGCTTCTCGTAAACCATGCTCACCCCGGCCCGACCCTGTCGAGCTCCCGGGAGCTCCTCTTTTGTTCTCGCGTTTGTTCTCGCGCCCGGTGCCCAGCCCGTCTCAGCTCTTCACCTCCGCTTGGGCCCGTGCCATCACCTTCGCGATGCTCGCCGTGCTCCAGGCCGGATTGAAGGCCGAGCTGAGGTTGATGAACGACATCGTCACCTCGGCGGACCCTTGTACGTAGTAGTACGCGTTGTCGTAGAGCTTGGCCTTGAGCAGGGCGAAGTTGCCGCCGGACTCGATGAACTGGATGTGGACACCGCCGCTGCCTCCACCGTGACGAGGGGCGGACAGGAATTTCGCCGTGCCCTTGATTCCGCTTCCGGCTCCTTGCAGTTCGCTGTTGGCAACCAGCTGAGCGGTGAGGCACGCGAGCGACGAGCTGCGTCCGATCGTCGCAAGGTCGCCACGGGCTGCCGACGCGGTGTTCACGAAGACCACCTCGGAGCTCGCGCTCGGCAGCTGAGTCAAGCTCGACGCCTTGTCGTACCAGTTCGGCGACGAGACGTCCGCCAGCACCGCTCCTCCTGTCTTGCCGGTGGTGCCGAACGGGTCAGGACTCACAGAACCGACCTTCTTGAGGCAGGTCAAAGCCTTCTGGGCGAGCGCCGCCTCCGCCTTGGACGACTTGCCCGCAGGAGCAGCCACCCAGCGAATGCTCGTCGACAGGTCGGCCGCCTTCAGGTTGATCGCCTTGGCTTCGGCCACCACCGAGGATCTCGCCCCGGCCGGAACCCGCGTGGCTGCCTGCGACGGCAGGCCAAGAGCGGAGCCCGATGCCAAAAGGGCGAGTCCTCCGGCAAAGCTGACGTGCAGGAATCGACGCATCATGATTTCGAATATAGGCCCGGTGCGCCCCTCGCGGGCGGTCCCGGGCTCTCACTCCGGAAAGTGAACAGCCCCTTTTCCGTGTACCAATGCATGACCTCTACACAAAAGCGTCCCGCACGGACTGCCGGGTCCAGCTCGGCAAGCCGACGCGCCTCGGTGAGGGAGCCGACCCGGTAAAGGCACATCCCCCGCCAGCTGTCGTCGGGCTGGTCGACGAGCGGGCCGGCGACTTTCATGTACCCAGCCTCACTCATGGCCGCGAAATGTCCCAGATGCTGGCCTTGCAGATCGGTCGGCGGTCTCCTCGTCGATCTCGGGACGGCCCTCCGGCCGACGCAGGATCACGAGCTCGTAGACATCGAACTCGCTCGGCGGCTCCGCGGTTCGCACGTCTGGGTCGCCCTCGACCGTCACGGCCGCTGGGCATTCAGCGCTAGTGCGGTCGAGATGGAACGAGGCGATCCCCGCGGTGAAGCGCGATCGGCACCGGGCGACCCGCGATCTCTCACGCCGCGTCCACTATGACCACGGGCAGCAGCTGGCCGGCGGTTCCCGCGGCCGAGCGCAGCCCAAGCCTTCGCCTGACGCTTGGCGGACGCTTCGACGGCAGTGGCGAGGCCGCGATCCCACCGACCGCATCCGCGAATGCCCGAAGCTCGGCGTCGTCCACGGCGGCACGGTTGTCGTAGGTGGGCTGTTGACCTGCGGCGATCGCCTCGGCCGCCTCTGCGATGAGCTCGTTGTTGCGCGCGACGTGGGCCGCCACCAGCTCGGCGGGCCACCCTTGTTCGGGCGCCTCGAAACCGCCTTCCCGCAGTGCCGCCACGAACGGTTCGTAGGCACTCTCGAGGGTGATGCGATCCATGACCTCCCCTTTTTTGACTGGCCTTGCTTCTTGGCTGGCCCTCTTGGGTGGTGGCTGCGCTTGGGCGCCTCCAAGCCGCCTGCCTGCAGGCACGCGAAGGCAACTGAGCATAAGCGGGCGTTGCGTCCATCTGACGAGTGGGACGTCTGCCTTTTCAGAGTCCTCTGATTTTGTTACTCTGAACAGAGTAGGCGAGGAAAGGGCACACAGTTGGCAACGCACAGAACCAATCCCCTGGCCCTGGCAGTGATGATCTGCCTTTACGAACGGCCCATGCACCCTTACGAGGTGGCCACGACGTTGCGGCAGCGGCACAAGCACGAGAGCGTCCGGCTCAACTACGGGTCGCTCTACGCGGTCGTGGAGTCACTCGAGAAACGACGTCTCATCGCGGCCGAGGGCACCGAGCGGTCCGGCAGGCTTCCCGAGCGCACCATCTACGACCTGACCGACGCGGGCCGTATCGAGATGCACGACTGGCTGACGGACCTCGTCTCGACGCCGGTGAATGAGTACCCCGAGTTCGAGGCGGCGCTCTCCTTCCTTCCCGCCCTTCATCCCGACCAGGTCGTGGAGCTTTTGAACGAGCGCGCGCAACGGCTGGAATTCGAGCTCGCGCAGTACGGCTCTGCGCGGGAGCTGTGCGAGAAGCAGGGCATCCCCAGGCTCTTCTGGGTCGAGTCCGAGTTCCGCAGGGTGCTTCGAGAAGCTGAGCTCGAGTACGTGCGGAAGCTGAGCGGCGAGATCAGAACCGGCGCCCTCGAAGGCGTCGATTGGTGGCGCGATGTCCACGATCATCCCGGCCGGGCCGGTGACGCCCCCGCCGTTCGCGCCCGGCGCATTCCAGGAGTTCAAGACAGGAGCAAGCCGATGAGACGAGAGGATACCCATTTGGAATCGATCATTTCGACCGTCGATCTGCGCAAGAGCTTCCCCACAAAGCGCGGCCGCGTCGAGGCCGTGCGCGGAGTCAGCATCGAGGTCGGGCGCGGGGAGATATTCGGGTTCCTCGGCCCGAACGGAGCCGGGAAGACGACCACGTTGCGCATGCTCACGACGCTGCTCCCCATCGAGAGCGGCTCGGCAACAGTGGCCGGGATCGACGTGGCACGCCGGCCGAAGCAGGTCCGGTCTCGCATCGGCTACGTCAGCCAGCTCGGCGGCGCCGACGAGCTGGCCACGGGTCGCGAGAACCTGATCCTCCAGGGCCGCCTCTACGGCGGCGACCGTGCCTCGGTTGTCTCGAGGGCGCAGATGCTGATGGAGATCCTCGACCTGAACGAGTTCGCCGATCGCCGCGTGAAGACCTACTCGGGTGGCCAGCGTCGGCGACTCGACGTGGCGCTCGGGATCGTGCACGAGCCCGAAGTGCTGTTCTTGGACGAACCGAGCACCGGGCTGGACCCGCAGAACCGGGCGAATCTCTGGGACCACGTGCGCTCGCTGCGTTCACGCGGCACGACGATCTTCCTCACTACGCACTACCTCGAGGAGGCGGATGCCTTGTGCGACCGCCTCATGATCATGGATCACGGCGAGATCGTCGCGGAGGGGACGCCTCGGGACCTGAAGCGCCAGGTCGCAGGTGACTCGGTCCTGCTGAGCCTGCACGACGAAGGAGGAGGAGCAACGAGCAAGGCGCGCGGGTGCTCATCGCGGCCGAGCCTTATGTACGCGAGATCACCGCCGAAGGCGACCACCTGCGGCTCTACGTCGAAGACGGGAGCGCGGCGCTGCCGGACCTGCTCCGCCTGCTGGACCGCGAACGGATCGGGCTCAAGTCGATCAGCCTGTCCGAGCCCACCCTCGACGACGTCTTCTTGCACCAGACGGGTCGCTCCCTCCGCGACGCCGGTGCGGTCACGGCGGAGCCGGCAGCATGAAGACCTTCAAGGACACAGGTCTGCTGTTCCAGCGCTACACGCTTCAGATGCTGCGCAATCCCGTTTGGCTCTTCGTGGGCTTCTCGACACCGGTCCTGTATCTCGCGCTGTTCACGCCCTTGCTGAAGCACATCGCACCGGGCATCGGAGTGCGCAATGGAAGCGTGCTCGAGGTCTTCCTGCCCGGGATCCTCGCCCTCCTCGGCGTTCGCGAGCGGGTCGAGCATGGGATTCGGCACGATATTCGAACTTCAAAGTGGCGTCGTCGAACGGTTCCGTGTGACCCCGGCAAGCCGCTTCGCCATCCTGATAGGCCCGATTCTCTCGGGTCTCGTGATGATGCTGGTGTTCGACGCCGTTGTCGTAGCCATCGGCGTCGCCGTCGGATTCGAGATCCACTGGCTGGGGATGCTGGCGCTCGGGGTCGTGCTCTGTCTTCTGCGCGACCCTTATGGCCGCCTTCTCGACCGCGACCGCCCTCGTGACGAAGGACATCAGCAGCTTCGCTGCAGTCATCAACGGGATCAACCTCCCGATCCTGCTGCTCGCCGGGGTACTCCTGCCCATCTCGATCGGTCCCGAGTGGATGCGCGTCGTGGCGCATTTCAATCCGCTCTACTACGCGGTGCAGGCCTCTCGTTCGCTTGCGGCGGGGAGCTTCGGCGCTGCTGCCGTATGGCAAGCCTTCGCCGTCCTCGTGCCGCTCTGCGCCCTGGTGGTGACCTGGGCGACCCGCGTGTTCCGAAAGGCGGTCGCCTGAGGCGCCTCGCCGTCAGTCCTTGCCGATGATGACCTCGGTGGACTTGATGATGGCCTTGACCGCGTCGCCCTCGGCGAGCGCCATGGCCTCGGCGGAGTCTTTCGTGATTGCCGAGACGACTTCTTGTCCCCCCTCGAGGCGGATGACGACCGTGGACATGACCGCCCCGTGGTCGACCCGGACCACAACGCCATCGAGCTGGTTCCTTGCGCTTAGTCTCATATCGAGGAGGCTAGCGGCCAAGGTGGCCGCTCGATCCCACCGATCGGAAAGTGCCATGGAATTCATTGCCGTTCTCAGCGAGGCGAGAACCGAGATCATCGACGAGGCTGTTCACGCTGTCGAACGGTCCCATCTCGGCCATTACGAGTCGGTCGGCCCTGCGGAGGTTCGTCGTCGACTGGAGGCCCTCTTCGACATCGTCCTCGACTGCCTGAGCAGTCGCAGGCTCGATCTCATCATCAGATATGCCGAGCAGCTCGCGGACGATCGGTTCGGCGCCGGCTTCGGGATCGGCGAGGTGCAGACCGCGTTCAACGTGCTCGAGGAGTCGATGTGGCACCACGTCGTCGCCGGGGTTCCGAACGACGATATGGCCGAGTCGTTGGGCCTTTTGACGACGGTGCTCGGCGTCGGCAAGGACGCTCTCGCGCGTGCCTACGTCTCTCTCGCCAGCCATGAGCACGTGTCGTCGCTCGACCTGCGCGCCTTGTTCCAGGGCACCCCTGAGACGTTCCAGGTGCCGGAGACCGATGCCGGTGCCGGAGACCTGATGCCGGTGCCGGAGACCTGACACCGGTGCCGGAGCTGACCGTTGCGACCTTCAACCTCCATGCCGGCATCGACGGCTGGGGCCGGCCGTTCGACGTCGTCTCGGCCTGCGCGGCGCTCGAGGCGGACGTTGTCCTGCTGCAGGAGACCTGGACGCCTGAGAGATGGCGAGGCTCTCGCCCTGCTCGTCGGAGCGGCGGGAGGCTACGAGGTCCACGAAGCCCGACTGTCCGGCGCGCTGTTGTTCGAGCCTTCCTCCAGGATCTCCAGGCGCTGGGGACCCTCCAGGCGAGACCCCAGGGCGCGCCCCCTCTGGGTGGGCGATGCCGCGACGCTGCGCCGGGTGCGCGAACGCCGGCCGGATGCCGAGGCGCACTTCGGTAGATGGGGCATGGCTCTTTTGTCGCGCCTGCCGGTACGGGCGAGTCGAGACGATCGAGCTCGGACAGCTGTCCAGGGACGGCCCGGAACGGCGGGCTGCCCTTCTCGGCGAGGTCGATGTCGAAGGCTCCGTCCTCACCGTCGTCGGAACCCACCTCGCCCACTTCCAGCACGGTTCTCCGATCATGCTCGAGCGCCTCCGGCGTCGCCTGCCGGAGCCGACTCGTCCGGCCCTGCTCGGCGGGCGACATGAACTTCTGGGGCCCGCCGGTGGCCCTCGCCCTTCCTGGCTGGCGCCGCGCTGTGAGGGCGCGGACATATCCGAGCTGGGGAGCCCACAGCCAGATCGACCACATCCTCGTGACGAGACCTGTCCGGGTGCTCTCGGGCGGGTCCGTGCGTGTCGGCGGGTCCGATCACCTGCCGCTGCGCGTCCGCCTCGCGCTCGCCTGAATCGCCGTTCGGCGGCCTGAGCTGCACTTTGCTGCCGGAGGCACGAGGAGCACCGCCAAGCTCGAGGGAGGGGATGTAACCGATCGAGGGCCGCTGAGGTCAGACTTACGGGCTGAGGTTCAGGGCAGGGCGCCCGACCTGGAGGGAGAGGCGAAGGTTGCTGGCGTTCACGTTTCCCGGCCAAGGTTCACAGCGGCCTGGTATGGGCGCGGCCTGGGTCGACCACCCGTCGTTCGAGCTGGTCGGCCTCGCTTCGGAGATCACCGGGCGCGATCTCGCTCATCTGCTGCTCGAAGCCGACCAGGAAACTCTGACCAGGACCGACAACGCCCAGATCGCGACTTTCGTCCAGAGCCTGATCGTCCTCGACGCTGCCGAGCGGCTCGGCATCGAACCGTCGGCCGCGGCGGGGCACAGCCTCGGCGAGTACACGGCCCTCGTGGCCGCGGCTCGCTGGACTTCGAGGACGGGCTCCGGCTCGTCTCCGAGCGCGGCGCCGCCATGCGGGAGGCCGCCGAGTGCGCGCCGGGGACCATGATCGCGGTGCTCGGCCTCGACGACGAAAGCGTCGAGACGGCGTGCAGGCGGGTCGACGGCGAGGCGTGGATCGCGAACTTCAACGCCCCCGGCCAGGTGATAGTCGCCGGCACCCCCGAGGCGCTCGAGGAGTTCACGGTCATCGCCAAGGAGCTCGGGGCCAAGAGGGTCATGTCGATGCCGGTGGGCGGAGCGTTCCATACGCCCTTGATGGCGATGGCACGTGACCGGCTCCGCAAGGCCCTCGCGACGACGACCTTCCATCCCCTCGATCCCATCGTCGTCGCCAACGTGGACGCCCGTCCCCACGACGATCCCGACGAGTGGCCGCAGCTCCTCTCGGCTCAGCTCTGCAGCCCCGTCCGCTGGCGCCAGAGCCTCGACACCTTGCTTGCAGACGGCATTCAGACCTTCGTCGAGCTCGGTCCCGGCGGCGTGCTGACCGGCCTTTTGCGGCGCGCGGCTCCCACGACCGACACCGTCGGGCTGTCGGTCTCCACGCCGGACGAGCTGGCCCGTCTCGTGAGGATCCTCGCCGGCAACACCTCCGGCACGGCGCCGACGGGCGAGCTCTTCGAGATGACAGAAAGGCTTGTCGTCTCACCCGCCGTCGGGCTCTTCGAGCCCGCCCCGGGCCTGAAGGGTTACCTGCCCGGCAGTGCGGAGCGGACGAGCGAACCCATGTTCATCGAGGTCGGAGGCCTTCTCGGTCTCGTCGGTGGAACCGAGGTGCGCTCCGCGTTCGCCGGAACGCTCGAGGGCGTGCTGGTCCTCGCTGGTGAACGGGTGACCCGCGGCCAGCCGGTCGCCTGGTTACGGGCCCCTGTCCGCAACGAACGGCTACCAGCCAGCGCCGTAGCGAATGATCAGACCCTGCATCGAGGAGCTGTTCGAGTCGAGACCGTCCAGGACGAGAGGACCGCATGAGAGGCGCACAGATAACCGGCTGGGGCATGGATCTGCCGGACAAGGTGGTCACCAACGCCGACTACGAGGCGCGCCTCGACACGAGCGACGAGTGGATCGTGGAACGGACCGGGATCAAGGAGCGACGCCACGGCGGCACGACCTCCGGGCTCGCGGTCGAGGCCGCGCGGCACGCCCTCGAGCGGGCAGGCCGCCGCGGGCCGGAGATCGACCTGCTCGTGCTCGCTACGACAACCCCTGATCAGACGGTGCCCGCAACGTCGTCGTGGGTCCACCACACGCTCGGTTGCCGGGGGGCCGCCTTCGACCTGAACGCCGCCTGTGCGGGCTTCGTCTACGGCCTCGTGACGGCCGTCGCTCTGCTGGACGCGGGCCACGAGCGGGCCCTTCTCATCGGGTCCGACACCTTGTCGCAGATAACCGACCAGAACGACCGCGGCACCGCCGTGCTCTTCGGCGACGGTGCCGGCGCGATCGTCGTCGAGGCGACCGAGGGCGAGCCACTCATCCTCGCCCACGATCTCGGGCTCGACGGCTCCCTCACACCGATCCTCTACTGCGACAGAGGCGGTTACATCTACATGGAGGGTCGCGAGGTCTTCCGTAAGGCGGTGCGGGCAACCGTCGAGTCCGCCCAGCCGCGTCCTCAAGCAGGCCGACGTGACCGCCGACGAGATCGCCCTGTTCGTCCCCCACCAGGCCAACATGCGCATCATCGACGCCATGGGCCAGCGCCTCGGCATCGATCCCGAGCGGTACGCGATCGTCCTCGACCACACCGGCAACACCTCGGCCGCCTCCTGCGGTATCGCTCTCTGCGAGGCTGCCGACGCCGGGCGGCTCAAGGACGGGGACCTCATCTTGTTCTCGGGATTCGGGGCCGGGATGACATGGGCCAGCGCCGTCGTGCGATGGGGCGGGGCCCCCTGCCGCCGATGCCGGCCACGGGAGAGCCTGGGTGACAGAAGGACGGGACCAGGCCCTGGCGGGCGACGCCGGCACAGGGCGGGTGATCCTGGTCACGGGCGGGTCGAGAGGGATCGGCTTGGCCTGTGCCCGGCGCTTCCAGGCGCACGGTGACCGGGTCGCCGTCACTTGGCGTACAGCACCGCCCGAGGAGCTGGAAGGGCCGCGCCGGCACCCACCTGCTCCTGCCCGTCAGCTGCGACGTCACCTCTGCGGGTGAGGTCGACCGGGCCTTCGGGGAGGTCGAGCACTCGCTCGGGCCTGTGGAGGTGCTCGTCTGCGCCGCCGGCATCACCGACGACACGCTGCTGCTGCGCATGTCCGAGGAGCGTTGGGACAACGTCATCGAGACCAATCTGACCTCGGTCTACCGCACTGCAAAAAGGGCCCTCGGGCCAATGGTCCGGGCACGGAGGGGCCGGATCGTGCTCATCTCGTCCGTGGTGGCGTTCATCGGCTCCGCGGGCCAAGCGAACTACGGAGCCTCCAAGGCGGCCCTGGTCGGGTTCGCCCGCTCGCTGGCACGCGAGGTGGCCTCCCGCAGCATCACGGTCAACGTGGTAGCCCCAGGGTTCGTCGCCACGGATATGATCGCAGTGCTAGGAGAAGATCGCGTCGCGTCGCTGTTGTCCATGGTGCCGCTCGGGCGGCAGGCCGCTCCCGACGAGATCGCCTCCGCCGTCGAGTTCCTGGCCTCAGACGGCGCTGCCTACGTGACCGGCGCCGTTCTGGCCGTGGACGGTGGTCTCGGAATGGGCCACTGACCGAACACCATCGACCCAACCGACCGACGACCAACCGACCGACGATACCTAGCGCAACCAACCCGAACCCGAGAGAGAAAGCAGCCAAAGCATGGACAACGAAGCGACCTTCGACAAGTTCAGGACCTGTGCGGTCGAGATCTTGAACGTGCCCGCTGAGAAAGTGACCCTTGAGGCGAACTTCGCGAACGACCTCGACGCCGACAGCCTCGACCTGGTCGAGCTCGTGATGGAGCTCGAGGAGGTCTTCAGCATCACCGTCGACGAGAGCGAGCTCGAGGGCGTCGAGACGATCGGCCAAGCGTACGAGCTCGTCACCTCCAAGCTTTGATGGCCGGCGCTGGGCGGGGGCCCGACCGTAGCGGTCGGCGCCGGGTGGCTGTCACGGGACTCGGAGTCGTGTCGTGTTGCGGGATCGGCAAGGACGAATTCTTCGCCGGTCTCAACGGTCCGGCGCCGGAGGGTGAGCACAGGGTCCGGGGCTTTGACCCCTCGCTCTGGTTCGATGCCAAAGAAGCGCGCCGAGTCGACCCGTTTGCCCAGTACGCAGTCGCGGCCGCAGTCATGGCGCTTGCGGACGCCGGCCCCGTGGACGTCGATCCGGCTCTGGCCGGCGTCCAGATAGGCACCGGCGTCGGCGGCCTCACGACGATGGAGGCCCAGATCGGCGTTCTGCTGGAGAAGGGCCCGCGACGCGTGTCTCCCGTTTCTCGTCCCGATGATGATGGCCAACGCCGGCGCGGCGGCCGTCTCGATGCGGCTCGGCTGGCGGGGCCCTTGCGAGACGATCGCCACGGCCTGCGCGTCGGGGACCCACTCGATCCTCGCCGCCCATCGCCTGATTGCCAGCGGGCGGTGCGAAGCGGTCTTGGCGGGCGGTGCCGAAGCGGCGATGACCCCGGTCGCACTTGCGGCCTTCGGCAACATGACGGCTTTGTCGACGAGCGGTGAGTCCAGGCCATTCGACGTGCGCCGCGACGGCTTTGTCATCGCCGAAGGCGGTGCGGTGATCGTCCTCGAGGAGCTCGAGCGCGCCCGGGCCCGCGGGGCACGCATCTACGCCGAGCTGCTCGGGCGGTGCATCGACGGCGGACGCCCACCACATCACGGCTCCCGCTCCGGGAGGCGTGGGGGCGATCGGCTGTATGGAGCTGGCGCTCGAGGACGCCGGCATAACTGCGGCAGACGTCGCCCATGTGAACGCTCACGGAACCTCGACGCCCCTGAACGACCTCGCCGAAGCCGAGGCAATCGAGAAGGTCTTCGGCCGCCCCGGGCCCCTCGTCACCTCCATCAAGGGTGTGACCGGTCACTCCCTCGGCGCTGCGGGGGCGATCGAAGCCGTCGGCCTGCGCGCTCTCGATCGAGCGACGCCTCATCCCGCCGACGGTCGGTCTCGAGCAACAGGACCCCGAGATCCACCTCGACATCGTCCGGGACAGCGCCCGGGAGTGGGAGCCGGGTCCGATCCTGTCGAACAGCTTCGGTTTCGGCGGGCACAACGGGTGCATCGTGCTCGCCCCAGTCCTGGCTGAGTCGTCGAGCGAGGAGTTGTCGATCCCCGAGGAGCCTGCCGCCCCTTACCGCTCACGGCCACCCGACTGCGAATTCGGCGGGTTCAGCGATGATCCTCCCTGGCTGATCGATCCGGACGAGCTCGAGTGGCTCGAGGGTATCGATGTCATCCGTGCCAGGACTCGGGCCGAGGTCCCGCGCCTCGTCCGTCGCCGGCGCCTTCCGCCGGCGCACCGCATCATCAAGGTCGGCTGCATGCTCGCGAAGGCGGTCGGGGCCTGGTACCTGTTCGATCGGGGTCGGGGCCGGCCGCGGTCCCGCCTGGGGTTGTCGCGCAGGCTTCGCATCGCCTTCGGGACGCTCGGTCCGACGTACATCAAGCTCGGGCAGATCCTCTCCTCCGGCGAAGGCATCTTCCCGGAGGAGATCGTCTCTCAGTTCCGCCTGTTGCGCGACCGGGTGCCGCCAGAGTCCTTCGACACCGTGCGCCGGATCGTCGAGGCAGAGCTCGCGGGTCCCTTGGACGGTACCTTCGCCGAATTCGACCGCGCCCCCATCGCGGCGGCGTCGATCGCCCAGGTGCACGGCGCGACGCTCCGAACTGGCGAGCGTGTCGTCGTCAAGGTGCAGCGGCCCGACGTCGCGGAGCTCGTGCGGCGTGACCTGGCGGCCATGAGCTTCTTCGCGCCCTTCCTCGTCGGCCGGATCCCGGTTGCCGCGCTTGCCAACCCGCCTGCGCTGATCGAGCTCTTCGCGGAGACGATCGTCGAGGAGCTCGACTTCCGGCTCGAGGCGGCCAACATGCTCGACGTCGGCCACGTTCTCGCAGAAACGGACCAGCGCTCGATCATCGTCCCGCGCCCACATCCGCGCCTCGTGACCCGCCGCATGCTGGTTATGGAACGTCTCGACGGCTTCGCCTGGGACGACGTGGAGGGGATGAGGGCGATCGGGATCGACACGACCGCCGTGTTGCGGGCGGAGATGATCTCGTTTCTCGAAGGGGCTTTTCTCTACGGGGTGTTCCACGGCGACCTGCACGGCGGGAACCTGTTCGTCCGCGAAGACGGGCGCGTCGCCCTGCTCGACTTCGGCATCACGGGCCGGTTGGGCGAGCGCCAGCGGCTCGCGTTCTTACAGCTGTTGATCGGAGGTTCCACGAGCAACATCCCCATACAGGTGCAGGCGTTGAAGGACCTCGGGGCGCTGCCTGTCGACGCCGAGATCGCTCAGGTGATCAAGGACCTCGGCCTCGACAAGCCGCAGCCGGACGTCGCCCTGTTGTCGGCCGAGGAGCTCACCGTGCAGTTGCGCGACCTCACCAAGCAGCTGCTCGCCTACGGCGCGGATGCCGAAAGAGCTGATGCTGTTCGTGAAGGACATGCTGTTTCTCGACGGGGCGGTGGCGACTCTGGCCCCCGGCATCGACCTGTTGGGTGAAGTGGCCCGGATCGCGACCTATTTCGCCGAACGCCACGGCGAGCGCATCGCAGCCGACATCGGGGTCGATCCCCGCGTCGTGCCTGTGGACCTCGCCGGGTTGCGCGACTCGATGGGACTACCCCCGGAGACCGAGCAGTTCACGTACCGTGATCTCCAGGAGCGCCGTGAGATCGTGCGCAAGAAGTTCGACCG
>CAWDPZ010000047.1:0-38304 GCA_963804265.1 uncultured Acidimicrobiaceae bacterium
GATGCCGAACTGCTGGGCCGCCTGACTTGCGACATTGACGATGTTGGGACCACCCATCCGCTCGGCACCTCGGAGGATCGCCTGGTAGAAGGCCCACGGGATGGCCAACAGCCCGCCCATCATCAAGATTCGCGACGCATCCAGGGCGTTGGTGGCGCTGCTGTCGACCGATCGGAACAGCAGAGGGAACACCGCTGGCAACGCGAAGTAGACGAGGACCGAGCCCGCGAGGGCGAGGAACCAGTAGACCGAAGTCGCGCTGCGGAGCAGACCGACCGGGCTGTCGCCGTTGCCGACGCGGCCCGCCGCCACGGCGCGAACCACGACGGAGCTGAAACCCAGCTCGAGCGCGCTCACGAGGGTCGTGCTCCAAACGAGCGAGATCGTGATGACGCCGAAAGACGACGGCCCGAGCCGCCGGTAGATGGCATGAACCGCCAGCAGGCTGAGGATCATGACGCCAACCTGACCAGCCAGGTTGTACATCACGTTTCGGCTCAGCCTGGATATCAAGGCCGTGTCACGCTCGTCCGGGAACGCTCAGAGTGCCGCTGGAGGCAAAGTCCCCAGGCGAGACCTTCTCCACGACCTCTCGCATGGACTTAAGGCCGCTTCGCAGCTCCGGTTGTGCGGACCACGTCGTCTCCCTCGAAAGAGCCCGGCCCAGGCGACCGACCACGCGGCTCGTCTGGCGGCGCAGTCTGCCAGGGCTGAGCCTCACGGACAGAGATGCCAGAGCACCTGCCGCCGAGTAGCCGACGTGTTCGACGAACGGGTACCTGTCCCAGAAGTCGGACGAGTAACGGGGAAGGGCCACGTTGTCCCGGCCGAGTCGGCGCAGCAGGGTCCCGAACTGCAACCGCCTGTAGCGGCGGTAGTCCGGAGCGAGGGAAAGCTTCGGGCACACTGCCAACAGGGTCTCCAGGGCGCAAAGCCAGGAGTCGAGGTGCTCGGAACCAGGAACCTTGTCCGTCCCTGTTCGAGCCGCCAAGGCGGGACCGTTCTGAAGGAACTCGACTCCGTCGGAGACGGCTCCGTTGAAGTAGTAGTAGCCGAAGGACTTCTTCGTAGCGCCGACGGCAACGAGCGGTGCCGGCAACTTGACGACATCGCCCGCCTCGACGAGCAGTCTGTTCATGGCGAAGTAATCGGGATAGGGAGATTGGAAGAACCGAGGCCCGCCGAGCCGATTGATCAACCTCCGGCTCATGAGAACCAGTTGCATGTTGAACGGATACGACATGCTGAACCGGAACGCCTGGGCCACCGCGGCCTCACGCTCATCACGGCTCATGAGGCTCGGCACCTCCTCACCGGCCATGAACGAGGCGACGCCACACGCTTGCAACGAACCGGCGGGCCGCCCGGGAATGACACCCGGATACGAGAAGAGCAGGCCCTTCGAGTAGATGGCATCCGGAGCCCCGAAATCATCGATCACTTGCTTGTGGCTCGAGAAGTACCCTCGCAGGATCGCGTCGTCGTCGCCCAACATCACGACGTAGTCGCCCGAGCTCATCTCCAGGCTTTTGTTCCAGTTCTCCGTTACGGGCACGAGTTGCTCGGATCGGGCGTAGCGGATCCTCGGATCGTCGAGACTCTCGACCCATTCCCGAGTGGAGTCCGCCGACGCATTGTCGGAGATGCAGATCTCCCACTCGGCGTAGTCCTGGGACAGCACGCTGTCGACCGCCTGAACGAGATACTCGACGCGATTGCGGGTCGGCACGAGCACGGAGAACCTCGTCACCGGGCGTCTCTCCGCAGGATCAGCGTGTACACGCTTGCCCGGGTCGAGCGCGTCTCCAAGTTCCTCAACCGCGCGCCACGGTTCTGCCAGAAGTAGACAACAGTTTGGAGAAGGCCGGATACCTGGAGAGATTCCCAAGAGAGTGCTCCCATCCGAAGCGGTTCCGCCCGCGGGCCGAGCGGTCGGCCATTTCGAGGTGCCACAGGCGAAGCCCAAGCTGTGAGCACGGCGAGAACCAGCACACCTGGCGGGCTCAGCACAAGGTGCCGAGGCAGCGTCGAGATGGGTCCATCGCGCCCCGAAGACCCGCATCTGCAACGAGTCCGGGTTTGGCGTCGCAATGATCAGGCTTCCTCCTTCGGACAAGGCCGCGGCTGCAGCGTCGAGCACGCCCCAGGGGTCTCGAAGGTGTTCCCAGGAGTGCCACAGCGTGATCACGTCGAACTGCCCGAGCGTGGGCAACACCGACAATGGGTCTTCGGCCAGGTGCACCGACACCTTGAGCCGATCCTCGATCCAGTCGGCGCCCGGACCGGGCATCTCGAGCACGCTCACATCGAAGCCCGCCTCGCTCGCGAGCAGGGCGAACCCGCCCGCGCCCGGCCCGATCTCGAGCAGCCGCCCCGATCTGTGCGAGAGGTGGACGAAGTCCAGCTTGAACTGCTCGAACCGACTTGCCTCGCGCAGCTCTGCGACCGTCTTTTGGAGCGGATAGTAAGAAGCCGGGTAGTAGGGCGAGAGATCGACGGGAACGTCATCGAGAAAGACGAGCCGGCAAAGGTCGCAGCGCAAGTAGTGGAAGCGGACCTCGCCGATGCGCCGGTTCAGGTCGCGGGCAACGTGCTCGAGGCGAGCGGTGCCGCCGCACACCGGACAAGGAGAGCTGGCCGGTGGGTGCCTGCCCGAGGTCATCGAGAGAAATAAGCGCTGTACCAGGCCACGGTCCGGGACAAACCTGTCTCGAGGTCTATCGACGGCCGCCAACCAAGGACGCGCTCGGCTCTGGTCGCGTCCAGGAACTGCGACTGGATCTCGGAGCGAGCGGAGCCGAGGACCACCGGCTCGAGGTCCTCGCGCCCGGCCAATCGGCGAAGACGGTCAACGATCTCGATGACCGAGTACCCCCGCCCTGCGCCGAAGTTGAACGGTGAGCCGCGCACATCTGCTTGTTCGGACCTGTCACACAAGAGCAGGTAAGCATCGACCACGTCGTCCACATGGAGGTAGTCCCTCGTCGGCGAACCGTCGCTTCGGAGCAACGGCCTCTCGTCGTGCAAAAGGCTGCGAATCGTCCCCGGAACCACTCGGCTCCAGTGGAAGTCCCCGCCCCCGTAGATGTTCCCGCAACGAGCGATCGTCACGGGAAGGCCGTATGTGCTTGCATAACCTTGGGCGATCAGGTCGGCACAGGCTTTCGACAGGTCGTAGGGATGCCTTCCCGCGGCCGCCATGTCCTCCGAGTAAGGAGGAGGCTGCAGATCGCCGTAGGCCTTGTCGCTGGACGCGATCACAATCCGGCGGACGAGGTCCGGATGACGGCGGCAGACCTCGAGAAGGTTGTAGGTCCCACGAACGTTGGCTTCCAGGGTCAAAAGGGGGGCGCGGAACGCGGCGCCGACAAGCGACTGAGCACCCAGGTGGACCACAGAGTCGACCTCGTGCACGACCACCGCCCGTTCGAGGTCCTGATAGTCCTCGAGCCTTCCGTTGACCGTCGTCACACGATCCGCCGTGCCCGAGACGAACAGCTCCGACCGATGATCGGCGTCGAGCACCAACGCGACGACATGGGCTCCCTCGTCGACGAGCCGGCGCGTCAACCAGGACCCGACGATGCCAGAGGCCCCCGTGACCAGAACTCGGCGCTCCGCCCAAGAAGAGGCGCTCACCAGATCCGCCAGGGGGCCTTGCCGGTCGTCCAGAGCTCGTTCAAGAACCGCTTGTCCCTCAAGGTGTCCATCGGATGCCAGAAACCGTCGTGACAATAGGCAGCCATCTGACCCTCGGCTGCCAGACGCCCCATCGGCAGACCCTCCCATGCCGTCGAGTCGCCGTCGATGAGGTCCATGACCTCTCGTTCGAGAACGAAGAACCCGCCGTTGATCCAGCCTTCGTGGGCGGGGGACTTCTCCGCAAACTCCACTACGTCACTGCCGTCGAGCACGACCGTGCCGAAGCGGGCGGCGGGCCTCACGACCGTCACCGTGCAGAGCTTCCCGTGCGACCGGTGGAACTCGACAAGCCGGCGAACGTCCAGATCAGCGACTCCGTCTCCGTAGGTCATCAGGAAAGTCGCCTCTCCCTCGAGCCAGGGCTCGAGTTCTTGAGCCGCCCCCCGGTGGCAGTGGCCTGGCCGGTGTCTACGACGGCGACGTGCCACGAGGGCACGTCGTCGCGCGGCAGCAGCTCCACCGAACCAGATCCCAAGTCGAAGATGGCGTCGCTCTGGCGCAACCGGAATGTGGAGAAGTACTCCGCTATCGCCTCGCCCTTGTAGCCGGCGGCGATGACGAAGTCGTTCACTCCGGCGTGCGCGTAGATCTTGCAGATGTGCCACAGGATCGGATGCTCGCCGATCTGCACCAACGGCTTGGGCAAGAGGTCGGTCTCCTCGGCCAGCCTGCTGCCGAGCCCTCCGGCGAGGATGACCGCCTTCACGCTCGACTCATTGAGCTCTCGGCCGAGACGTCCTCGGGACCTCGCCGATCAGGTCCGATGTCCACGTGCCCCTTTTCTATGTTTTTGCTGATCTAGGCCACCCCGATCGTACTTCAAGGCGTCCTCAATTCTCGGCCAATGCCAGAGACTCGCGATTGCAAAGGCCGCACAGCGCTCTGTGCAATAGCTGTCAGGTCTGGCGTCCCACCTTCTTGACGATGCCCCGCGCAAAGCCCAGCCCCCAGGCCAGGTGCATCGTCGGCAGGGAGGCGAGCAACGTCGGCACCGCAGCCGGGTCCTTCGCCATCTCCACGGCCCCCCGACCGAGCACGAGGCTGGTGTAAGCCGCCAGCACCTGCCGTCGCCAGGGACTGGCGAGGCCCACGAAGAGGGCGGGGACGGCGAGCTGGCGGTAGGAGAGCGATCCGGGGTGCTTGCGGATCGTGCGGGCCCGGTTGTGGCCGTAGCGGTAGAACTGGCGCGCAAGCGGGCCGAGGCCCTCGCGGCCGAGATAGAAGGACCTGATCGAAGGGTCCAGGTAGACCCCGCCGAAGCCTTGGGCCCGCCAGGCGAGCTCGGCGTCCTCGTTGCCGCCCGACCACTCGTCATAACAGCCCATCTCCGAGATGGTGTCGGCCCGGTAGGCGCCGAGATAGACCGTGTCGACAAAGCGCGGCTCTCCGCCCTCACGCCGGAAGGCGGCCGGCCCGGCGCCGAGACGCGAGGTCATCGCCGCCACGATGCCGCGTTGGCGTGCGTTGCCAGCCTCGTAGTGCATCTGGCCGCCGACGATCGCCGCTCCGGACCTCTCGAGAGCAGCGACACAGCGTTCGACGTAGTCGGGCGCGAGCGCGGTCCGGGCGTCCACCCTCACGACGACCTCACCTTGCGCGGCGGCGATGGCGGCGTTCAGGCCCGCGGGCCGGATCCGCCTCGGGTTGTCGACGAGGACGACGTTCGCGAAGGCCGACACGATCGACCGCGTCCCGTCGGTCGATCCGCCGTCCGCCACGACGACCTCGCAGATGGCCGGGTAGCTCTGGGCGGCGATGGCTCGAAGACAGCGCTCGAGCTGCGCCGCCTCGTTCAGTACCGGGAGGATGATCGAGACGGTCGGAGACCTCGCCGCGCCGACAGATGCGTCGCGCCCGGTGACAACAGATTCCTCGGACATCGCCAACCTCCTGGCTCTCAAGCTTGCCAGCTGGCGGCGCGGGCGCCGATGATGCCGAGCCGGTCCTCGAGCTACGCCCCGCTCCGGCGAGCCGCCCCGACGGCTACACGAGCGGCCAGGGATAGGCCCGGTAGTCCTCCCGCGGGAGCAGGGAACCGGCGTTTTCGCAGCATCGACGCGGCCCTGCGCCTGAGCGCCTGGCTCTCGTCGGCCTCGAGAAGCGCCGCCACCTTCGCGGGGACCGCCTCGATGACCGACTCGCAGGCCGAGAGCACCTCTGCGGGCAGCTCCTCACCGGCGAAGTCCCACATCACGGTCCGGAGCTTGTTCTCGACATGAAAGCTCAGCCCGTGGTCGATGGCCCAGATCCGGCCCCCGTCGTCCTTGAGCAGGTGGCCGCCCTTGCGGTCGCCATTGTTGGCCAGGAGGTCAAAGCCCGCGATGTTGCGGAGCTGGCCCCGGTAACGCGGCTCGTCCAGCAACGTGAAGTAGTGCTCCGAGAAGTCGGCGTCGACGAACCGCTGCACCGATCCCTCCCCGTGCGGCCCGTCGAGGCGCAGCACCGTCTCCGGCACGATGTCGAGCCCGAGGGCGGCCGAAAGCTCGTAGGCCGCGACCTCGCGGCGGAACAGTCCCCCCGGGTAGTCCCACAGAGGACGCTCGCCGCGCCCGGGCTTGTAGACGCAGCGCTCCTCGGTCTCCCCGAGACGCACCTGGACGAGAAACGAGTAGTTCGAGCTCCACGGCAGCCGGCCCAGGATCTCAAGCTCTCCGCTGGCCAAAAGCTCGAGCCAGGCGGGTCCGCTCAGGTCAGCGGGGGGCGGTGGCCGTTCGTCCTCGGGCACACATGGCCTCTCGCGTCGAGCGGATACCCGCAAAGCGGGCAGGGAGGCCGGCCCGCCTCGACGAGCTCCGTCCCCCGAATGGCCAGTGCGGCGGCCTGTTCGCGAGTCATCGCGACGCGCACGCTCGAGCCGAGGTCGGCGTCGTCCTCGAGCTCCAAGTCGTCCGCGAGCCCGAACAGCGTCTCGACGTCCGACTCCTCCTCGGTGCGGTCGACCTCCTCGGCCAAAAGGATGACGCGGTCGAGCTCCTCGTCGTAGCTGACACCGAGGGAGCGGACGACGAAGTCGGGCTCGTCGAAAGGCTCGAGCGTCAGCTCGCTGCCGGAGGGGAGCTCGCCCGGGCGCTCGAGCTCGGCCAGCATCCGGCCCAGGAAACGGGCCAGGCGCGGACACCTGGGCCTTCTCCATCTTCAGCGTCTTGTGCAGGGGGCCCTGGCGTACCTGGAGCAGGAAGACCCGCTCGCCGACGGGCCCGACCGTGCCAAGGGTCACCCGGTCGGGGTTCGCGAGCTCGAAGTCCTCTGTCACTTCGAGATCTCGCGACTAGGCACGAGTCCCGCCGGCGCGGCGGCCACGCCCATGGCGAGCACGGCCGGGCCGCCCGGTCCGTAGACGACCGTGCTGATCGAGCAGGGGGTGACGACGATCCGTTGGAACAGGTCGAGGGGCACGCCGAGGGCGCTGGCGAGCACGACCTTTATGCAGTCGGCATGCGAGACCGCGACGACGACCTCACCAGGGTGGGCGAGCGCAGATCCTCCCGACGGTGTCTGTCAGGCGGGATTGCAGCTCTACGAACGACTCGCCCCCCGGGAAGCGGAAACCCGACGGCCAGCGCTGCACGGTCTGCCACTCGGGGAGCTTGCGCAACGCCGAGAGCGACTCGCCCGTCCAGTCGCCGAAGTCGCACTCGAGAAGCCCCCGCTCGGCCACGACCGGCTTCCCGACGCGTTCTGAGATGGCAAGGGCCGTCTCGCGCGTGCGCTCGAGCGGCGAGGCGTAGAGCGCCGAAACCTTCAGGCAGGAGAGGGACTCGGCGGCCTTGGCGGCTTCGGCGAGACCCTGGTCCGAGAGATGCAGGCCGCGGGCCTGCCCGGGGAGCACCTTGCCGGTGGTCGCGGTCGTCCCGTGGCGGACGAGGCACACCACCGTGGGGCGGGGCGGTTTGCGGCGAGGTGACGGCACGATTGACACCGTAGCCTTTTGCCCGTGCGAGCGACCGGGCGGAGGATCTCGATGATCGGTCGAGAGGTCTCGAACTGCTCGCGCTGCCCCAGGCTCGTGGCCTGGCGCGAGGAGGCGGCGTCCAAGCCGCCTGCCTCGCACGCCGGCGAGGCCTACTGGGCGCGCCCGCTGCCCGGCTTCGGCGACCCGGACGCCCGGCTCGTCCTCGTCGGGCTCGCCCCGGCCGCCCACGGCGGCAACCGGACGGGCCGCATGTTCACCGGCGACCGCTCCGGCGACTTCCTCTTCGCCGCCTTGCACCGGGCCGGTTACGCGAACCAGGCCCTCAGCCGCTCGATCGACGACGGCCTCGAGCTCGACGGCGCCTATGTGACCGCCGCGGTGCGTTGTGCCCCGCCCGACAACAAGCCGACCCCGGCAGAGCGTGACATGCGCGGGCTACCTCGCCGCCGAGCTGCAGGTGCTGACTCGCGCCCGCGTGCTGCTCGCGCTCGGCGCTTTCGCGTACGAGGCGCTCTGGCGGCTGCCGGAAGGGGGAGGGGGACCGGGGAGGGCACGGGCCCGCTTTGCCCACGGGCTCGAGCTCGCCCCTTGCGCCCCTCGCGGGGGCCGAGCGGCGCACGCTGCTCTGCTCGTACCATCCGAGTCAGCGCAACGTCTTCACCGGCCTGCTCAGAGCCGAGATGTTCGACGAGCTCCTCGTACGCGCCCGCGAGCTGGGCGCCTAGAGGCCGCGGAGCCCTGACTCAGGCGCTGGCGACCGGGATCCTGCCCGGGGCCTTCTCGGCGTCCTCCGGCCAGCGCCGGCGGCTGACCCGGGACAGCTTGCGCAGCAGCGCCACCGCATCGGGGTCGTCCTGGAAGGCCGAGCGGACCTCGATCACCCCGGCGGCATGCATGGCCGAGATGAGCTCGCGGCCCTTGTCCGTACGGACGAGGGTGAGGGTCCAGTGGGGGAAGGCCCCGATGCCCCCCGTCGAGATGTCGGCGTGCTCGGCGGCGAAGTCCGGGCAGTGCTTGCACCCCTCGCGGGTCCACCCGTGTGCCTCTTTGAGCGGTATCTCGTGCAGTTCGCCGTCGCGGGTCCAGACCTGGAAGATGCCCTTGATGTTCATCTTGACGATGTCTTCGCGCTTCAGTCCGTAGCGGGCCTCGAACAGCTCGGGGAAGATGGCGTCGTCGAAGGTCTTCGAGCACAAAAGGCCGATCGTGAGCACGAAGCGGCGTGCCACCTTGCCCGCCTTGCGCGCCGACATGACAGCCGGCGCCGAGGCCTGGCAGCCCATGCCGACAAGGGCGATCTTCTCGGCACCGTCCGCCGCCGCGGCCGCATAAGCCATCGGGTTGGCGGAGTAGGTGTAGCGCGATCCGGCCGCCGCCAGCACCTCGGCGCGGGTGCGGGCGACGCCCGGCACCGCCTTCCAGGTCGTGCCGTCCCCCTCCACGTCCGAGACCAGCGCGGCGTCGATGATGTCGTGCTCGAGCGCCCAGATCAATATGGCCGAGACGAGGCCCCCGTCCTGGCCGACGGCTGTCACCTCAGGGTCGGTGGCCCGGACGAGGAGCACGTCCTCGGCGATCCCGTACACCTCGCTGTCTTCCCGGTCGCGGCCGAACAGGAACGAGTCGATCTCGGGCTCCCAGGCGCGAAAGCGGGGGCACGCCCTCGTGCACAGGGTGCAGCCCTTCTCGCCATGGGTGCAGTTGTCGGCACCGCCCATCTCCGCAACATGGAACGGGTGGTAGACGCCGTTGAGGTCGTCATAGCCGAGGACGTCGTACGGGCAGACGACGACGCACGCCGAACAGCCCGTGCAAAGACCGGATGTCACGACCTCCCGGTAAAGGTGGGACCAATGCAGCTTTTCGGGGGGCATGGCCAGATGCTACCCACCGGCCGCGTCGGGCGCCCTTATTGTCCGGGTCCAGGTCGGCTCCTCTGGGTGGTAATGGGACGACACGGCAGGGCCGGATTGTCAGTCACTTTGTTCAGAGGGCATCTGAGGCCGTAGTAGCCTCAAAAGGTGCTCGCGAGGTGGAGCAACCGCTTTTGACGGATATTGCGATCATCGGGTTGGGCTCGTGGGGGCTTAGCTTCCTCGAGCGCATCGTCACCGGTTCGCGCTCTCAGTGGGAGTCCATCCGGGTCCACATCGTCGAGCCGGGCACCCCCGGCTCGGGTGTGTACGCCGTCGACCAGCCCGACTACCTCATCCTCAACACGCCGTGCGGCCAGGTCTCCCTGTATCCGTGGCAGGACGCGGGACCGTCGCCCGCCTATGCCGTCGGGCTCTACGAGTGGGTCAGCGCCGCCGGTTACCGCTGGGTCGGCGACAACTGCGTGATCGGCCCGGCCGGGCGCAAGATCACGCCGGACGACTACCTCCCGCGTCGGCTGATGGGCGAGTACCTGCAGTGGTTCTACGAGACGCTCGTACGCTCCGCCCCCGCCAAGGTCGAGATCGTCCACCACCGTATCGAGGCGGTCGACATCGTCGCGGGCGTGCACGGGCGCGAGCGGGTCCTGCTGGCTGACGGTCACGAAGTCGAGGTCGACCACGTCATCTTGACCTCAGGGCACACCGACAACATCGAACCGCCTGCCAACCAGTCGCTCGTGGCGCGGCCCTACCCGGTCGGCCGCTACGTCACGACGATCCCCCGCAGCGACACCGTGGCCGTCGAGGGCATGGGCCTCGTCGCCGTCGACGTCGTGATGGCCCTGACGCTCGGACGAGGAGGCTCTTTCGTCGAGAACGGGGACCGGCTCCGTTACGTGAAATCGGGCGACGAACCGGCACTGCGGCTCTTCTCGCGAAGCGGTTTCCCCTACTGCGCAAAGGCGGTCGCGACCGTCGACGAGAGCGACGAGTACCGGGCCGTCGTCTGCACGCGACAAGCGATCGGGGCGATGCAGGGGGGCCTCGACACGGGCCGGCCCCGCCGGCAGATCGACTTTCGCTGCGGCGGTCCTGCCCCTGATCCTCGCCGAGATGCAGGTCAGGTACTACTCCCGGTCGGCCCTGCTCAAGGGCAACCGCCACGACGCCGAGGTGGTCGGCTCCGAGCTAGGTCGAGCCTGGCACGACGGCTCGTTCAAAGACGTCGTCAGGCGGCTCTCCGCCTCCTACGGCGAGTTCGACCCCGCGTACCACTTCTTCGGTCCCCACGGCGACTGTGTGTCTTCGAAGGACTACGAGGCGCAGATCTACTCGCTCGTCGAGGACGACCTGCGCGAGTCGCTCCGGGGCGGCTCGGCGCCGGTCAAGTCGGCTTACGAGGTGCTCCGCCACGTGCGGGACCTCATGCGCACGGTCATCGAGTTCCAGGGGCTCACCCTCGAGTCCTACCTCGACTTCCGCGACAACATAAAGACGAGGGTCAACCGTCTCGTGGCGGGGCCGCCGGCGCTTCGCTCCAAGCAGCTCCTGGCCCTCATCGACGCCGATGTCGTGACTGTTCCCGTCGGGCCGCTGCCGGCGATCAGCCCCTCGGGGAGCAACGGGTTCACGCTTCGCTCCAGGCGTTTCGAGCAGCCGCACCTCGAGCGGGTGGACTGGCTGATCCACGGCCACATCGAGAACCCCACCATCTGCCGCTCGAGCTCGGCATTGCTGCAAAGGCTCTTCAGGCAGGGCAGGATCAAGCCCCTCAGCTACGGCGGCACCGACGTCGGCAGCATCGCCTTGAGCGAGGACTTTCCACCCGATCGACGCCCGGGAGCAAGCTGCGCCGCGGCTGTGGGTCTTCGGCTCGCTCACCGAGGGGGTGCGGTACTTCACCCATTACGTGCCGTCTCCGAAGAGCCGTTTGCGGGCCTTCCTCGACGCCCAGCGCTGCATCGAGGAGATCCTGGGCTGAGGCCTGCGTCCGGCCGGCGCCCACAAGCCCTCTACTCGTAGACGACCACCACGTCCTCATGGAGGAAGCGGTCGATCTCCAAGAGCCCTTCGTAGTCCGAGGACACTCCGTAGACCGAGTAGACGTAGTGGCGCGTCCCGTCCCACAGGTCGATGGCGTCGCCGGGAGTGCGGTTCGAGAGGACCCTGTTGACTCCGGGTAGCTCCGACAGGCGGTCGAGGCCCGCGATGCTGACGAAACGGCGCGCCGACGCCGGCGGCTGGAACAAGAAGGCCCAGCCGATCTTCGAACAAGGGATGGGGCCGTCCACCTCCACGGCCTCGCCGAGGGCGACGCGGATCGACAGGCGCATCAAGGACGCGCCGCTCGCCTGGAGCAGCATCTCGGGCACTCCCCCGCCCAGCCTCCCGTTCACCTCGAGCACCCGCGGGCCATCGGGCGTCAGCTTGATCTCGGTATGGAAGCCGCCGGTCCTCACCTCGAGTGCCCGCAGGGCTTCGGTGGCGAGGTCCAGCACGGGGCCCAGCTGCTCGGGCGAAAGGTGCGCGGGAATGAAGAACCCTGTCTCGCGGAACGGCTCGGCCAACGGGAACCGCCCCGTCACGGCGAAATGGCTGATCCTCCCGAAGGCGACGAGGCTCTCGACCGAGACGTAGTCGGCGAACCGCTCTCCTGGAACGGGCGGGGCGCTCGGGATGTACTGCTCGACCATCATTCCCGCCGTGCCCCCTGCCCCCGGCGGGAGGGCGGCGATCTTCCGGGCAAGGTCCTCGGGGTCGGCGACCGGCATCGTGTACTGGCCGCCGCTGCCACGGCGCGGCTTTATGACGGCGGGGAAGCTCATGCGGGCGGCGAGGGCGGCGACAGCGGCCTGGTCGCGATCGGCCGGGACTCGCCAGCAGCTCGGGGAGGGCAGACCGGCTCTTGTGAAGGCCTCGCGTTGCAAGAGCTTGTCAACGAGCCGCCCGGCCACCTCAGGCGTGTGGAAGTCGAGCCCGAGCTCGGCGGCGATCTCGGCGAGGGGCACGATGTCCTCGTCGTGGTAAGTCACCACCCCGGCAGGCGAATGCTCCTTCAAGGCGGCCGCGGTCTGTGCAGGAGAAAGGCCCACGGTGTCGAGCACCCGCCCGACCTTGCGCAGCAGCCTGCTGTTGAGGGCGTTCTCGGGAATGCTCCCGTCTATGAGCCAAAGGACGCGGCAGAGCTCCGAGGCCGCCTCCACGATCTGCAACGTGGGCGCCGAGCGCAGGCCATGGCCGATCACCAAGAGCGGGAGACGGTCGTCCTCGGATGAAGAGGTCACACGAACGCTTTAGCAGTCAGTGTGGGCGAACGCAAAGTGACCACGCTCGAAAAGCCCGCCGAGAGTCCCGTGGCAGTGTCCGGCAGGCTTTAGAGTGGAGCGGCGGGCGATCACGCGCCCTAACAGTTGGAGAAGATCAGATCTCATTGGTCATCGCCCCAGCCGGCGACTCAGTTCGGACTGTGCAGACAGACCAGGCCAGAGCGGGGCGCGGCCGGAGCGGGGACCACGCGGACATCGAGATCGCCCTCGTCAACAACATGCCCAGCTCGGCCTTCGACGCGACCGAGCAGCAGTTCGTCGACCTGCTCAGGGCCGCGGCGACCGAGCTGGGCGGCACGACCGTGCGCCTCAGCCGGTATTCGCTCCCGGGCCTCGAGCGAACCGCCGAGCTGAGCGAGAGGCTCGCGTGGGAGTCCAGCCCGATCGAGCACATCTACGGCACACGGCCCGACGGCCTGATCGTCACCGGCACCGAGCCCCTCGCCGAGGACCTCAGGGCCGAGCCCTACTGGGGAGCCCTCGCCGAGCTCGTCTCCTGGGCTGCTGCGCGAGACGGCGTCGGCGGTCGTCTCCTGCCTGGCGGCCCACGCGGCCGCCCTCGTGTTCGACGGGATCGAGCGCGAGACGCTGCCGGCGAAATGCTCGGGGGTCTTCGTGCAGGACGTCGCCGGCGGACACCCGTTGACAGAAGGGCTCGGCCCGAAGGTCCACATGCCCCACTCGCGTCTCAACGACCTGCCTTCGGCGAGGTTGCAGTCCGCCGGTTACACCAACCTCGTCGAATCCACCGAGATGAACTGGACCGTGGCCGTGAAGGACCAGGGCGACTGCACCTTCGTGCTCGTGCAAGGCCATCCCGAGTACTCCACCACCAGCTTGTTGCGCGAGTACCGGCGTGACCTGCAGCGCTACCTGCGCGACGAACGCCCCCATGTGCCCTCGATCCCCGTCGGCTATCTCGATGCCGAAGGCCGGCGCCTCCTCGAGGGTTTCGAGTCCCGCGTTCTCGAGCCTGCCCCGCGACCTCGAGCTCATGAACGAGTTCCCTTTCGAGCCGGTCGCGGAGCGCCTCGTCAACACCTGGCAGGGCTCGGGGACGCGTCTATACGCCAACTGGCTTCGACTGATCCAGTGCAGGAGGAAGCTTCGTGCATGACGAGACCGTGGTGATCCACGGCGCCTACACACCCGACACGACCCGGGCAGTGGCCGTGCCGATCTATCAGACGATCGCCCACCAGTTCGACGACGCGGCTCACGCCGGTGCGGTCTTCGACCTCGAGATCCCCGGCTTTCACTACAACAGGCTCAACAACCCGACCAACGCGGTGCTGGAAGGACGGCTGCAGGCCCTGGAGGGCGGAGCCGGGGCGGTGGTGCTGAGCTCGGGGGCCGCGGCGGTCAACTACTCGATCCTCAACCTCGCCACGGCGGGCGACAACATCGTCACGACGCCCCAGCTGTACGGGTCCACCTACACCCTCTTCGCCCACGTCCTTCCCGGGCTCGGCATCGAGGTCCGTTTCGCGGACGACGACCGGCCCGAGTGCATCGAGCCGTTGATCGACACCGGCACGAGAGCCGTCTTCTGCGAGTCGGTCGGCAACCCGGCGCTCAACGTCGTCGACCTCGAGGCGGTGAGCGCTCTTGCCCACCGCCACGGCCTGCCGCTCATCGTGGACAACACCATCGCCACGCCCATGTACCTGAAACCGATCAGCCACGGCGCCGACGTCGTCGTCGAGTCCCTCACGAAGTTCATCGGCGGGCACGGCACGACTCTCGGAGGCGCCATCATCGACGCCGGCCGCTTTTCCTGGCGCGATCATCCGGACAGATTCCCCATGTTCAACCGACCCGAGCCCGCCTTTCACGGGGTCGTGTACGCCGAGCAGTTCCCTGAGGCCCCCTACGCGGTGCGCTGCCGCACCGTCAGCCTCCGCAACACCGGCTCGACGCTCTCGCCGCTCGGCGCCTTCATGATCCTGCAGGGGCTCGAGACCCTCGCCGTCCGCCTCGAGCGCCACGAGGCGAACACGAGGGCCATCGCCGCATACCTGGCGGCCGACCCGCGCGTCGAGTGGCTGCGGTACCTCGGCGATCCCGGGTTCGCCTACCACGACCTCGCGGAGCGGTACCTGAACGGCCACTGCCCCTCCATCGTCACCTTCGGCGTGGCCGGCGGCTACGAGGCCGGGATCCGCTTTTTCGACTCGGTGAAGCTCTTCAAGCGGCTCGTGAACATGGGCGACGCCAAGTCGCTCGTCGCCCACCCGGCGTCGACCACGCACCGCCAGTTGTCCCCCGAAGCGCTCGCTCTCGTCGGCGTCGCGCCGGAGACGATCCGGCTCTCGATCGGCATCGAGCACGTCGACGACCTGATCGCCGACATCGACCAGGCCCTCGAGCGCGGCGCTGTGACCCGGCTCGCCGTCGGTGTCGATCTCGTGGCTGTCGAAGAGGTGCAGGCGGCCCTCGCCGTCGTTCGGGGACCGCTACCTCGACTCGGATCTTCACGGCCCACGAGCTGGCCTGCGCGACGGGCGAGGGGGAGGTGCGGGCGGGGCACCTCGCGGCCCGCTTTGCGGCCAAGGAGGCGGCGATGAAGGCCCTCGGACCGAGCGACCATCTTCCGGCCTGGCAGTCCATCGAGGTCCACCAGGAAGAGGGCGGACGGTGCACACTGCTGCTGAGCGGGCACGCCGCCGAGCTGGCGAGCCGTGCGCACCTGCGCGAGTTCGCCGTGAGCCTCAGCCACGAGGGAGGGCTCGCGGCCGCGGTCGTCTTCGCGATCGGAGACGGCGGCTCGTGAGCGCGGACTTCCGCTCGGACCTGCTGGCAAGCGGGCTGCTCGTCGACAGCGGCGTGGCCGGGCTGTACGCCCGCTCGGGGACCTTCGAAAAGGTCGTCCGCGGCCTGGACGACCTCGTGAGCTCAGCCGGGGCCGATCAGCGACGCCCCCGTTCTCCACTTCCCCCCCGTCATCCCGAAGGTCGTCCTCGAGCAGAGCGGCTATGCTGCGCTCGTTTCCCTGACCTGCTCGGGGCCGTCAGCGTCTTCGAAGGCGACGAGGAGCTGCATCGCGAGCTCCTCGAGCTCCTCGATCAAGGGCAGGAATGGGCGGGTCTGCTGAGCTCGTCCCTGGTGACGCTGTCCTCGGCGGCGTGCCATTCCCTCTATGGCTCGTTGTCGGGGCGGCTGCCCGCCGGCGGACGCCGTTTCGAGGTGTTCGGGCACTGCTTCCGCAACGAGCCGAGTCTCGATCCCGCCCGGATGCAGGCTTTCCGCATGCACGAGTTCGTCTACGTCGGTGAGCCCGACGGCGCTGTCGCCCACCGGGACATGTGGCTCGAGCGGTCCGCTGATCTCCTGTCGAGCCTCGGCCTGCCCGTCGAGACGGTCGTCGCCAACGACCCCTTCTTCGGTCGGGCGGGCCGCATGCTCGCCTCGAACCAACGCTCCGAGGCGCTCAAGTTCGAGGTCGTCTGCCCGATTCAAGCCGGAGAGCCGCCGACGGCCGTCGCATCCTCGAACTACCACGTCGATCATTTCGGGGCCGCCTTCGCCATCGAGTCCGCCGACGGCGAGGTCGCGCACAGCGCATGCGTCGGCTTCGGGTCAGAACGGGTCACGCTCGCCCTGCTCGCCACCCACGGGCTCGAGCCCGCCCGGTGGTCCGAGCGCGTGCGCAACCTCCTTTGGCCTTAGCCCCGGCTTCGCGCCTGCAAGCGCACCCCGGCGTCGGGTTTCCCCTCCGCCCCCGCTCCGCCTGACTCCCGCCCGCCGGGCCAGGAGGGGCTTGCGCCCGCTAGCGACCGCTCGAGAGAGTCACGCCGGGCTCGGCCGCCTCGCGGGCGCGGCGGAACTGGCCGACGACGTGGGCGAGGATCAACTGCGTCACTTGCTCCCGGTCCTTTGCGGGGAAGAGCCCATGGTCGAGAGTAGGGATGACCTCGAGGTGAAGGTGCCTGCGCCGGTCGCCTCTCAGGCCCGGGCTCATCCCGGCCTCCATAAGGCGCCGAATCTCGAACGGGCCGCAGATCAAGAGCACGTCGACGCCCGACTCGGCGAGCTCCACGATGCGCTTTCCCGGCCCGTCCTGCAGGCGTCCTTTGACGCTGCGCCAACGCAGGAGCCCCGCCTGCTGGACGACCGCCAGCATCGAGGCGAAGGTCGGGAGCCGCCTTTTGAGCAAAGCGACGATCTTGGACTCGTGGGGATCGACAGGTGACCTCTTGGCCGGGCTGCAAAAGCGGCGCCTGGGGTCCACCGGTCCCCCTCCTGCCATCTCCGGCGGCGGGAACCTCACGAGAGGGTTCAGGGAGCAGACGCCCAGCGGGGAAAGGCTCAGCGCCGCCTCGAGTATCTGATAGGCGCTGGAGCACAGCCCGAACAGCACCACGTCGCCCGGGTGCTCCGGCGAGAGGGCATGCGCCATGTCGACGACGTCATCGATCGCGCTGACAGAGTGCACCGGCTGGCAGATTCGCCCGTCGCGAGGCGGGCTGTCTCCGAATCCGTTGATGTCGACCCTGGCGCACCGGAACCCCTCGAGCGCGAGGCGGCGGCTCAGCTGCACCCACAGGCGCCCCGGGCCGATGCGGTGCTCGTTGGCGACGCTTACGAATATGCAGACCGGCCCCGAACCACCGGTGACCGGTTCGGTCTCGATGGCGAACAGGTCCGCCGGGCCGAGGCGAACGGTCCGCTCGCGCACAGGCATCCTCGCCCCGCCGGGCACCTTTGCCGAGCTCGGACCGTCGGGGGAGATCATGACGGTGACTTCGCCGGCGGGCGGCGTCGTGAGAGGCGAACCAGTCCGGGGCATTTTCTTGTCCAGCCACTCGGCCACGGTTGCAATGCCTTCCGAGGGCACGATCGGCCAGTCGTCGTGGACGTCGAGGAGCTCCGGCTGACCGGCGATCTCCCTCCACTCGACGTGGGGGACGCTGAAGCGCTCGGCGAGCTTGCGGTCGGAGGCACGCTCGGACCTCGTGAGCAGCAGCACGCTCGGAGAGAGCCGACCCGTCTCGGCCGAGCCCGGGTCGCCGGCCACCATGTCGATGCGAGTGATCTCGGCTGCCATCTCCGCGGACACCTTGAAGGCAGGCAGGTCGAGAGCGTCGGTGTTCTCATCTGCGACACGCACTCCGGCGAACAGAGCCAGGGCCCGCTGCTCGCGCAGGAACGACCTCCCGGTCGGACATGGGTCCCAAAGGACGGCGGCGTCCACGGTCTCCGGGCTGGCCTGGACGTTCACGAAATTCAGCGCCAAGCCTCATCCCGACGATCCCGACGTGGGCGACGCCCAGAGTGCGGGCGAACTCGACGGCGGTGCGCACGTCTCGGGCGAAGCCGTCCGACTCGCCCGAGGCGCGGTCGAACGAGTCGCCCGTCGAGCGGTAATCGAACCTGAGAGCGGCCAGGCCAAGCTCGGCCAACCGACTTGCCAGCCGGAGAAAGGTTGCGTGCGTGTAGGAGTACTCGCGGCCAAGGGGCGGGCAGAGGACTATCACCCCGCGTGCGGCCGCCTCCGGCAGGTGCAGAGTCCCGAACAGGGGCGACTCCTCAGGCCCGAACCAGAACGACGCCGTTCTGCCTGGTGGCATCCTCAGTCGCCTGAGGCCGACGCGAGCAGCTCGGTGATCGCCTGCCGGATCGACCCGATCGACTCGAACGTGCCCTTTCTGAGCATTCGCTCAGGAAACTCGACACCGAATTCGTCCTCCAGCGCGAGCATCACGGTCACGCTGGCATGTGACGTCATCCCGAATTTGAAGAGGTCATCGTCATCGCTCAGATCAGCCACATCGACAACGAGCCGCAGCGCGTGCATGCCGAGCACACGCCGAATGTCCTCTGTGATCTGAACGCCCTCCTACTGAGCAGCAGTTGTCTGCTTGCGTCTGATGATATCCATCTCTCCGACGGACGGGCACCTGTAGACGGAGCCCGATTCCAGGCGGGCCTCCATCTCGGCTGCCCTCCTGCCGCCGACCGAGACGGCTCGTAAAGTGTTGACGATGCAAGCGTCCCCGAGCGCAGACGCAACTGCAGCTCTTGTGCCCCGCCGCCCGCTTCCTCGATCAGGCGGATTGGCAGTCGGGTTCGCTCTCGCGGCCGCACTCATCCTACTCGCGGTCATCGGCGCCTCCTCGCAACACGGACCCGGCGCCGCCGCGCTCCGTCGTGGACCGGCATCGGTCGTGCTGAGCGTGCTCATCACCCTGGCAGGGCTGGCCGGCGTCGCCTCGCTCGCTCTGCTCTTTTGGGGACTGGTCACGAGGAAGCGAAGGAGCCTCGACGACTCCGGTCGGCGGGGACGCTCGCCGATGCTGGTGGTCGCGATCCTCCTGGCGGTCTTCGCCGTGCCTGGCCGGGCTGCTCGTCCTCGCCGTGCGCCAGCGACACCTGCAGGCGATCCCGGCGCTGCACGGAGCGCCTGTTCTCCACGCCCCCACCTCCGCCCCGCTGCCTTTCAACCAGAGCGGCCTCCTTCACCACCTCCGGCGCCGTCGCCGCCGTTGTCGTGTTCCTCGTGCTCGCGCGGCTCGCCCGCTCGATCGGCTGGCGCCGGGCCCTGCGCAGGCTGGGGCGGTTCGGCCCACAGCCCGGGAACGACAAGGAATCCGTTAGCGCCCCTAGGACAAGAGGCCGAACCCATCGGCTCGTATCTCGCCGCCCTGAGCGTGCAGGACCCGACCATGGAGCCGGATCCGCGCCGTGCCGTGATCGCCTGTTACCTACGGCTGCTCGACGTCGCCGCCCAGCACGGCGGGCAGCGCCGGGAGACCGAGACACCCGCCGAGTACCTCCGCCGGGTCCTCACGGCCACCGATGCCGCCGCGGATCCAGCCACTTGTCTCACGGGTCTGTTCGAGCGTGCCCGCTACAGCCGCCGGACCGTCGACGAGTCGATGAGGCACGACGCCATCTCGGCCCTCCGTGCGTTGCAGCTGGCCTACGTCGCCGGAGCACTCAATTGACGCGGGCCTTGTGGGCCGGCCTCTTCACGATCGCCTCCCTCGTAGCGGTCGCCCTCGCCATCGCCCTCGCCGTCGGCGCCCCTCATCCGGCGGTGATCGAGCGCGCCGCGGCCGCGGCCTTCGGACTCCTCGGGATCGGGGCCGGGTCGATCGCGCTCTCCGCCGCCGTCGAGGCCGGACTGCCGAAAGAGCCAAGGCTGCGCCGCCTGGAAGACGATCTCGTCGACGCCGGGGCGGCCCGGCTCATTGGATATGGAGAGGTCGCTCAGATTGGGCACGACGTCGGCCGGCGACTTCCACGCCCAGGTACGTCCGATCCTCGTGCCGCTCGCCCGGGCGCGACTTGCCCGCAGGGGCGTAGCTCTGGCCGATCGCGAGAAGGCCGTCTCGTTGCTTGGCGCCGGCAACTACGCCCTCGTGGATCCTCGGGCAGCACCGCCCGTGGACCGTTTCGCCCCTGGTGTGCCGCTCGACCGGGTGAGGCGCCTCCTCGACGAGCTCGAGGCGCTCGAGGATCGCCGGTGACCGGACACCGAGAAGATCCGTCGGCGCGGCTGCGCACGGGCGACGTCGCCCTTATCGCAGAAGACGTCGTCATCGAGGTCGAGCGCGCCGTCATCGGCAAGCGGGAGGCGATCGTGCTCGTGCTGATCGGCGTGCTTTCCGGAGGCCATGTGCTGCTGGAGGACGTGCCCGGGCTCGCCAAGACCCTCCTCGTGCGCTCGCTCGCCCGCGTCCTCGGCCTCGAGACCTCCCGGATCCAATTCACCCCCGACCTCATGCCGGCCGACGTGACCGGCTCCGGGGTCTTCGACCAAGCCCGCGGCGAGCTCGTCTTCAGGCCGGGCCCGGTGTTCGCAAATCTCGTGCTCGGCGACGAGATAAACCGTGCGCCCCCGAAGACCCAGGCGGCCCTCCTCGAGGCGATGCAGGAGCAGCAGGTGACCGCGGACGGGATCAGCCACCGGCTCCCGTCCCCGTTCGCGGTCGTCGCCACCCAGAACCCGATCGAGTACGAGGGCACCTATCCGCTCCCCGAGGCGCAGCTCGACCGTTTCCTGCTTCGCCTGGCCGTCGGCTATCCCGACCGGGACGCCGAGTGGGAGGTGATCCGGAGACGCTCCGCTCGCGGACGCGAGGACGTCGAGCTCGCCCAGATCTGCGACGCCGGAACGGTTCTCGCCATGCGCGAGGCAATCGAAGGCGTCGAGATCAGCGAGCCCGTGGGCCGCTACCTGGTTGACGTCGTCCGGGCCACTCGCTCCCTCGCCGGGGTCGAGGTCGGCTCCAGCCCCCGGGGCGCCCTCGCTCTGCTCCTGGCCTCGCGTGCCCGCGCGGCCCTCGCGGGACGAGAGTTCGTCCTTCCTGATGACATCAAGGCACTCGCCGTCGCCTGTCTCGCGGACCGGCTGATGCTCGTGCCCGACTTGTGGCTCCGTGGCGGACGGCCCGAGGACCTCGTCGGCCAGTGCCTCGACGCCGTTCCGGTCCCGGTCGAAGAACCAGGACGAATGATCGGGCCCCGCACGGGCGAGGAGGCGGCCACCACGAAGGTCGTCGCCTATGCGGCGCTGGCGGGGATTGGCCTGCTGGCGGCGGTCGTGTTCGGCGACGTGGCCGTCGTCGGACTGGCAGCGCCCTTCGCGTTCGCGCTCGCGGTCGGCCTGCTCTCGCCGGTCCCGCCTTTGCCGCGGGTGCGCCTCGAGATCGACGAGCCTCGGCTCGTCGAGGGCGGTCGGGCCACGGTAACGATCTGGCTGTCGGCCCCCGGGCGGGTGCCCCGGTGCAACCTCGGGTTGGGAGTCCCCCGCGGCTTGAGGGCGGAGGGGCCGACCGAGTGGTCGCTCGGTCTTGCGCCGAGACCCCGGAGCTCATCGAGGTGCTCATCTCCGCCGATCGCTACGGACGGTTCACCGTCGGTCCGGTGACCATCACGGTTCCGGGGCGATTCGGCCTTCTTGCCCGGTTCGCGACGGGCGGCGGCGCGCTCGATCTCGAGGTGCTCCCCAAGGCGGAGGCGCTGCGAACCCTTGCCCGAGCCGCGAGAGTGCGAGCTACGGCCGGCGACAAGCTGGCGCGCCAGCCCGGTGACGGGATCGAGTTCGCCGAGGTACGGCCTTACACGGCCGGGACGCCCGGGCGGATCAACTGGCGCGTCACCGCCCGCCAGGCGCAGCCGTACGTCAACTTGCGCCACCCTGAGCGCAGCACCGATCTGATCCTGCTCGTCGACACCTTCTCCGCTGCCCTGTTGCCTCGCCAGGTTCGGGCGGCGGCCGGCCTGGCCGCCGCCGCCCTGGATCGCCACGACCGGGTCGGGCTGGTCGGCTTCGGCGGGGTGCTGCACTGGGTCGACCCCGGCATGGGCCACGTGCAGCTCGAGCGGATCCTGGCGGCGCTGACGGCTACGCAGTGGCACCACTCCTATGCCTGGAAGAGCGCCGAGACGATCCCTTCGCGCGCCCTGCCCCGGACCGGGCTCGTCATCGCCATCAGCCCGCTCGACGATCCGCGGGTGCTGGCCGCCCTCGCGACCATCCGTGCCAGAGGTGTCGACCTGGCCGTGATCGAGACGATCGGGCCGCCGCCGGCCGGGCGCCTGACGGCCGCCTGCAGCCTGGCACTTCGCCTGATGGAGCTCGAACGCGTCGAGACCCGTGGCAACTTCGCCCGCCGCGGTGTGCCCGTCATCGCCTGGCGCGAGGGCGAGCCGCTCGAGGCGGCGCTCGGCGCCCTCGTCACTTGGCGGCGAAGAGCCCGTGGCCGGGTCCTGAGATGAAGGGCCTCGGGCGGGGCCGGCGGGTTGTCGGGGCGGGCCTTGCCGTCGGCTGGCTGCCGCCCTCGTTGCGGCTTGGGCGGTGGCGCACGCTACCGTCGAGATGGCGCCCGTCGTGGGGCTGGCCGGTGCCGCGGGCGTGATCACCTTCGCGGCTTGCGGTGAGCGTGGCTATGCCGAGCAGGTTCAGCCGCACCGTCGCGACAGGCCTCGTGCTCGTCGGCACGGCGGTAGTCGTCAGCTCCATGGGCGTATCGGCTCCGGCCCGCATCGGCTTTCTCACGATCTCGGGGGCGGTGCTGTTCTGTGCCGCGGAGCTCGCCGATCGGTCTTCGGCCCACCGTCGCAAGGCTGGACACCGACCCGGGGTGAGAGAGTTGGGAGGCGGCCTGGGTGCTCGGAGTCGCCGCAGGATCCGCCGGGCTCTCCTCGCAGCGTTCTCCGCCCGCGGCCTTGTCGCCGGAGGCGGTCCCGCAGCCCTGGCGGCGGGTGTGGCCGGGGCGGTCCTCGTCGCCTTCCTGGTGGTTCTCCTGCTCAGGATCCCACCTCATACCGGCCCGTGAGCGCCCCTCACAGGCCGGTCGCCCGAGGTCTGTTCGAACCGACCGGTGCTTGCCTCTAGCCGAAGGCGGCCGTGTAAGCCGCGGTCGTGAGCGGAGCCGTCGAGGGGTCGAGCGGCAAGATGTTGTCGACGTTGGCGTCGAAGTAGGACTGGTAGGCGACGTCGTGACTGGCTACGAAACTGCCGATGGCAGTCACGTAGGCGGCGTCGTCGCCCTGGGTCGAGACGGTGCCCCACTCCGGGATGCTGAGCGGTTTGCCGTGGGCGACGGCGAACGCCTCCACATCGTTGAGACCGTCCGGCTCCGCCGCCAGCGCCGCAAAACGTCCGGACTGGCCGACGGCCGGGATCGTCAGCCCTGTCTGGTCGTAGAAGTCGACGCCGATGATGTCCACGTAGGCGTCACCGGGGTAGATGTCGGCGAGAGGAAAGTCCTGGTAGTTGGCGTTCACGTTCCAGTCGAAAAGCAGGTGCTCGCCCGGTGCGGCACGCATTGCCGTCACTTCCTGGTCCCAGCACTGGTCCCACAGGGTCCAGTTCGCCTGGGTCGTGCCGAGACTGTCGTCGTACCAGTTCCCGTTCATCTCATGAGCGAGACGGATGACCGAGTTGCCGAGGCCGGCCGCACCATGTTCTTTGCGAACTGGGTGGCGTAGGAGTTGAAGTCTCCCGCTGCGCACTGGCCCATCCAGTCCGTATTGCTGCCCAGGCTCTGAGGAATCAGGTCCTGGGTGTCGATGACTGTCCGGCCGGTCGGGTCTGCCGCCTCCCAGGCCGTGAACGGCTCGTTGGTGGGACCGCCGCTGATGATCCACGGGTCCTCCCACTGCGTCCAGTTCTGTGCCGCGTCCGTAAAGGTCTCGACGCAGTTGTAAGCGATCCCGTTCAGGGCCGTGAACACCATCTGGCTCACGTTGTTCGGATCGGGACCGTCGGTTATGCAGACGGTCTTCGAGTCGCCCGCCTGCACGGCTCCCGATGAGCCCGTCGGTGAGGTCGTCGGGGCCGCTGTGGTCGTGGTCGTCGTCGGGGCCACTGTGGTCGTGGTCGTCGTCGGCGCGACCGTGGTGGTCGTGGTCGTCGGGGCCACGGTGGTCGTGGTCGTCGTCGGCGCGACCGTCGTGGTCGTGGTCGTCGGGGCCGCCGTGGTCGTGGTCGGGGCCGCCGTGGTCGTGGTCGTCCGGGCGATCAAGGTTGTCGTCGTAGCGCGGATCGGTCGTGCTCGTGACCGCCGCGGCGGGCCGGGTCGTGGTCGTAACCGGGAGAGTGGTCGTGGTGGGAGCGACCTGGTGCCTTCGCCTGAGCTGGGCGACGAGCTGGGGACTCCAGACGGGCGCGCCCATGGCCCGAGCGCTCTCGATCGGCTGGGCCGCTCGTAGCGCGTGGCTACGGACCGCCACGACGGCAGTCGTCGGCGACGGTCGGCGCCGGCCCGCCCAGCTTGCCGGGCGATGCCCCGGACACGACCGAGAGCACCACCGAGTTGGCTATGACCGCCAGCGCGACGACGGCCACACCTCCGCCGACCAGTGCTCGCCGTCGACGGACCGGAATCGGCCCGACGAAAAAGTCTCGGGCCCGGGACACTCGGGGCGTACCCCGAGCCTCCGCAAGCAGGGTGGCCTTCGCTTGACCACCTGGGAACTGAGCCCTCGCACCTCGTTCCAGTCTCACGGAGGGTGTATCGACAACTACGTAGCGTGACTTTAGGGAAACCCTGCCTGTCGGCTCCCCCGGCGCTGGCCTGGGTCCGACGTGCGACACCTCAACCCCTGTGATCAGGACTTTCAGCGCGGTTCGGACTCTTCAATTCGGGGCGCCGACCTGGGCGACCTTCACCTGCGGAAGGCACTCCGGCAGGCGGAAGGGAGCCGGCAGGCAGAAGGGCACCGGCAGGTGCCGCCAAGCTCATCTCCGGCGGTGACGGGACCTCGCCCGTCCAGCGCGAGTCGTGCCCCGGTCCGACCCTCCCCCTTCTAAGCGGCCCCGGGCGGGCAGGTACCCTGTCTCCACGATCGGAGCTTCCAGGGTCATCAAGCCGGCGATCCATGTGACAAAGCAGAAGGGCGATTACGATAAGACGACGGCGTGAAACATAGAGATTTCTCCGGGTGAATATGATGGCTGCTGTCCAGTGATCTCGTTCGTGGTTATCGCGTTCAACGAGGAGCGCCATATCCGTAGCTGCTTGGAGTCGATCACGATCCAAACGGGGCTCGAAGACTACGAGATCGTCGTCGTCGATGACGGGTCCACAGACGGCACTGCCGCAGTTGTTCGCGGGGTGCGCGACGGCAACAGCGCTGTCCGACTGATAGAGCAGGCGAACTTGGGGCGTGGCGCTGCCAGAGCCACCGGCGTGAGAGCTGCCCGCGGAGAACTTATTGCCATGGTCGACTCCGATATCTTGTTGCCGCCGGACTGGCTCACCACCTGTTTGTCGCACATTGACCAGTACGACGCCGTCGGGGGCACCGCCGTGCCCGACGGCGATGTCACCTACGTCTTCAACACATTCCGGTTGCTGCCCGTCGGTGCTCCCGCGACGACGACAATCACAGGTAACAACGGCTTGTACCGCCGGGCGGTCTTCGAAGGTGCGACGTTCGACGAGCGGCTGCGCGAGGGCGAGGACGTGGACATCAACCATAAGCTGCGGGACTCGGGATTCCGGCTCGCCTGCATACCAGGACTCCAGGTGGAGCATCGTGAGAGCAAGTCGTTGATCAGGTCGCTGACGTGGCTGTGCCAAAGCGGACGCGGAGCAACGCGTCAGCTCTTCCGCTATCGCGAGGTCCGCCAACCGGATCTCGCGTTTGCCGGCGTGCTCGCGGTGGCGGCCACTTCGTGGCTTGCCCGCTCGAGATACCCCCGGGTAGCTCGATCATTGCTGCCGGCGTACCTGCTCGCTGCCAGCGAACGGCACCTCCACGGGCGGTTCGTCGCTTCTGGCCCCGCCCGTTACCGGGCCCGTTATGCCGCCGCCGTGTTCGTCAATGCCCTGCTGATCGCGGCCTACTTTGTCGGACGGACCATTGGCGTGGTCGCATTCCCCCTGTTTTCCAAGCGAAACAGTAAGCCGCTGCTGCGGCGTGTGAAGTAGACGGGCGAGCCGGGCCAATAACCAAGGACCACGACGTGCTCGACGGTCTCTTCGAAATGCCGGCGGCGATCCCCGGCTCGGGGTGAACGAAGCTGTTCACTAGAGTGTCCTCAACGTCGCGTATTGTTTCGTGCGCCTATACCGAGGAGGGCTCTCCAAGCTTGGACGCCGAATCAGCCGATATTGACGCTTTCCGCATCAGTGTCGTCCTTTGCACGCTGAATGGAGCAGCGCGGCTGGACAGGTGCCTGTCCGCCGTTCGGAGGCAGACCCTCGGAGACCAGCTCGAGCTGATCGTCGTCGACGACGGCTCGACCGACAACAGTGCGGAAGTGGCAGCGGCCTACGGCGCGGAGGTCATTCGCCATCCCGTCAACCGTGGCCTTGCTGCAGCCCGCAATACTGGGATCGCGGCGGCCCGGGCACCGATCATCGCCACTTTGGACGATGACTGCGAGCCCGAACCGGAGTGGGCGGAACGCCTGCTCGACGGCTTCAGCGAGGGAGTTGTAGGAGTGGGCGGGAGCGCTCTGCCCGCGCCCGGTGATCGGTATCTCGACGGATATCTCGAACGCAACAACCCGCTGCAGCCTCTCGAGATCGACCTGGCCTCGAGCACGCGCATCGTTTACCGGTTCGCGCGTTACCTGATCCGGAACGCGGAGTCCCGCCCGTCCGGGCCCCGGTCCGTGCACGCCTTTGCCACCGCCAACGGCGCGTTTCGGACCGCCGTCGTGCGAAAGCTCGGCGGCTTCGATGAGAACTTCCAGGGAGGCGAAGGAGGAGAAGACCTCGACCTCTGCCTTCGCATCGGCGACGAGTACGGGCCCGGGGCCCTCCGCTTCGAGCCGGCAGCTGTCCTGCGCCATCACTTTGACACCGATCCCCGTGCGCTCCTGCGCCGTTGCCGCTCCTACGGGACGGGGGCCGCGCGGCTTTACCGCAAGCGCGACGACCTGCCCCCGACGATCTTTCCCTTCCCGGTGCTGGTGGCCGCCCTGATCGTCTGGTCGCGGGGCCGACCCGCAAGGTTGGCGGTCGCGCTCGTTCGTCCCCCAACTTCTCTTCTCCGCCGGCTGGCGGACTGCACTGCGGCGACATTCCTTGGGGCCACTTCTCGACTGCTACGTGAAACTGGCGGAAGAAGCAAGCTTGAACGTCGGGTTTACGATCGGCCTGTATCGATCCCACGATCGGCGGGCCTGACCGCTCGTGGAACAGCCTTTCGTCTCACGCCTCAAAACCGGGGCGCACCGTCCGGTGACCACGACCTAGCATGACCTCGCCCTCTTTCTTCCGCGCCGTGGGCCAGGCAGTCTGGGTACGCGACGGCAAAGTCGTGCTCGTCGGAATTCTGGCAATGGTGCTGCTGTTCATGCAGACTTCCATCGGCCATTCGCTCCTCCGGGATTCCGGCCTATCGCGCCCGAGTGCTACCTTCGTCGCCCTCTATTTCCCCGACTCGCGGGCGCTCCCCTCGAAGCTGCCGGCTTCCGGTCGCCTCGATCTCAGCTTCGTGGTTGACAACGTCGCCGCAACAACCGGCTCGTTCGCATGGCAGGTTTCGCAAGCCAAGGGCAGCAGCCAGCTGAGTTTGGCGACAGGCCGGGCGTCCGTGGGTGCGAACCGGACTCTGGCGATCACGCGAAACCTGCATGTCCACTGTTCAACGAGGCGCACCCAGCTGCGCGTCTCGACAGAACGCCCCCCGGCGAGACTCACGCTGTGGTTGGCTTGTCCCAACCCTCGCTGAGCTACCGGGCGCCGCACGCCCGATGGCGGCGTTTCGTCGCCGGCCGAGACATCGTGAGGGCGGTGTGGGTCGTCGAGCTCGTCGTCCTGGACGTCGCCGTCGCCGGGAACACCCTCTGGTTGGAGCGTGCCGTGGCCGCTCTTCTGCTTGCCGTGCTTCCGGGACGGCTGCTTCTCCGGGCTCTCAGAGTTCCCGCCGCCTCGATCCGCCGGTACGTCGCTTATTTGCCCTGCGCGTCGGTGGCGGTTCTCGTGGCCAGCACGCTCCTGGTCGATGTCGCGGGCCCGCTTGTCGGTCTGCACGAGCCCCTCCGTCGCCTGCCCGTTCTGGTGGGATTGAATCTTGTTCTGCTGGGGATTGCGGCCCTCGGGCACAAAGCGCCGGCTGCTTGCGATCTCAACGTCTCCGAGCTCGTCGGGCGCGTGCGCTGGCTCTGGCCACTGCTGCTGCCCCTCGTCGCGGTCGCGGCTGCGGCAAGGCTCGACAACGGCCACGGCAGCCTGCTCTCGGTCGTCGTCGTTGTCGCCTGCGTCGTGATGATCCCGGTCTGCACTGTGAAGGCGAACGGCATGCACCGCCGGCAGATCAAGCTCCTCCTCTACTCCGCCGGTCTTTCCCTGATGCTGCTCACGAGCATGCGGAGCTCTTATGTCATCGGCTTCGACATCAACTCCGAGTACTTCGACTTCCACCAGACGGTCCTGAACGGTGTCTGGCACTTCGGGCATCTGAACCCCTACGAGGCGATGCTCAGCCTGACCGTGCTGCCCGCGTCCCTGCACGCGCTTCTCGGTGGCCAGGACGTCTGGATATTCAAGCTCGGATACCCGGCGCTTTTTGCTCTGTTCCCCGTCGCCGTCTTCGAGCTGGGCATCCGCTTTCTCTCCAGGCGGGCGGCATTCGTCGCGGCCGCGCTCGTTGTCTCTCAGGCCTACTTCTTCCAGCAACAACCGGAGATTGCCCGGCAGGAGCTCGCGCTCTTGCTCTTCGCCGGCATCATCGGGGCACTCTTCGACACCTCTCTCGGGCGGAACATGCAGATCGTCCTGGTCTCCGTGCTCGGGGTGACGCTGGTGGTGTGCCACTACTCGACCACCTACATAACGATCGGACTGTGTCTCATGGCATCTGCGGTGGCCAAGGTGCTGTCGTTCCGCAGGCCCACGAAGATCCCCGTCCTACGCTGGCTGGTCGCCGCCGGGGTGATGACGGCAGCGGCGGTCATCTGGTACCTCCCGGCCACCCATTCGACGAGCAACATCACAGCCGCGGCGCAGTCGATACGACAGAGCGGATTCCAGCTGCTCCCGGGGCGGCACAAGGGCGAGAACATCATCAGCGCCTATTTCAACGGGCTTCGGCAAGCGCCTTCCTCGCCGAAGCAGTATCAGAGCTCCATCGCCGCCTACTACGCGGACAACAGGAGCTACCTCGTTCCGCTGCCCAAGCCACCGACCCGGCGTACAACTTGCGCGCCGCCCCGTCGTTGACGGTGACCGACCACGCTCCGGCCATAGGATCCCTCCTCAACGACGCGGAGCTGCTCGTGCAGCAGACGATCAATGCCGTGGCAGTCATCGGGGCGCTCGTGTTCGCCTTTCGGCGCCGGGGCGATCCTCTGACGCGCATGATCGGCGCCATAGGCGTCGCCTCGTTCGCCGTCCTGGTCGCGAGCCGGCTGAGCGGCGCGCTCGCGACCGACTACAACTCATCGCGTCTGTTCCTCCAGTGCCTGTTCATCCTCTCGCTCCTCGAGGCGGCGTTGATCGAGATGGTGGTGAAGCGCCTCAGGTCGCGCCCGGAGGTGGGTGTCTTGCTGTTCGGGGGCTTCAGCCTGATGCTGGTCATCGCCTTCGTCGGCAACTCGGGGCTGGCGGTGCCGGTCGTGGGCGGCGATCCGCCCTTGATCCTCTCCAACAAAGGCGAGGATCATGCCGCCTTCTATCCGAACACCCAGGAGAAGGCGACGGCGGTGTGGCTGGCTCACGCCGTGCCGCCGGGCCGGGTCATCTACGCGGACTACTACGCGCAGCTTCGATTGGACCAGTTCACGGATCTGCGCTCAGGGGTGTTCATCGACGTCACGCCGCGCACGATCGACCAGCAGGCGTGGGTGTTCGCTTCCACGGCCAACGTCGTCGGCCAGCGCACGCTGGGGTCTGACGAGCTCGGGGGTCCTCGACATCGCCTTCCCTTCACGTTTCCTTCAGCAGTACTTCGACGTCGTCTACTCCACCGGCGCTACCGAGATATTCCACCGATGATCCCGCCCGTGCCCAGCTGGTACCTGGAGTCGCCCGCTTTGCCTGCTCCCGCCGGGGTCGGCCAATGAAGGCCTCGAAGGTGGTCTCGAGCGTCATCTACAACTACCTGGGCGTCGGGTTCATAACGGTCACCGGGTTCGCCTACACGGCCTTCATCGTGCACAGGATGAGCCACGGGCGATTCGGGATTCTCGTGCTCACCTCGTCGCTGATCTCGTACTCGAACGTGCTCGACCTGGGCATCGGCGTCACCGTGCAGAAGATGGTCGCGGAGCGCGCTCACGCCGGGCCGAGCGACGAGATAACGACGATCGTCCGCAACGCCGTGACCATGTTCGCGGTGACCGGTGTCGTCGTCTTCGGGATCCTCATCGGGATCGAGCCGTTCGTCGGGGTCATGTTCAAGGTCTCGGGCGCGGACCTCCATCTCTTCCGTGTCGCGCTTGCCATCGCCGCCCTCGGCATCGGCATCTCATTTCCTTCGGCGATCTACACAGCGGTGCACCAGGCTCACGGGGACTATCGCTACCTGAACGTCCTTGGCATCTGCAGCCAGGCGATACAGGTGGCCGTGGGGATGACGCTGCTGCTCGAGGGATTCGACGTCGTTGCTCTCGTCGCCCTGGCCACCGCCCTCAACGTGGGCGTCTTCCTCATGAAGGTGCGCCATTCCCGAACGCGTTTTGGCGTGACGGTCCGCAAGGGCAAAGCGAGCTGGCCCGTCACGCGCCAGATGTTCTCCACGAGCGTCTGGGTCTTCTTGATGAACCTGGCCACCCACCTCATCTTCAGCACCGACAACTTCGTCGTCGGGGCCGTTCTGGGCACGGCCGCCGTGGCGTCGTACCAGGTCGCGCTCGGACCGGCATCCTCCCTGCAGGTCGCGGGCAACCAGTTCGACGTGGTCTCGCTGACGGCAGCCGCGTCCCTGCGCGCCCAGGAGGCGATGGACGATCTCAGGCGGCTGCTCCTGGAAGCCACTCGCGTGGTGGCTGCGGTCACCATGCCGGGAGTCGTCATCTTCGCCGTGTGGGGGCGCGAACTGCTTCACCTCTGGGTCGGCCGCTCCTTCGTAGGCTCCTACTGGACCCTCGTCTGGCTGTCCCTCGGCTACCTGTTCGCCACCTTCACGGGCGCGGCAAGCCAGGTTGTTCTCGCCGTCAACAGGTTCAAGGTCATCGCCCTGGTCTCGCTCGGTGAAGCAACCACGAACCTCGTCCTGAGCGTCGTACTGGCCAAGCGGCTCGGAATCGTCGGCGTGGCTCTGGGCACGACCATCCCTCTCACGGTGATGGCCTTCGGGGTATACCTCCCGTACGCGTGCCGTGTGATCGAGCTTCCCTACTCCCGCTTGCTTCGCCGCTTGGCGCTGCCCGTCGCGGTGAACGCCATCGCTTTTGGCATCCTCAAGCTGACCGCAGGTGGCCAGCACCTGTTCTCGAACCTCATCGTGCTCGTCGCCGCCAGCCTGGTCGTGTTCGCCGTTTGCTTCAGCGCATCGTTCCTCTTGGACCCGCACGAGCGCTCCACCTACGTGGACATGCTTCGCCAGCTTGCCGTCCGGCAAAGCTCCAAGTAGCCGGAGGCCGAGTTGGGGCGGGCCGCTCTCGGTGGCCGGTCTCTCCCTCAGCTCGCTCTCAGCGGCCCTTCCCGATTGTCCGGACGTAGGCGGCGAGAGATAGAGGGGCAGCCGCGCTCAGCTTGTTGATGTGGAAGTCGCCGGCGTCGAACCACGACTGGTAGGCGACGTCGTTGCTGGAGATGAACTTCGCGGTATTCGTCACATAGGCGGCGTCGTCACCCTGGGTCGACACCGTGCCCCACTCCGGGATGCCGAGCGGCTTGTGGTGCTGCGCGGCGAAGGCGTAGACCTCGTTGAGGCCCATCGGCTCTCCTGTCAGCGTCTGCCATCGACTGGGTGAGCCGACCGGCGGCAGCGGGTTGCCGCTCTGGTCGTAGAAGCTGATGCCGACGATGTCGACGTAAGAGTCGCCGGGGTAGTAGTCGGCGAGGGGGATGTTGCGATAACCCTCGTTGATCGTCCAGTCGAAGAGGAAGTGGGCGCCCGGGACGGCACGCATGGCACTGACCTCCTGCGCGTAGCACTGCGCCCAGAGCCGCCACTGCGTCGCGTTGTTGCCGAGACTGTCGTTCTCCCAGGTGCCGTTCATCTCATGGCCGAGGCGGATGACCGAGTAACCAAAGCCCGCCGAGACCATCGCCGTCGCGAACTGCCCGGCATAACTGTTGTCGTCCCCGGCCGCGCAATTTGCCGTCCAGTTGGGATTCGAGGCCTCGTTGTCAGGGATCAGGTTCTGCGTGTCGATCAGCTGGTGCCCGGTGGGGTCGGCCGCCATCCAGGTCTGGAACGCGACTCCGGCGCTCGTGGCAATCCAGGGGTTCACCCATTCGGCCCAGGTCTTCTCCGTGTCGGTGAAGGTCTCGATGCAGTTGTAGGTGAGACCCGTGGCCGATTCCACCGCCTGCAGAGCCGGTCCGGGCGGGTCCGTTATGCAGTTCGTCTTCGATCCGCTGAGCTGCATGAGCCCGGCCGGGCGGCCACCCCCCGAGACCGGCACCGTCGTCGGCGGAACGGTCGTCGCAGGCACGGTCGTCGCAGGCACGGTCGTCGCAGTCGTAGAACCTGGATTGCTGGTGCCGGTCACCGAGGTTGGGATCGTGGTCATCGACCCGGTAGGGGTCGGGGTCTTGGGCGTGGCCGCGAGATCCAACCTCGGCAGGACAGTGCCGACGGCCAGCGCCCCGGTACCTACGCACAGCCCGGCGAGGACGACGCGGGTCAACAGACGACTAGTCGTGCGCCTGTGCCTTGGCCGGGTCATCAGGCCTCCGGGACCGATCGATGTCACGCTTCCTAACAACTCGAGACTACTTTCTCGGGAGCGAGCACGATTCACGGCGGACGGATTCGCAGCTCCTGCGCTTGCAAGAGCATCTGAGTACTGGTCTGCGACCGCACTCCAGTCGAACTCCTCGATCCAGGTCTCCGGCGGCCCGGCTCGTCCTGACGGGTCTGCCAACGCCAGTGCGATGGCGGCGGCGAGCGCCTCGGCGTTCGGCTCGCAGACATGGCCGCGGCGGGATCTCGCCACGAGATGGCGCGCCTGATTGTCGGGGTGCGAGGTCGTCACCACCGCCGTACCGCAGGCGAGGGCCTCGAGAGGTGCGATCCCGAAGCCTTCGCGAAGCGACGGGAAGACGAACACCTGCGCCGCCTTCATGAGAGCGAACACCTCCGTGTGCTCCGCGACGTCAGAGCGGAACCGTACAAGGCCCTGCAGTCCCCTCTCGGCGACCTGGTTCTCGAGATTCTGTCTCTCGGGGCCGTCGCCGACTATCAGCACCTGAAGGGAGTGGTCGACCTTCAGCATGGCGACGGCGTCGACGAGCAGGTCGAGCCCCTTGTGCTTGAGAAGCCGGCCGACGTAGAGGAGATCGGCGGCCTCCCTTGGAGGGGCTGGCTCCACGCTCGCGATGAGGTCGAGGTCGACCGCCATTGGAATGACGCGGACCGGTGCGGCGTCACCCAGATAGGAGCACAAGCGCTCCGCCGTCCCCGGCGACAGCGCCAGGATCTGGTCGGGGAGGCTCATCGAGGCTCTCTCGATCCACCAGGCCAGGCGCCCTGCCACTCCCCCGAGGTACTTGCCCCAGTACTCCTTGCCCCACACTTCGTTCCACGTGACCACGAGGGGCCGGCGCCTGATCCGCGTCACGAGCCAGAGCGTGAACAGCTGCAGGTACGGCATGTGGTCGGCTTCGACGACGTCGAAGCGCTGCCCGGCCAGCCGGAGACACGCGGCCGCGAAGGCGAGTGCCTCGAGCATGGACCGCCTCTCGCCGGCGTAGAGCGGGACCATCGGGCAGATGGCCCGGTACTCGACGCCGTTGTCCGACTTCGACCTTACCCGCTCGGGCCACCAGTGCATCGTGTACACCCGGAGATCCAGGGCCTTCTGCAGGCGCGGGAGCACCTGGTGGTAACGCATCTCCTTGCCGCCGCGGTGGTATGGATAGATCGCGTCGGTGACGACGGCGACCGAAGTCCGCCGCGCCGGACCAGGCATGGAAGCTCCTGGGCTTCCCCGGCTCACATGTCGACCGCGTCGGCGACCTCGGACAGCATCGCTACCTCGGACATCTCCTCAAGCGTCACGCGAGGAGCAATCGTCTTGTCCCTCCGGCCGTAGGGCGTGCGTCCGCGCAGCCGCACCCGGCAGAGCACCTCGAGACAACGGAAGGCGTCGGAGAGGCGGATCTTCTTCCCCTCCTCCTTGGAGCGGCCCACGTAGCTGACCGGGACCTCGAAGGGGCGAAAACCGCGCCGCAGCATCTCGGCGCTGATCTCGGTGTCGAGACCGAAGCCCTCTTCCTTGAGCTGCATGAGGTTCAGCATCGGCAACGGGAGGAGCTTCAGGCAGGTGTGCAGGTCCGTGATCGCCGAGCCGTAGAGCACGTTCGCCGCCGCAGTCATCAGGCGGTTGCCGAGGAGGTTGATGAAGGAGGGGAACAGCGCCCCCGCTCCACGCGCACGGACCCCGTAGACGACTTCGGCGCGACCGCTCAGGATCGGCGCGATCAGCTTGGGAATGTCGGCCGGGTCGTACTCGGAGTCGGCGTCGAACACGAGCAGGTGGGTGCCGCTCGCTCGCGAGATGCCCGTGCGAACTGCGGCGCCCTTGCCCCGGTTGGACTCGTGGCGGACGTGCACGTGCCTGTGGTGCCAGCTCGCCTGGAGCATCTCGGTGGTCCGGTCCGTGGATCCGTCGTCCACCACGATGATCTCGTAGTCCCCCGGAATCGGCTGGGCGATGAGATCCTCGAGCACCTGGCGGACAGTGAGCTCCTCGTTGTAGACCGGGACGACGATGGTGAGCTTGAAAGAGGCCGGCTCCCTCATTCCCGACAGCTCGGTCGGAGGAGCCAGCACGTGCGGGCGCTCGGCCGCGCGCTCTCGGGCCGCGACGTCTGATCTGTCCGCCTGGATGCTCACCACCACGGGCGGCGACAGCTGCGCACGATCCCTCGAGAGGCCTTCTACAGACGGCCGCGGCGGACCGGCGCCGTTCCGGGCGGGACGGGCCGGCGTGCAAGGCATCGGTCTGGCTGGCGAGCACGGGCAAGCGCGTACACGCCTCCTCGCGGATCGTGAAGGAGCGCTTCAGCGCGAGAAGCGTGGTGACCAAGGAGAAAGCGCTCGATGCACTCGAGTAGCGGACTTCCCGGCGATCTGCAGCACCAACGGCAGTGTCAAGCTCGGGGGTCTCGCCACGGACAGCCGAACCCTCGTCGGGTGCTGTCCTGTGTTGAAACAGGAACAAACTCACTTTCCCGCCCTCTTTTCCTCGCAGGTCTCAGAAATGCCCTGAGTGCATAGCGAGGACGGGTTCGCTATTCGCTCCGCCCAGTCCAAGCGACCATATGAGAACCGGGCTTCAAAGCTTCCCTCGCAATACCGATGTTGACACGAGCGAGTGCACGTGTCAAGCCACGGCCCAAACGACCTAGTCACACCTCCCACCGCGGGCTTCATACCCACGGAATCCGAAAGCAACCAGCCACCACCGGCCGGCTCGATACGGCACCCGCACCCGGCCGCGGCCGTCACGTCGAGCCGGCCCGCAGCATCCGAACACGCACCGCGGCGGCACGCCGAGAACAACCCCGTCCATGGCACCTTCCCCCAAGACCCAGCAATTACAAGGCGTTTCGCTGGCCCTCTTCGTCTACACCCGTCCTGTCATCTCCGCTGCTCTCGCTCACTGCCCGGATCACCGCAGCGGCGGCTCAACTCGTGGGCTTGCCTTCGCAAGGCGCTTAGAGCCGTGATCCCTTCCCAAACATACCGAATGGCCGCTCCAACTAGTGGGATACCCCGTCCCTATGAATATCACTGGTCGTATCGGTAGAACCACTCTCTGTGGTCGCATGGACCCACACTGTTTGTGTTCGTATAACCATTCTCAGTGAAACCTCGACTGACCGGTCGCGGACCAGCCCGACGACACCGACGGGGGGACACCCAGCGCGCACGGTCGGGGCGCGGAGCGGCAGCCTTCACGGACCGCTCGGGCACACAAGTCGGTGACACCGGCGACCATCCAGCTGCCATAGGCTCACGGCGCTTTTCCTGATCGCCACAGGCGCGAAACCAAAGGAAGAGAGATGATCTTCCCCGTGAGACATACTGTGCGGCCGAAGTGAGCGTCGAACACCTCGACGACCCGAGCAGCGCCAGCCCTGCGCCGAACCTCGAGGGGGTGTCGGTCGGCGTCGACGCGAGAACCGTTCAGAGCCGGGAATCGGCTTCTACGCTTACTTCAAGGGCGCCGTGCGCTGCCTCTTGGACATGGGGGCACAGGTCTGTCTCCTCACGAACTTCCCCACCGAGCAGTACCGGGAGCTGTTCCCCACGACGGAGTGGACCTGGTTCGGCAGCCGGCGGAACCTGATCTGGGATCAGTACGACCTGCCGAGGTTCCTCCGCAAGAGGCAGTTCGACCTGTACTGGGCCCCCACGAACAACGGGATCCCGTTGCGTCCGGTCAAACAGACGTGGAAGATATCGACCACGCACGACTTGGTGCCCCTAGATCTGCCGCGCCTTTATCTTTTTCCTCGTCCCGCCTTCGCCCTGCCCTACCTCGTGTGGACCGGTGCGGCGATGCTGAGCAGCGACACGATCCTCACCGTGTCTGCGTCGTCGGCGTGTGACATCCGGCGCTATTTCCTGCGACGGGCGGCGGTTGTTCCTCCGGTGTTCGGCGACCTGTCATCTGCCGGGCCAGGAGGCGTGCTCCCCTCCTCGTTGCGCGAACAGGAGCTACGTGGTCTACAACGGCGGGCTTGACCCGAGGAAGACGTGCCCAACCTTCTGACGGCTTTTGCTGTCGCCGTACGCGAGCGGCCGGACTCAGGCTGGCGCTCGTCGGAAACGGCTACCAGGTGTTCGACCCAGAAATCCGAAGCCTGGGGATAACCGGGAGCGTGGTTCGTACGGGCTAGTGCACGACGAGACGAGAACGGCCCTCATCAAGTCCGCCGTCGCGGTGGCCTATCCCTCGCTCTACGAGGGATTCGGGCTTCCTTTGCTGGAGGCCTTCGCCGTGGGACGCCGGTTGTGACGGCGGCCAACAGCTCGCTCGTCGAAGTGGCCGGGGATGCCGCCGTCCTCGTCCACCCACGCGATCCGGCTGCGATCGCCGAGGGGCTTCTCAAGATGCGGGACCCGGCGCTCGCCGGCGGATCTTCGCGTCAAGGGGCGGGCACGGCTGAAGCTGTTCGATCCGGCCGCCTCGCGGAACGGCTCGGAGCCGAGCTCGTGAGGGCCGCCCACGCCCAGAAGAAGCGGGCGGGGCGGGGCCACCGAGGCCGCCCGGCCTGAACCGCCCGGGGTCGGGTCAGCGGCCCAGCAGCTCCTCGTAGAGGTCCAGATGCAGACGGGCCACGGTCGGCCAGTCCATCGAGTCCGCGTACGCCTGTGCGGCACGGCCCATCTCCTCACGGACCTGGTCCGACAGCTCCGCCGCCCGTTCCAGTGCCTGCTCGAGCCCGTTCTCGCACGGGTCATAGCGGAGCACGGTCTCCTCCGGCAGGTCACGAGCGAGCCAGGTTCGGGACCAGCACGGGCAGCCCGAACGATTGCGCCAGCAGGACCGACGAGCTGTTCGTCACGGCACGGAAGGGGAACACGGCAAAGTCAGCGGAGTCAGATAGGTGGCCATCTCCTCGTCGGGAATCCGCTCGAGCCGGACAATCGCCCGCGGTCCGGCCTCTCTCGCGGCTCGCGGAGGGCCGCCAGATACGCCGCCTCGGTGCAGGCGCCGGCGAGGACGACCCTGACAGGACAAGAGAAGAGCTCGCGGCAGGCCCGCGCTCTGGGCTGCTGGCAGGAGGAGGTCCGCGCCTTTTGCAGCGTCGAAGCTTGCCGATCAGGAGCACCGCTGACGTCATCGGCGCCAGGCCGCAGCTCGGCTCTTGCCTCCTCGCGCCCGCGTGTCCTCGGATAGGGCGATGCGTAAGAACCGAACGGGATCACCTGCACACCGGCGACGCCGAGC
>CAWDPZ010000048.1:0-8922 GCA_963804265.1 uncultured Acidimicrobiaceae bacterium
CGGCGCGGCTCGACGAGCAGACGGCGGTCGCCCTCGTCGGCGTGGCAGGCGGTCTCGCGCCGCAGCTGCACCCGGGCGACCTCGTCATCGCGAGCGAGCTGCGCAGCACCGAGTCCGCCGAGGCGCGGAGCCTGCCCGGGACGAGCTTTTTGGCGGCCGAGTTCCGCCGTGCCGGGCTCGGGGTGCTCACCGGACCGCTCGTGTCCTCGCCGCGTTATGTCCGCGCCGGCGAGCGCGCCGCACTGGCCGCGTCCGGCGCCGTCGCCGTCGACATGGAGTCGGCCTGGGTGATGGGCTGCCTGCCGAAGAACCCGCTCGCCGTCATCCGCTCGATCTCGGACACCTCCGACTGCGGGCCTGTTCTCGGCGGGGCACGGGCGCTCGGGTCCCTTCTCGCCGTGCGGCGCCCGCTGGAGCGGTGGGCGCGGCCTGCGGCGAGCACGAGGTGGTGCTCGCCTCCCCGCGCTCGTTCTGCGCCGGCGTGGACCGTGCCATCGCCATCGTCGAGGGAGCCCTCGAGCGTCACGGGGCACCGGTGTACGTCCGGCGGCAGATCGTTCACAACCTGCACGTCGTCGCGCGACCTCGAGTCGAAGGGCGCGGTCTTCGTGGAGGAGCTCGACGAGGTGCCCCCGGACTCGGTCGTCGTGCTGGCTGCCCACGGCGTGGCCCCCGTCATCCGCCGGCAGGCCGCCGCCCGCGAGGACTCAAGGTCATCGACGCCACCTGCCCGCTCGTCGCCAAGGTGCACACCGAGGCGCGCCGCTACGCCAACCAGGGTTACGACCTCGTCCTGATCGGGCACCCCGACCACGAGGAGGTCATAGGCACTCTCGGCGAGGCGCCGGACCGCTTCCACGTGGTGGAGGGGACCGAGGACGTCGGTCGCCTCGAGCTCGGTTCCGAGCCGGCGCGCCCGCTCGTGTACCTGACCCAGACCACCCTCGCAACCGACGAGACCGCCGAGATCGTCGCCGCCCTGCGCCGGCGGTTCCCCGCCATCGCCGCCCCGCCTGCGGACGACATCTGCTACGCCACGCAGAACCGCCAGGACGCCGTCCGGGCGATCGCGCGACCGATGCGACCTCATGCTCGTCGTCGGCTCGGCGAACTCGTCCAACACGGCCCGCCTCGTCGAGGTCGCCGAGCGGGAGGGCTGCCGTGCCGAGCTGATAGAGGACGCGTCGCAGCTGGAGCTCGGCTGGCTTTCGGGCGTAAGCAGCATCGGGCTGACCGCCGGCGCCTCGGCTCCGGACGTCTTGGTCCAAGAAGTTCTCGACACTCTCCGCTCGCTCGGGCCGCTAAGGCTGAGCGAGGAGAAGACCACAGAAGAGACAGTCCGTTTCTCCCTACCGACACAGGTGCGCTGATGCCGATTCCCCTCCGCCAGAACGTCCGTATCGGTGCCCATCTCATGCGGCACCGCCTGAAGAAGACCAAGTACTACCCCTTCATCGTCGAGATCGAGCCCCTGTTCGCGTGCAACCTGTCGTGCCCGGGCTGCGGCAAGATCCAGCACCCGACCGAGGTCCTGCGCCAGCGTCTGTCCGTCGAGGACGTGCTCGAAGCCGTCGCCGAGAGCGGCACTCCGATGGTGTCGATCGCAGGGGGCGAGCCGCTCTTGCACCCCGACATCGAGCGGATGGTCAAAGAGCTCATCTCCCGCAAGGTCTACGTCTACCTCTGCACCAATGCCGTGCTGCTGCGGAGGCGTCTCGACAAGTTCACGCCGTCGCACTACTTCTCGTGGGTCGTGCACATGGACGGGACGCGCGAGCGGCACGACGCGGCCGTCGGCGCGGGCCGGGGTCTTCGACGAGGCCGTGGCGGCGATCCGCGAGGCGAAGTCGCGGGGATTTCGCGTGACGACGAACTCGACGTTCTTCAACACCGACTCGCCCAAGACGGTCCGCGACGTCCTCGACTTCTTGAACGACGACCTCAAGGTCGACGCCATGATGATCTCGCCCGGCCTACGCCTACGAGAAGGCGCCCGATCAGGAGCACTTTCTCGGCGTCGAGCAGACCCGCCAGCTGTTCAGGGAGGCCTTCGGCGAAAAGCGCCGGCGCAAGTGGCGCCTCAACCACTCGCCCCTGTTCCTCGACTTCCTCGAGGGCAAGGTGGATTTCCAGTGCACGGCATGGGGGATCCCGAGCTACTCGGTCTTCGGCTGGCAGCGGCCGTGCTACCTGATGGGCGACAGCTACGCGAAGAGCTACCACGAGCTCGTGGAGACGACCGACTGGAGCGCCTACGGCAGGGGCCGCGATCCGCGCTGCGACAACTGCATGGCCCATTGCGGCTACGAGCCCTCGGCGGTCGTCGCCAGCCTGGGATCGCTGCGCCAGTCGCTGCGCGCCCTAGTGAACACCCACTGATCGACATGGCCGTCATCGAGGTCCCGCACCGGGGCGACGCTCTCCGTTCCGGTCTCGCCGGCAGCGCCTTCGCGAGATGGACGCCGAGGGAGCTCGCCGTGCTCGTGGCAGAGATCCGCCAGTTCCTCGTCTCGAGCGTTTCGGTGACGGGCGGGCACCTCGGGTCCAACCTCGGAGTCGTGGAGCTCACCGTCGCCCTGCACCGCGTCTTTTCGTCCCCCGACGACGCCATCGTCTGGGACACCGGTCATCAGGCCTACGTGCACAAGCTCGTCACGGGCCGGCAGGGCGACTTCTCCGGCCTGCGCCGGCGGGGTGGGATGTCGGGCTATCCGAACCGTTCGGAGTCAGAGCACGACCTCGTCGAGAACAGCCACGCCTCCACGGCCCTCTCGTACGCCTACGGGCTCGCCAAGGCCCGCCAGCTCCGCAATGACCGGCGTCGCGTCGTCGCCGTCGTGGGCGACGGCGCCTTGACGGGCGGTGTCGCCTACGAGGCGTTGAACAACATCGGGATCTCCGGCGCCAATGTCGTCGTCGTCCTCAACGACAACGGCCGCTCCTATGCCCCGACAGTTTCCCGTATCTCTTCTGCGGGCAGCTTCCCGGCCGCGGGCGGTTCTCCGGCCAGGGACTTCTTCGAGTCGCTCGGTTTGAGTTACGTCGGGCCCGTGGACGGGCACGACCTCGTGCAGCTCGAGGAGGCGCTGCGGCTTGTCGAGAGACGCCAGGGGCCGGTCGTGCTGCACGTGCACACGATCAAGGGCCGCGGCTACGAGCCCGCCGAGCACGACGAGGAGAAGTGCCTGCACGACGTGGGCCCCTTCGACCCGGAGACGGGCCGCAGCCTTGACGGGGCGAGCGGGCGCCTGAGCTACACCGAGGCGTTCGGCTCCGCCCTCGTCCGCGAGGCGGCGACGCGCCCGGAGATCGTGGCCATAACGGCCGCCATGCCGGGCCCGACCGGGCTCATCGCCTTCCGCGACCGGTACCCGGAGCGCTTCTTCGACGTCGGGATAGCCGAGCAGCACGCCGTCAACGCGGCCGCGGGCATGGCCATGGGCGGTCTGCGGCCCGTGGTGGCGATCTACTCCACGTTCCTCAACAGGGCTTGGGACCAGGTCTACTACGACGTCGCCCTCCACCGGCTGCCTGTGATCTTCTGCCTGGACCGCGCCGGGATCACCGGCGACGACGGGCCGAGCCATCACGGCGTGCTCGACATGATGCTGCTCACGAAGGTCCCGGGCATGACGGTGCTCGCTCCTTCGTCGTACGCGGAGGTCGCCGAGATGCTGCACGAGGCCCTGTCGATCACGACCGGACCCGTGGCGATCCGCTGGCCGAAGAGCGAGGCCCGCGGGGCGGTCGCGGTGGGGAGCGGCCTCCGGGCGCGCAAGGTGCGGCCCGGGTCACGGGTGTGCCTCGTGGGCGTCGGCAAGCTCCTCGGGGCCTGCGAGCAGGCCGCCCAGATACTGGCTGGTCACGGCGTCGATGCCACCGTGTGGGACGCCCGCGTCGTCGCCCCGCTCGATCAGGCCATGATCGACGACGCGGCGAGGCACGAACTGGTCGTGTCGGTCGAGGACGGCATCGCGGAGGGGGGAGTCGGCTGGAAGATCGCCGAGCAGCTCCGCCGGGCGTCTCCGGCCGGCATCGGCCCGGTGGTCGTCAACTGTGGCGTGCCGAGCACCTTTCTCCCTCATGGGGACGCGGCGGGCATCCTGGCCCGCCTGGGCCTCGACGGCCCCGGGATCAGCCAGGTCGCGCTCGAGCACCTGTGAGCTCGCGCCCCGGCGGCCCATTCGGCGTCCGGAGGCCCTGGCGTAGTCTTTAGGCATGTGGCGGCCGACGTGGCGCGCCACCGGGGTTCCGGAGAGACGAGGAGCATCATGACCCAGACCGTTTCCGCCGCGGAGGATGCAAGAGCGGTTCCCGTCGCAGAAGCGGTGCCCGCGTCCGGCACCGAGCGCGGGCACGTGTTCTACCCCTGGTCGGCTCAGGGGGTCATCAAGCCGATGATGGTCGCGAGCGCCGAGGGCTCCTATTTCACCGACGACGCCGGCAAGCGTTACCTCGACTTCTCGTCCCAGCTCGTGAACACGAACATCGGCCACCAGCACCCGAAGGTGGTCGCGGGCATCAAGGCCCAGGCCGACCTGCTCTGCACGATCAGCCCCCTGCACGCGAACAGGACGCGTGACGAAGCGGCCCGCCTCATCTGCGAGCTGGCTCCCGAGGGGATGAACAAGGTCCTCTTCACCTGCGACGGGTCCGAGGCGGTCGAGCACGCGGCCCGCCTGGCGAGACAGCACACGGGCCGGATCAAGCTGCTGTCCACCTATCGCTCCTACCACGGGAGCACGACGACGGCGACCAACCTCACGGGCGAGCCGAGGCGCTGGCCGAACGACTACGGAGCGCGGGGACCGTGCACTTCTTCGGTCCGTTTCTCTATCGCTCCCCGTTCCACGCTGCGAGCGAGGAACAAGAGTGCGCACGGGCTCTCCAGCACCTCGAGCAGGTCGTGGCCCTGGAGGGCCCTGCGACGATCGCGGGCATCGTGCTCGAGACGGTTCCCGGCACGGCGGGGATCATGCCGCCGCCTCCGGGCTACCTCGCCGGCGTGCGCGAGATCTGCGACCGCCACGGGATCGTCTACATCGCCGATGAGGTGATGGCGGGCTTCGGCCGGACGGGAAGGTGGTTCGCCTTCGAGAACTACGGCGTCGTGCCCGACCTCGTCACCTTCGCCAAGGGCGTCAACTCCGGCTACGTGCCTCTGGGCGGCGTGATCATCTCCGACGCGGTCGCCGCCAGCTTCGAAGAGCGCGTCTACGTGGGCGGCCACACCTACTCGGGCCACCCGCTCGCGTGCGGGGCCGCGGTGGCGACCATCAACGCCATGAAAGAGGAGCGGATCGTCGAGAACGCGGCCTTCATCGGCGACAAGGTGCTCGGTCCAGGGCTGAAGGAGCTGGTGGACAAGCACCCGAGCGTGGGGAGGTCCGGGGCCTCGGTGTCTTCTGGGCGCTCGAGCTCGTGAAGGACAAGGCGACGCGTGAGCCGCTGGCGCCCTACGGCGGCTCGAGTCCCGCCATGGCGGACCTGCTCGGTGCCTGCAAGGAGCGCGGCCTGGTGCCCTTCAGCGAATTCAACCGGGTGCACGCCGTGCCTCCGTGCAACGTGAGCGAGTCCGAGGCCCGCGACGGGATCGCCATCTTGGACGAGGCGCTCACAGTGGCCGACGCCTACTGCGGCGGTTAGCCATCGATTCGTCGCGCGGGCCCGGCGCGCCCGTCGTCGCCGGACCGATCGTGAGCGAGCGGCTCGTCCTGACGGTGCTGGCCGTCGACGACGCCGAGGAGATGGTGGCGGTGCTGGGCGACGCCGCCCTCTACGAGTTCATCGGCGGCGGCCCGTCGTCCCTGGCGGCGCTTCGCGACCGCTACCGCCGACTTCCTGGCCGGTCCCGGGATCCCTGGCGAGATCTGGCTCAATTGGGTCGTCCGCACCAGCCACGACCGAGCAGCCGTCGGGACCGTGCAGGCCACCGTCTCGAGCGTGCGCGGCCGCCGCGAGGCGGAGCTGGCCTGGGTCACAGGCGTGAAATGGCAGGGGCGGGGGTTTGCGACCGAGGCGGTGCGCGCCCTGGTCGAGTGGCTTCATGCCCGCGGGGTCGACGACCTGAGCGCCCACATCAGCCCCCTCCACGATGCGTCAGCGGCTGTCGCTCGTCGGGCGGGCCTGCAGCCGACAGGAGAGGCGCACGACGGCGAGGTTCTCTGGCGCAACCCGGTTGCGGCAAAGCCGCCGCCGGCCGATGCGCCGGCCGATGGGTGGGCGGCGGGCACGCCGGCTCGTAAAGGGGCATCAGCCCAGCCGGACGGGGCACCTCAGGCGAGGCGCGACCGCGACGGCGATCGCCCTGAGCGCCGCCTTGCTGGCCGGGTGCGCCAGCGCGGCATCGGGTCCGGGCACGGCAGCACTCAGACGACCGACCACCTCGACCACCACCTCGACCACCACCTCGACCACCACCTCGACCTCGACGAGCCGACTTCCACGACTTCCACGACGACCACGACTCCAGCCTCGACGACGACGTCCTCATCGACCACGACGTTGCCTGCGACCTCGACGACGACCGCCTGCCCGAGCGCGAACGATCTCAGCACCTGGAGCGTGCCGCGCCTTGCCGCACAGACCGTCGTCATCCCGGTCGACGAAGGCGCCGTGGTCTCCATCCGTCCTGAGATCGCTGCAGGAGCGGGAGGACTGATCCTCTTCGGGACCTCGGCCCCCACGGATCTGGGCGAGAGGCTGCAGAGCTTGGAAGCCTCGGCGCCGGGCGGCATCGTTCCCCTCGTGATGGCCGACGAGGAGGGCGGCGTCGTGCAGAGGCTCGCGAACCTGGTCGGTTCGCTCCCCTCCGCCAGGCAGATGGGCGCCACCATGACTCCGGCCGAGATCCGCCGGCTTGCCACCGGGATGGCGGTGCGAATGAGGGCAGAGGGCGTGACGATGGACCTCGCTCCGGTCCTGGACGTCGACGGAGGCCAAGGGCCCAACAATCAGGACCCCGACGGCACGCGATCGTTCAGCACCGATCCGAAGGTTGCCTCCGCCGACGGGATCGCCTTCGCGGAAGGACTCGAAGCCGGCGGTGTCGTGCCGGTTGTCAAGCACTTCCCGGGTCTTGGCGGGGCGACTGGCAACACCGACGTGATGTCGGCGTCCACGCCGCCCTGGAGCACGCTGCAGAAGGTTGGCCTCGTCCCCTTCCAGGATGCGTTGGCGGCGCAGGTACCGGCGGTCATGATCGCGAACGCCAGCGTCCCCGGCTTGTCGTCGCTGCCGGCGAGCATCTCGCCCGAGGTGATCACCAAGCTGCTGCGGGACCAGCTCGGTTACGACGGGTTGGTCATCACGGACTCGTTGTCGGCGGTCTCGCTCAGCGCGATCGGCTACTCGGTCCCGGCGGCGACGGTGGCGGCGTTGGAGGCGGGTGCGGACATGGTGCTTTTCAACGCCGATGCCTCGGCCGTGGCCGGCGTCACCAACCAGATCGTCTCTGCTGTCGCCTCCGCCGTCGCTTCGGGCAGGCTCCCGCGCAGCCGGCTCGAGAACGCCGTCGCGGACATCCTCTCGGTCAAGCACGTCGAGGTCTGCCGGCCCGCCTGAGCCGCTCGCGTCTCCCGGGGGCCGGCGAGGCCCGGATTCCGCCTGTTTGGCGAGGTTCTAGACTCGGGACGACAACGGAGGTAACCGTCGTGGAGACGTCAGAGGTTCTCGCCGATGCGGCGGGTCGGGTCGTGGCGGAGGCCGTCGCCGAGCTGGACCAACGCCATTCCCGCGGCAGGACCACCGGGTACGAGGCGAGTCGCGGCCACCTGGAGGACCTGTTCCAGGTCGTCGTCCGGTGCGTGCGCGAGGGCGTCGTGGAGCCGATCATCGCCTCGTCGCACCAGCTGGCGGCGGACCGCTTCGCAGCCGGCTTCGACATCGGCGAGGTGCAGGGCGAGTTCAACGTCCTGGAGGAGGTTCTCTGGCGCGAGATGGCCGACACCTTGAGCGGCGAACAGCGCATCGAGGCGCTCGAGCTGTTGAACACCGTCTTCGGCGCCGGGCGGGACGCCCTCGCCCGGACCTATGTGGCCCTGGCGCGGGGGGGAACGGGGAGAAGCGGGCCGGTGCCGGGGCAGTGGGCGATGCGGTGGTCGCCGAGGCGGACGGTGCCCTTTTGATCGAGGTCGTCGGCAGGGTCGGCATCCTCACCTTGAACGACCAGCACCGGCGCAACGCCATCAGCGGCAAGCTCGCCAACGCATCGTCGCCGCCCTCGACGGCTTGGGCACCCAGGACGTGCGTGCGGTGGTGCTGCGGCGCCGTGCCGGGGATGCGCGTGGTCGTCGGGCCGTGACATCAGCGAGCTCCCCCGGGGACGGCGCGACCCGCTCGCCTACAACGACCCCCTGGAGGAGATGCTCCGGGCCATCCGCATCTTCCCGGCCCCGATCGTCGCCATGGTCCACGGGTCCGTGTGGGGGGAGCCTTCGACCTGGTCCTCAGCTGCGACATGGTCGTCGCCGACGAGACGGCGTCCTTCGCCATCACGCCCGCGAACCTGGGACTGCCCTACAACACGACAGGCCTGCTCCACTTCCTCGGTCGCCTGCCGATCAACTTGATCAAGGAGATGTTCTTCACAGCCGAGCCTGTCGACGCGCACAAGGCGAAGGAGTGGCTGATGGTGAACCACCTGGTGGATGCGGCCGACCTGGAGAGCTTCACCATGGAGCTGGCGGCCAAGATGGCCTCGAAGTCGCCGCTCGCGATCACCGTCATCAAAGAACAGCTCCGAGTCCTCAACGACTACCAGCCCATCGAGGCCCAGGTCTACGAGCGGATCCAGGGCCTGCGGCGCGAGGCCTACGACAGCAGCGACTACCTGGAGGGCCTCAACGCCTTCGCCGAGAAACGCCAGCCAGTCTTCCGGGGCAGCTGAGCCGGCTGCGGCCTGAGCCAGGCTCGGCCTGGGCC
>CAWDPZ010000049.1:0-29290 GCA_963804265.1 uncultured Acidimicrobiaceae bacterium
AGCTGCGGACGGTCGTCTCGAGAACCTGTCTTGACAGGTGACCCCCGGTACCTCTGGACTGGCCGTGCGGCTCCCGGCCGCGGAGGACCTTTCGAGATGGAGGTGCCATGGACCCGTCGACGATCGCCAGTGGTGGTGGGTTTCCTGATCTGGGCTTGAGCGGCGCGGTCATCGTGGTGACCGGCGCCGGTACGGGCATCGGTGCGGCCACGGCGCTGCGGCTCGGGGCGGCCGGCGCCAACGTCGTCCTCGTCGGGCGCAGGAGCGAGCTGCTGGACTCCGAGTGCCCGTGCCGTGCGGGAGGCCGGCGGTCAGGCGCACTGCGTCGCGGTCGATCTCGCCGCGCGGAGAGCACCGGCCGCATCGTCGCCGAGGCGGTCGGCCGCTTCGGCACCGTCGACGGCATCGTGGACAACGCCGCGATCGTCCGCGCATGCGCCCGGCCCGGGCAGACCTGGGAGGTCGAAGGTTTCGACGAGCACGTCGCCGTCAACGTCCGGGCTGCTCCTTCTTCCTGCTTCGCGGCGCCCTCAGGTACCTCAGGCGTCCACCCGGTCCGGTCCGTGGTCAACATCAGCTCCTCCTCGGGCATCCTGCGGCTCGCCGGGCAGTCGGTCTACGGGCTCACCAAGGCCGCCCTCAACTACATGACGCAGTCCCTCGCGGGCGAGCCTGCGGGCACCGGCATCCGCGGTCAATGCTGTCGCACCGGGCCCGATCGACACCCCGATCCACGAGACGTGGGCGGACGACCTGGAAGAGGCCTACCGTTGGCTGGCGGACCAGGTCCCGCTCGGTCGCATCGGGGACGCCGACGAGATCGCCCGTTGGGCCGCTTGGCTGCTGAGCCCCGCCACCTCGTTCGTGACCGGCGCCGTCATCCCCGTGGACCGGGGTCAGGTCATCAAGCCCACCTAGGCCGATGGCCGACGACCCCTACGACCTGGAGTGCTTCGTCGTCGCCCAGGCCCACGATCCCGGCACCTACGACCGAGCGCTCGAGGAGCTTCGGAAGGGGGCACAAGACCGGCCACTGGAGCGGTTCGGTTCCCCCAGCTGGCCGGGCTCGGCCAGAGCGCGACATCCAGGTACTTCGCCGTCTCGTCGCTGGAGGAGGCCCGCGCCTATCTCGGCGACCGCGTTCTCGGCCCGCGCCTTTTCGAGAGCGCCGCGGCCGTGCTGCGGGTCGAGGGCCGGACGGCCGAGGAGACGTCGGTGTCTCGATGCCGCGAAGCTCCGCTCGTCCATGACACTGTTCCTCCGGGCCGCGCCGGGAAGGCGGTGTTCTCACAGGTGCTCGACAAGTACTTCGGCGGCCAGTCGGATCCCCCCACCGACGCAGCCCTCTCCATGCCCGCCGGCGGCGACGGTCCCTAAAGAGTGATCGAACGGAGCGAGCTCGAGTCGAGCTTGACCGCGACGGCCGTGTCCGCGGCCAGGTTCAGGGCCACGGCGCTGGAGACGTCGGCCAGCAGGGCTCCGATGTCTGTCGTCAGGCCGACCCGGGTGACCGGCCCGAGAAAGGTCAGGCTCGACACCCCCCCGCGAGGAGGCCGTCGGCCGGATTGTCACCGTTCGAGAGCACCTCGAGGCTGATGTCCTCCGGTCGGAGGAACAGCTCCACGGTCTCGCCGACGGCGTGAGAAAAGCTCGGGTCCGGGACCTTGAGGAGAACGGGCCCGCAGCGGACGGTGCGGTCCACGGAGGACACGACGGTGCCCTCCAACTTGTTCATCGTCCTACGAAGTTGGCCACGAAGGCCGTCCTCGGTCCGCTGTAGATCTCGGCCGGGTGCCGAGCTGCTCGACACGGCCCTGGGACATGACGGCCACCCGATCGGAGATCGAGAGGGCCTCCTCCTGGTCGTGGGTGACGTAGAGCGTCGTGATGCCGAGCTCCAGCTGTATCCGGCGGACCTCCTCGCGGAGCTGCACCCGGACCTTGGCGTCGAGGGCCGACAGAGGTCGTCGAGGAGCAGCACGCTCGGCTGGATGGCGATCGACGGGGCGAGGGCCACCCGCTGCTGCTGGCCGCCCGAGAGCTGACGGGGGTACCGGTTACCATGGCGGTCGCCGAGCCCGACCAGCTCGAGGAGCTCCCGGGCCCGCTTCGTCCGTGCCTCGTCGGCTCTCCTTGCGGACGCGGAGCCCGAACTCGACGTTCTGCTGCGCGGTCATGTTCGGGAACAGGCTGTGGCCTGGAAGACCATGCCCATGTTGCGCTTGTTGGCGGGCTTTCCGAGCACGTCCTCGCCCTCGACGAGGACCTCGCCAGTCGGCCAACTCGAAGCCGGCGATGATCCGCAGGGGCCGTCGTCTTGCCGCAGCCGCTCGGGCCCGAGCAGGGACACAACTCGCCCGAGCGAACCTCGAGATCGAGGTGGTCGAGGCGACGAATGCCGAAGGTGCGACGAAGCCCACGGAGCTCGACGGTTGCCATGGCTACCTTTCCCTGTCGGTGACCGCGACGCCGCCGGTACGGCCACCCCGACCGAGCAGGTAAAGCGTCGGCATGGCAAGCCAGACGAGCAAGGCTGATGAAGCCAGCGCCACTCCCTCATAAGCCGTGCTGACGCCGATCGGTAGGTGACACGGCGAAGGTCGAAAAGCCCATCAGGCTTGCCACCGTGAACTCGCCCATAGCGATCGCGACGATGAGGAGCGATCCTCCGATTATCGCCGAGCGCAGGTTGGGCAGGATCACCCGGAAAAGGGTCCTCGGAAGCGAGGCGCCCAGGCTCTCGGCCGCCTCGGTAAGGGTCTTGAGGTCATGGCGCGGAGCCCGCGTCGAGGGCGCGGTACATGAACGGCAGCGCGAACACGACGTAGATGAGCGCGAGCACCTCGGGTCGCTCGAACAACCATGTGCTGAAGGCCTTCAGGAACGGGGCGAGGCCGACGATGAGCACGATCGGTGGAACGACGAAGGGAATGACCGAGACGAGGTCCATCACCGCCCGGAGCTTGGGCAGGCGCAGGTGCACCCAGAAGACCGTCGGCACGAGCAGGATCACGCTCGCCGCGACGGTCTCGAGCGAGACCTGTATCGACAGCCAGAAGGAGCTCTTGAAGGCGGGGTCGTCGAACACCGTCAGGTACCAGTGGAAGATGCCCTGGCTGAACGTGCCCTGCAGGCTGAACCGCACGACCGAGTAGACGGGCGCGAGGAAGAACAGCGCGCCGAGGACGAGGAGGACGATGTGCGAGAGCGGCACACGGCTCCGGGCGCGTCGCAAGCGGTGCCGCGCCGGCCGCCGGCCGGAATGGCTACCTGAGCCATCGGCTCGTCCGGCGTTGGAGAAGGCTGTAGATCGTGATCGTGACGACGATGATGGCGATCATCGCCGTCGCCAACGCGTAGGCATCCTGCGGGTTCAGCACCATGTTGCCGTTGACGAGCTCGGCGATGTCGATCGTGACGAGATTCGACACGCCGAGGGCCTGTGCGGTCGCGTAGGCGGAGAAGGCGTTGCCGAACAGGAGCACCATCAGCCCGAGGAGCGACGGAGTGATGACTGGAAGGCCGACGTAGCGCCAGAAGGTGAAGGAGCTGGCGCCGAGGTTGGAGCCGCCTCCCGCCACTCGGTGCGCAGTCCCTCGATCACGGGGATCATGAGCAGCACCATGAGGGGGAACTGGAAGTAGGCGTACACGAGCGACACACCTATGAGGCTCTGGAGGCTGAAACCCCGGGTAGATGTGGAGCCCGACGTGCTTGAGGAGCTCGGTGATGACGCCTAGCGAGCCGAGGGTCGCTATGAAGGCGAACGCCAGCGGTACGCCGGCGAAGTTCGCCGCCATGCCCGAGTAGGAGAGTATGCGGCCCGGATCCCGCGGGGCATGCCGTGGTGCAGGACGGCATTGGCCACGAGGAAGCCGAAGACCCCTCCGATAAGCGCGCTCAGCCCCGAGAGCTCGAGGGAGAATCTCGAATGCGGCCGGGTAGGGCTGGTTGGAAGATGTCGTGGATGTTGGAGAACGTGAAGGCCCCGTTGGCGGTCCGGAAGGCGCCCACGATGAGCTCCCCGGTTGGTATGAGCAGGAAGATCTGATGAAGGCGGCAAAAGGAAGTACGGCCCAGGAACGCCCATCGCCGGGACCGCGAGCGTTTCCGCGGCGCTTTCCCGACGATGGGGTTCGACTGTATTCCTGACCCGCTACAGCTGCTCCCGCAAGTGCCATATCGCCCCCCGACTAGCGGGCTTCTCGATCCGACTACTGAGCCGCCCACCATCGAGTCCCAGTTCTTTACGACGATCGCACTTGCCTTCGTGATCTGGGCGACCGTCGGGAACCTGCACCTGCGTACTGGCTCGCCGGAGGGAGCTTCTTGGAGAGCGAAGCCGGGATCTTGCCGGCGGCTGCCATCGCCGTGTAGCGGGCGGGGTGCACATATCCGGCAAGGTAAGCGAGCTGGCCCTGGTCGGAGTAGACGAACTCCATCCAGAGCTTGGCGGCGTTCGGGTGCGGCGCCGACTTGCTGATGGCCTGGCAGTAGAAGCCGCCGTACTTGCCCGAGGTCGGCAGGTTGACCTTGTACTTGATGTTCGGGTACGCGTCCGGTAGCCGATGTTCAGGTAGTCCCAGACGATGGCGATCGGCGTCTCGCCGCTCACGATGTTGGCCGGGTAGCAGTCGACCGGGATGAAATTACCGATGTTCTTCAGGTGCTGGAAGTACTCGAGGCCCGGCATGATGTTGTCGAGCGACCCGCCCGTTGCGAGGGCCGCGCTGAACACGGCCGCGAAGGCGTCGCCGGCAGCTCCCGGGTTGCCGTCGATGGCGACCTGGCCCTTGTACTCGGGCTTTTGAAGGTCCGCCCACGACTGCGGCGGGTTCGGCACGACCTCGGTGTTGGTCCCGAAGGAGATGACGCCGTAGTAGTCGCCGTACCAGCGGCCGGCGGGGTCCTTCATGCTGTCCGGGATCTGGTTCCAGGTCTGCACCTTGTAGGGCTGGAAGTAGCTCTGTCCGACGACGGCAATGGCGGGCGAGACGTCGACGACGTCCGGCGCCTTGCTCGTGCCCTTGTTGGCCTTGATCGCGGCCAGCTCCTCAGCGGAGCTGCCCTCCGGGGCAACGGAGTTGCAGTTGATGCTGTAGTTGGTGTGGAACTCACCGATGACAGTGCCGGCGGTACCCTGGGTGCCGTAGTTCGCCCAGTTGCTGGGCGGCGATCAGGTTGAGCGAGCCATCCCTCTTGGCGGCGGCGAGAAGGCTCGCCGGCACCTTCGGCGGTGCTCCCGCGGCGGCTCTATCCAGAAGGCCTGTCGCGAGAGGGCTCGCCGAGCTGGCAGCCTGGTCGAGCAGCACTCCGCCAGCGACCCCTGCGACGCCAAGTCCCGCCTGGCGCAGAAAGCGCCGTCGGTCGTAACCGGCTTCGTCGGATCGGACATCACCTTCATCCCGCTGAACCATGCCCTCTTCCCCTCTCGTTGTTACGATTACGCTGCGAACTGTACACGGGGTCCCGTCCCAATGTAAGGGAAAGTCGGGAACTGCGCCCTGTGACTCCTCCCGGGACGTGCCCGTGCAGGTGGGGTGTCAACGCGGCCAGCAGGATAGGTGCCGCCTTTGCGTGCTCCGATGTCGGTGTTGGCTCGTCCCGAGCCCTGCTGTTCGGCGCGGAGCCGTTCTGTTCGGGCGGCTCTGCCCCGATCTGCCGGATAGGGACAAAGGTGAACGCAAGATGAATGAAGGATTAACGACACCTGAACTTGCCCGGAATCATCCCTTGCCGCCGTGGCTGTGTCGGCGAACAAGGTGCCCGCAGGGCAGGGTGCCCCAATGGCCCGAGACACAGGAGGAGTGAGCATGTCGCGGGCAGCGTTCCCACTACGCGGGCCCTTTGCGGGCGGTCGTCCTCGACTGGGCCGGGACCACGGTCGACTTCGGGTGCACGGCCCCGGTGGCCACGATCATGCAGGCCTTCAAGGATTCCGGGGTGCCCATCACCGCCGAGGAGGCGCGGGCGCCGATGGGCATGCCCAAATGGCGGCACATCCAAGCCATCACACGAGTCGATGCCGTCCGGGCGAGATGGGAGGAGGCCCGGGGGAAGGTTCCCGACGAAGGTGACGTCGACTCGCTCTACGAGCGCTTCTTGCCCTTGCTGGTGCGGACCGTCGCCCAGCACTCCGACGTCATCCCGGGGGTGGTGGCGACGATCGTGGGCCTGCGCGAGCGGGGCCTGGCCATCGCCTCGACGACCGGCTACCCGCGCGAGGTGATGGAGGTCGTCGCCCGCGTCGCGAGCCAGCAGGGCTACGAGCCTGACTGACCGTCTGCGCCGGCGACAGCCCGGCAGGCCGGCCGGACCGTTCATGGCCCTGCAGGCTCTGATCGAGCTGTCGATCAGCCCGGTGCAGGCCGTCGTCAAGATCGGCGACACCGTCGTCGACGTCGAGGAGGGGCTGAACGGCGGCATGTGGTCCGTGGGCGTCGCCGTGACCGGCAATCAAGTCGGCCTCAGCCTGTCCGAGTTCGACGCTCTCGGCGCCGACGAGCGGCGGGCCTTGAGCGAGAGGCAACCGAGGTCTTGCTCCGCGCGGGCGCCCACTACGTGGTCGACAGTCTCTCCGACGTCCTGCCTGTCCTCGAGAGCATCGGCGCACGCCTGGCCGCAGGCGAGAAGCCCTGACGATCTCGCGGGAGGACATGGACCTTGCCGTCGGCATGCCGGAGCCCTTCCTCGCCGAGCGCAGCTCGTGGGCACGACCCGACGCGGACCGTCGTTGTGGGCCGCGGCCTTTGGCACTTCAACTCACGGGCGTGTTGTGCCGCACCTCCTGGACGAGCCAGCCGTTGCCGTCAGGATCGCTGAAGGAGAAGAAGGAGTTGTAGTCGCTGCGCTCGGGATGTGGGCCGGGCTCCTGGCGCCCCGAGTCGTAGTGGAACATCTCGCTCGGGGCCGCCCCGCGCCCGGTGAGCTCGGCGTGTGCCGCCTCGATGTCGTTGACGACCAGGTGCAGCCCTTGCACGGAGCCGGCGGCCTCCGCATTTGCCATGAGCGTGACCGAGCAGGCCGATCCAGGCGGCGTGAGCTGCACGACACGGAAGTCACCGTCCCGGTGATCCACGTCGAGCCTGAAGCCGGCGTTGTCGGTATAGAAGGCCTTGGCGCGGTCGAGGTCGGCTGAGGGCAGCACCACGAGCTCGAGTTTCCAGTCCATGGAAGAACCTCCCCGCACATTCTGACGTCACCGGCGACCTCACGCCATGTCCGGGCGCGGACGGTTCGGCTGCGGACGGTTCGGCTGGGGGAGTCGGCCGGTTGGACCCGAAGATCAGCCGCGGCGCGCGGCGCCGTCGCCGGTGCTCGCCCGGTGGACAGGTGGCGGCAGGCTCAGGCGGGGAAGGAAGAAGTGGACGATAGGGCCGATGCTGAGGGCATAAGCGATGGTCCCGATCCCGACCGAGCCGCCGAGGGCGAACCCGGCCCCAAGTGCCGACAGCTCGATGATGGTGCGGACCACCCTCACCGAATGGCCGCGGGCGGCAAAGCCCGTCATCAGCCCGTCGCGCGGGCCGGGGCCGAGGCCGGCGCCGATGTACCAGGCCGTGCACACGCCGTTGACCAGAATCGCCGCTGCCATCATCCCGACCCTCAAGGCGAGCCCATGGGGATCGGGCAGCACGTCGAGGACGCCGTTGGCCACGAGCCCGATCACGACGATGTTGCAGAGCGTGCCCGCTCCCGGCTTCTGCCTGAGGGGGATCCACGCCAGCAGCACCACCGCACCGACGATGTCGACGACCCAGCCGATCTGGATGTGGAGATGGCGCGCTATGCCCTGGTTCAAGACGTCCCAGGGGTCGAGGCCGAGTCCTGCGCGGACGAGCAGGGCCAGTCCAGCGCCGAAGCAGATCAGGGCGGCGAAGAGCCAAGCGAAGCGGAAGGGCATGCCCACGGCCCGGGCGTGCGGGTCGGGCTCCTGCCCGGTCGAAGTAGCTGGCACGTCAATGAACCTAGGTAGCTGGCACGTCAAGGACCTAATATGGTCAGCAAGGCCCGCCACATCGGTCAGGAAAGGCCCGCGACTAGCGAGGATTGCTCCTCCTCGCACTGACGCGGGCGCCCCGATGGCGGCGTCGCGGGGCTTCCCGCCGCGCCTTGGAGCCGCGGCGGGACCCGTAGCGGGCGTCGATTACGACGAGAGCGAACGCGGCGACGACGAGCACGATCACGAGCACGATCACGATGGTGCACCCTCTCTCACGCGGCGAGGCCCTGTCAGGACCGTACACCGCCCGCCTTGTTGGAACGCCATGACTGCAGGTCGTGAAGGACGACGAGCGCGTCTGACACGATGAGCCGGTCACGCCTGTCCGCGGTGTGAAGGGTCACGCGAAGCTTGCGGAGCGTCGGCTTGACGCGATGTCGGTCACAGAGGCGAGGTTCCACGAAAAGGCGCGGGCGCCAAAGAGGGCGTCGACGCCTCGAGGTTGGAACCCGAGCATCTCCTCGGTCATGAAGAACATGCCGGCGCGGGCGACGCCGTGCTGCATGTGGCTTGCAGGACGCGCCCAGCGCATCCCCACGGTGTCCAATTCGGGCTGGCCGAAGAACCGGCGCAGTTGCACTGTCATGAGCTGGCCAGGTGCGAAACCGACCTGCGAGCCCGCGCGGACCGTCGTCCGGCTGTTACGGCTTTGTCGCCGAACGCTCGGTCTGCTTACGGCTCCGCGTCAAGACGATTGCCGGCGCCGCCCGGCAGGCGTCGGAGCCAACTCGGTGTCGCCGACATCCACGTGGCGAGGCTACCGCAGGGCTATTAGTCGAGCTGATCGATTTGGCGCCAATGTGACATTGGACCCTAGTGAACATGTGAATTGGACCTTACGGTGCCAGGTGAGGGAACAGTGCGAGTGGCCGGGAGGGGCCGCGGAGATGTCGTGGTCCCCTGGCCTAGGGGTTCAAGGCCCAGGAAGAAAGGGGTGCCAGATGAGCCTGTTAGAGGGCTTGTGGAAGGTGCACGGCGACGGGAAGCACATTCCGCCCACGGAGGTGGTGGCGCCCGACGAGCGGCTCGCCTGGCCCCAGACGATCGGCCTGGGCTTCCAGCACGTGCTGGCGATGTTCGGGGCGACCTTCATCGTTCCTGTGCTGATCGGGTTCCCGCCGAACACGACGATCTTCTTCTCGGGCATCGGCACGCTCTGCTTCCTGCTCATCACCATCGGCCGGGGCCAGCGCCTCGGCCTGCCCAGCTACTTGGGTAGCAGCTTCGCCTTCATCTCCCCGGTCCTCGTCGCGGAGCAAAGGGCGGCATCCCGTCCACGCTGGCCGGCATCTTCGTAGCGGGCGCCGTGTTCTTCGTGATCGGCCTGATCGTGAACAAGTGGGGCACCCGCTTCATCGAGTGGCTCATGCCACCGGTTGTGACGGGCGCCGTCGTGGCGCTCATCGGGCTCAACCTCGCCTCGAGCACCTTCACAACTTCGACAAGCAGCCGTGGACCGGGTTCGCCACCCTGTGCGGGATCGTCCTTGTGACAGTCCTTTTCCGGGGCTTCATCGGCCGCCTCTCGATCCTCGTCGGCGTCGCCTTCGGATACCTGATCGGCTGGGGACAGGGTCAGATCAGCTTCACCTCGGTCAGGTCCGCCGCTTGGATCGGCCTGCCGAAGTTCACGGGTCCGCACTTCACCATGCGTCCGATCTTCCTGATCGTCCCTGTCGTGATCGTGCTCATCGCCGAGAACACGGCCACATCAAGGCCGTGGCCTCGATGACGGGCCGCAACCTGGACCGCTCACTCGGCCGTGGTTACATGGCTGACGGCCTGGCGACGATGCTCGCCGGCCTCGGAGGCGGAAGCGGCACGACGACGTACGCCGAGAACATCGGCGTCATGGCTGCCACCAAGGTGTACTCGACCTCGGCGTACTACGTCGCCGCCGTCGTCGCCATCGCGTTCGGCTGCATCCCGAAGTTCGGAGCGCTGATCTCGACCCTGCCGGCTGGAGTCCTCGGCGGTGCCGGGACGATCCTGTACGGGCTCATCGCCGTGCTCGGCGGGCGCATCTGGGTCGAGAACCGGGTCAACTTCTCCAACCCGGTCAACCTCTTCCCGGCCGCCATCGGCCTCGTCGCCGGTGCCGGGAACTACACGCTCATCTTCGATCACGGCAACGTGTCTTTCAACGGCATCGCGATCGGCTCCTTCGGCGTCATCATCGCCTACCAGCTGATGCGCTGGATCAGCAAGTACGGCGTCTTCCACAACGGCATGCCGGCGCTCTTCGCAACGACGATCCAGCCGTCGCCCGAACAGCTGGCCCATGAGGCGACGGGCGAGTCGACGGGCTTGCCGTCGAGTGCCGAAGCCGTCCAGTCGACCTCGACCACCTAGTCGTCAGCTCCGACCAGGAGCAATCGCGGCTTTCCAGCCCGGCATGCCCGGCCGACACGGCCGGGTGGCCGGGCTGGTCGTCGTCTCGAGGTTCGGGCAGGGCGGACTGGGGCGATGACCGCTCCGGGCGCCCTTGGCACTAGGCGGCGGCTCTCCGGTGCTCGGTGACGCCGAGCCGCACCACCTCGGAGAGGACGATGAGCACGACTGCGAAGGTGACCACGATCGATATCGTGTTCGTGAGCGCTAGAAGCACCGCGAGCGCCAGCAGGCCGAATCCGGCGGCGACCACCGACGTGCCCCGCCTCAGCCTGTCCGCAAGGACCACCCGTCTGGCGAAGTCACCGTTTCCCAGTGACCTTGCGAGCTTCGCGAACTCGAATTCATCAGACATGACCTGTCACCAAGCTCCCTTCGGCGACCGAGCCGGCGACCAATACCGCATCCACCGCTGCTCGCCCCCTCCGCCTCGTGCGTGACCCGCAGGAAGTGCAACTCGGTGCGCCGCCCGGAGATTCCCGAAAGCGGCCCCTAGCGGGCGTCGATGTACTTGAACAAGGCGTCGCGGTCCTGCTCGAGCTCTTCGATCCGGCTCTTGACGACGTCGCCGATGCTCACGATCCCGGCCAGGGCCTCGTCCTCCAGCACGGGGACGTGACGGATGCGGTGCTCGGTCATCATGACGGCGACGGACTCGACCTCCTCGTCCGGAGCCACCGTCCTGACCTCGCTCGACATGATCATCCGGACCGGCATGTCCAAGACGGCACCCCCGAACCGTTCCAGGGCGCGGGCGACGTCGCGCTCGGAGATGATCCCGTCTACGGTGCGACCGTCGCCCGAGACGACAAGAGCGCCGATGTTGTGTCGGGCAAGCTCGGCGACCACCGTTGCCATCGTCTCGTCCTGGCCGATGGTCGCCACCGACGGGCCCTTGCTCTTCAGGATCGCGGAGATCTTCATCATCGTTCCCCCTCACACCCGATTTCACCGAGCTGTGCAAAGCGTACAGACGAAGCCTCCGGAGCCGATAGTGGCAATTGGCATCCGACTGACCGGGGCCTTGTCGGCGGCTTCGAGGAGCCCGAGGCCCCGGCCCGGCGCCGGCGGCTCAGGCCGAGACGCTCTCGGGGCCAGTCAGCCGGTCAAGACGCTCCAGCGGGCCTGTACCGACCTTGTCGCGGCGGCGAGGGCACCCTCGAAGTCGCCTTCGCCGCGGCACAGACGGCCTAGGCCCAGGCGTAGCCGGAACGCGACTGCAGCTCCTCGGATTCCTCGAGGGACGCACTGGTCTCCAGAAGCTCGCGCGCCCGTGCGATCTGACACTGTGAGCAGAGCATCTCGGTACTTCCCATGTCACCCGGAATGATGAACGGCAAGGCTATCTTTCGCCGCGGCGTGCCGAGTGGTACCGCCGCAGTGCCACCAGCGTCCAGATGCCCTCCACGACCCCGAAGGGCCACGTCCCGGCGAGGAAGCCGTAGCTGCTCGAAAGGGCACAACCAAGGGCGAAGGCGGCGACGAAGCGGGGACCGCGGGACTCCAGGGCGTACATGATCATCATGAAGCTGACGGCAGCTGCGCCGTAGATGGTGAGCTCCATCGCTAAGCGGCGTTCGCGAGGTGGCCCATATCCGCGCGAGACGCTATCGAGGAGGGGCCGGGCGCCGGGCGGGACAACCGCTCCGTGACCGGCCGCCAGGGCTGCCGGGTGCCAGGGCTGCCGGGTGCCAGGGGTGCCGGGTGCCAGGACTGCCGGGTGCCAGGGCTGCCGGGTGTCAGGGCTGCCCGGTGCGCTTGTGACCGCTGCCGCGCCAGACTCCTACCGAACAGGCCGCACAGCCCCACCAGAGGCAGAGTGATCACCGCCGCGATCCGGTGCGTGTGCAAGGCGAAGGCCAGGGCGACCAGGACGCCGGTCGTGATGATCACCTCCGGCGTGTCTCCGACGAGGAAGTCCCAGGCGAAGTGGGCGCTCGCACGGAGCGATCGGCGAAGCGGCCCCATCAGGCACCTGCCGCTGTCGCGCTGTTGCGGTCTGCGATCGGTCGCCGGAAGGCGAAGGCCAGCCCTGTCGCGGCCAAAGCGAAGAAGGCGATGAGGACGGGGAGGGAGAGGTCGCTGCCCGGCCAGGACACGCCGGCCCCTTCGCCGACCCAGAACGTGCCGAAGCTCATGAGCATGATGCCGACCACGGTCTTGAGCGTGTTCTCGGGAACCTCGGAGAGCTGGCGGGCGGCCAGGACTCCGACGGCGGCCACGACCACAGCCGCGGCCGCGGCCGCCAGGGCGGCGGGCCCGAGCCTGTGCGAGCTCGACCCCAGGCTGATGACGATGAGCACCACTTCGAAGCCTTCGAGCATGACGCCCTTGAAAGCGACGGCGAAGGCGAACCCGTCCCGTCTGCTCGCCGGAGCCCCCTTCTCGCCGAGCGCCCCGACCGTGCGGGCGTAGATGGCATCCTCGTCGTGTTTCGCCAGGCGGCCGGCGCTTCGGAGGATGGCCTTGCGCAGCCAGGAGATGCCCATGAGCGACAAAAGGGCGCCGACGGTGACGCGGAGGGCGTCTATGGGCAGGTAGTGGGCGAGAGGTAGCCCCACCGAAGCGGTGAGAACCGCCAGCAGGACGAGGGCAGCTGCCGTGCCCTCGAACGCGGAGCGCCAGCTGCGGGTTCCGGCTGCGACGACAAGGGTGAGCGCCTCGACCATCTCGACCGAGCTCGCCGCGAAGGCCGCCACGAGGACGGCAGCCGTCGAGGTGGCCGTGCCGGAGGTGGCCAGGAGAAGAGTCATGGCAAAGTCCTAGCACCCGTCGCTGCGGGCGCAGCCGCGTTCTCGGCCGGGAAGAGGTCCGTGGTCGCTCCGGCGACCTCCGTCGCGTTCTCGCCCGGCGGCTGCTATGGCTCCCGCCTAGACGGCCGGGGGAGGGTCACCCTCTTGCGGGCCACGCGGGACGCGGACGTCGACTGCGACGGCGCCCTTTTCGAGCACGAGCACGGGGTTGAGATCCATCTCCTTGATCTCCGGCAGGTCGCCGGCGAGCGCCGAGACCGCATGGAGCACCTGCTTGAGCGCGCCGACATCCAAGGGAGGCGCCCCCCGGTAGCCGTTGAGGAGCGGGTAGGACCTGAGCGACTGCAACATGTCCTCTATGTCGTCGTCGGTGAGCGGTGCAAGGCGGACGGCGACGTCGGCCAGAAGCTCGACGAGCTCGCCGCCCAGTCCGACCATGACGAGCGGCCCGAGCGAGGGGTCGCGGCTGAGGCCCACGATCATCTCCTGGCCCGATTCGATCTGCTCTTGCACCAGGAACTCGCCGCCTACGTCCCGACGGCCGGCGGACTCGAGGTCGGCGCGGATGGCGAGCACCGCACCGGCTGCCGCCGCCGGGGTCCTCGCTCCCAGCCGGACGCCCCCGACGTCGCTCTTGTGGATCGCCGCGGCCACCTTCACGACCACCGTGCACCCGAGCTCGACCTGGGCCGCCTCGGCCTCGCCCGGGGTGCGCACCCTGATCGACCGGGGAACAGCGATTCCGTACTCGCCGAGGAGACTCTCCGCGTCGAGCGCCGCCAGCCAGCCGTCTCTGGCGTCCCGTCCGGCCTCTGCCAGGAGGCGGCGGGCTCGCTCGACGTCGACGTCGGGTCGAAGCACCTTGCCGAGCGCCTGTCCCCGGCGATGGCTCCAACCGACGCTCCGGCCGAGGGCCTTGGCCGCATTCTCCGGGAACACGAATGAGGCGATCCTGGCGTCGCGCAGCTCGTGGGGCGGGCCGTCCGCATTCATGAACACCGTCGCCAGGGCCACGTCCGGCGGCAGCTCGGCCCGGGCGGCGACGAGCTCCCGGGCGACGTCGCGAGGCCCGGGTGACGAGAGGCGTGTTGTACATGACCACGAGAGCGTCGATCTCCGGGGACGCTCCGAGTATGCGGACAGCCCTGCCGTAGTCCTCGGCCGAGGCGCTGGCGATCATGTCGACCGGGTTGGACACGCTCGCCTCCGGAGGGAGCATCGCCCTCAGACCCGACGCCGTCAGCTCGTCGAGCTCAGGCACGACAAGACCGTTCGCCTCGCAGGCGTCTGCGGCGAGGACGCCAGGGCCGCCCCCGTTTGTCAAGATGGCCACCCTCGGTCCTCTGAAGCTCCGCTGCGAGCTCAGCACCGTGGCGAGGTCGAGCATCTCCTCGATGGACTCGGCACGGACAACGCCCGCTTGGTGGAGCACGGCGTCGACCGCCACGTCGCCCTCGGAGAGGGCGGCGGTGTGCGAGGCGGCCCCGCGTCGGCCGGCGACCGTGCGGCCTGCCTTCACCGCCACGATCGGCACGCGCCGGATGACGCGGCGCGCGATCCGGACAAAGCGTGCCGGATCCTGGATCGACTCCAGGTAGAGCAGGATCAATTCGGTCCCGGGGTCGTCACCCCAGTAGCTGAGCAGCTCGTCGCAGCCGACGTCGACGCTGTTGCCCACGGACACGAAGGCGCCGATCCCGAGGCCGCGGACCTCTGCGGCCTCGAGGACGGCGAGCCCGATCGCACCCGACTGGCTGAGCAGTGACGTCCGGCCCGGGGGAGGGAAGGCCCGGCTGAAGGTGGCGTTGAACCTTGCGCCGTCGGTGCCGTTGAGGACGCCGGTGCAGTTCGGGCCCACGAGCCGCACGCCTCCCGCCGCCGCCACGTGCCGCGAGCTCGGTCTGCCGCATCGCCCCGTCGGCGCCCGTCTCGGCGTAACCGGCCGAGATGATGCAGGCAGCTTTGACGCCGAGATCACCCGCTTGCCTGATCACCTCGAGCGCGGCTGCGGCCGGTACGCAGACCACGACCAGATCGGGGACCGTCGGGCACGAGGCCAGGTCCGGGTAGGCGGCGATCCCCTGCACCGCCGGATGTCTTCTGTTCACCGGCATCACGGTGCCGCTGGAACTGGCTCCCCATCAGGTTCTCGAACAGCAGGCCGGCGACCGTGCCCGGGTCGGAACTGGCCCCGACCACCGCTATGGACCGGGGGCGCAAGAGCGCCTCGAGCGCGTCCCGGGTGGCCGTCGGGAGCTCCTCGTGCTGCTCGTTCATGGTCGCGCTCGGTTCGTAAAAGCTCCCATCCCTCCACTGTCGTGGGCTCTCGGCCGGGCCGAAAGGGTCTTTCGGCCCGGCCTGGGATGCCTGAAAGGACTAGCAGGGCGATGTCCGCGGGTCCAAGATGAGGATGCGAGCCTGCGCTGCAGGAGGTGGTGCCATGAGCAAAGTGGCGGAGCGACCGAAGCCTTTCGTCATACCTGAGTACTGCAAGGGCTGCGGGCGGTGCATAACCTCCTGCCCGAAGGGCTGCATCACGGTGGGCACCGAGATCAATCCTGAGACCGGCCTCGTCCCGATCGTGCTCGACCTGACGCTGTGCAACGGTTGCGACCTTTGCATCGACGCCTGTCCGGAGCCCTACGGGCTCCGGCCACAGGGCGACGACGAGCCCTTCGAGATCGTGGACCCGTCTTCGATCTCAGGCCCGCGACGTTCCGACGCGCCGTGTCCCGAGCCTCGGCCTGACGCCACGGTCGGCCTGCCCGCACGCGAGCCCCTCATCGTGAAGGGGACCTACGCAGTGGCCGTCGGTGCTCTGCTCGCCGGCTGCCGGCACGTCTTCGGCTACCCGATCACACCTTCGACCGAGGGCGCCGAGCTGATGGCCAAGGTCCTCCCCGAGCTCGGCGGTGTCTTCGTACAGGCCGTGAGCGAGGTGGCGACGGTCAACATGATGTACGGCGCCGGGGGCGCGGGAAAGCGCTGCATGACCTTCACGAGCTCCCCGGGCTTCAGCCTGATGCTGGAGGGGATCTCGTACATGATCGGTGCCGAGGTTCCGGGAGTGTTCGTGAACATCATGCGCGGCGGCCCCGGTCTCGGGAACATCGCGCCCCGAGCAGGCGGACATCAAGCTCGTGTGCCGCGGCCTCGGCCACGGCAACACGCATGCCATCGTGCTCGCACCCGCGACTCCGCAGGAGATGCTGGACCTCGCCATGGTCGCGTTCGAGCTGGCCTTCAAGTACCGCAACCCTGTCGTCATCGTCGGTGACGGCTACCTCGGGCAGATGACAGGCAAGGTGTCGCTGCCCCGCGAGATGGTCGAACCGGGGATTCCCGAGTGGGCCGTGTACGGCGACAGGTCGCACCGTCGCAATTTGATCTGCTCGATCAACCTCTCCGAGCTCGGTCTCGAGCAGCACAACGCGGATCTGAACGCGAAGTATGTCCGGATCACCGCGGCCGAGCAGCGGGCCGAGCTGCACCGCTGCGACGACGCCGACATCGTTCTCGTGGCCTGCAACACGCCGGCCCAGCTTGCCAAGGGCGCCGTCAAGGAGCTGCGCGACAAGGGCCTGAAGGTCGGGTTGTTCCGGCCCATCACGCTGTGGCCTTTCCCCATCGAGTCCCTGCGCCCTCTGCTCGACCACGCCGGGCATCTCGTGGTCGTGGAGGCGAGCAGCGGCCAGCTCGAGGACGAGCTGCGGCTCGCCCTCAGTCATGCCGGGGCGCAGCCTCCCCCCATGAGCCACGTACGTCGCATGGGGGGCATCCTCCCCTCGCAGGGCGAGATCGTCGAGCACGTGCTCAACCTGGAGGAGGTGCGCTGATGCCTGCTTCGGTCTTCTACCGAGAGTTCGAGCGCCACGCCGACGGCAAGGGGATCAACGCCCACTCGACGACCTACTGCCCCGGCTGCGGGCACGGGCTGGCGCAGAAGTACCTCGCCGAGGCCATCGACGAGCTCGAAGTGCAGGACCGCACGGTCCTCGTGTCGCCGGTCGGCTGCTCGGTCTTCATGTACTACTACTTCGACGTGGGGAACTCGCAGGCCCCGCACGGGCGCGCCCCGGCCGTGGCGATCGGCCACAAGACCGCGAACCCCGACTCGATCGTGATCTGCTACCAGGGGGACGGCGATCTCGCCTCGATCGGCCTGGCGGAGATCCTGAGCACCGCCCAGCTCGGCATCCCGATCACGGTCGTGTTCATCAACAACGCCATCTACGGCATGACGGGCGGCCAGATGGCTCCGACGACGCTGCTCGGCCAGCGCACGACGACGACCCCGAAGGGCCGGAGCCTGCTTTCCGGCGAGCCGCTCAAGATGGCGGAGCTGATCGCGTGCCTCGACGGCCCGGTCTTCGTCGAACGCGTCGCTCTCTATGACAACAAACGGCGCACGCATGCCCGGCGGGCAATCAAGAAGGCGCTCGAGCTGCAGGTGAGCGGTGCCGGCTTTGCCTTCATAGAGGTCCTGTCCGAGTGCCCTGTGCATCTCGGCCTCGAGCCCGAGGCCGCCGAGGACTGGGTGAGGGACAACATGGTGCCGGTCTTCCCGCTCGGGGTGAAGAAGGACGCCACCCACGGGGAGGCCTACCCTGACATCCCGACGGGCACCTACGACCCGGAGCTGACCCTGAGCGCCCTCGACGCCACGACCGCAAGCCCCCCGCGTTTTTCCGAGGGCTTCCCCGTCCACATCGACCCGGAGGACATCAGCTTCAAGTTCGCCGGTTCCGGCGGCGACGGAGCGCAGACCGCGGCGATGATCCTCACCCGCGCCGCCATAAACGAGGGCTACGACTCGACGCACATACCCAGCTACGGCCCCGAGTCCCGCGGTGGCACGTCGTACGCGGACGTCCACGTCGCCGTCGAACAGGTGCTGTCGCCGGCGGCCCCGCGACCTCACGTGCTGGTGGCGTTCAACGCTCCCAGCCTTGCGAAATTCGGCCCGACGGTGCGGCCGGGCGGGATGGTCGTCTACGACAGCTCGGTCATCGCCGCCCAGCCCGACTGGTTCCCCGCCGGGGCAAAGGCCGTACCGGTGCCTTTTGCCAGCGTCGCCAAGGACCTCGGCTCGCCGCTCGTGAAGAACGTCGTTGCCCTCGGTGCCCTGCAGGGGGCGACGAGGGTGTTTCCCGAGGACACGTTCCTCACGGCGATCTGTGCCGCGCTGAAGCAGAAGTGCGCCATGATCCCGATCAACGAGGAGGCGTTCCGGGTGGGCGCGAAGCTCGCCGCCGAGCTGGTGGAATAGGCGGCTCCCGACACCGGGGCGCGGGGTATCCGCCACCCCTCTTGACGCCGCATTTATACTGTGAGTGGTGGGCTCCCCACTTGGGGAGACCTTGCAGGGGGGGAGGGCAGTGCCGGAGTGACCAGTCCACGGCACGAGATGGACCGCCGCTCGGCGCTGAAGCTGATCGGCGCGGCAGCGGCCGGGGCCACGGTGAGCCCGCGCATGCTGGCGACCCCGGCGCCGTCGTCGAAATACCCGCTCGTTCCGGTGCGGTCGCTCTACGGCGCGATGCGGGCAGCGTCCCGCCGTGTCCGGGCCGAGCCTGGCGTTCCAGGCGCTGCGGACGACGGACATGGTCTATCTCGGCTTCGAGTTCTACAACGCCAAGGCCGTCGTCACCGCCGGCCAGACAGAGATCGTCGCGGAGAACACGAAGCTGCCCATGGTCATGGTCGTCGTGTTCCCCTCCCAGCACCTCGGCGAGGAGTGCGTCGCCTACTCGACGAGCCTGACGACTTGGCCCTCGCCCCCGCTCAACGGGGCGCTCGCCGGCTTCACCTGGCTCGCCTTCGAGGTTCCCGGCACCGAGACGATCCCTTACACGATGGCGGGGTTGCTGGACTGGGCCAAAGCGAAGCCGTCCCTCGTCCCGGCGGCGGCCGCAGGCTCTCCGGCACCGCCGGACCCCCTTCACACCGCGCTCGAGATCCCGTGGCAGCTCTGGCTGACGCCGCTCCGCGCACGGCACGTGGCACCACGCGACCGAGCCCGTCGTCGCCAAGCAGATCACCGAGCTCTGGCACACGCGCCTCGGCGCGGGCGCGCTCGAGCCCCCCGCCGTCTCCCCGAGGCTCAAGGCCTTCTGGGCCCCGGGCTATCCCGGCGCGTTCGCGCCCCCGCCCCCGGACCCGTGGCTCATGTCGCTGGATCCGCAGAACCGCCTCGACATCGTGACGCTGACGACCGGCACCTCGCCCGGCGACGGCCCGCTGGACGTCAACCTGCTTCTGCTCTCCGCCCTCGGAGCCTCTGTCAACCTCAAAGGGGCTTGGACGCCTGGGCCGAATTCGCCCGTGAACCTTGCCTCCTGGTGGCACCGGGCCTCGATCGGCCGGGACAGCTACGTCCGAGTCGTCAACATCGGGTACCTCTTCCCCTGGGGCAACCGGGCGGTTCGGATCACGATCTCCGACCGCGAGATCCAGGTGGACCCGAGCGGCAACGCGGTCGCCTACCTCGTGCAAAAGCAGTACATCGTCGTGACCGAGCCGCAGGTCAGCTATGCCGGCGACCCGGCCGAGCCGCACGCCGGTCGCGGCAACCCGATCCGTAAGGTTTGGGTCAAGACCGTCTCCACGCCGCCGATCGACTTCGAGACCTCGACCGATCCTGGCATCCAGGTGGGCGCCTTCTCGACCGACGACGTCCTGTGGGTGCGAAGCGGCGGCACCGACGTCCCGTTCTCGTTCGTCGGCACCGACCTCGAGGGGAGACAGGTCGACTTCAGCAACGGGGTCATCTGGGTCTCCTCCACCTTCGCGCAGCAGACTCTCAACCTGCAGAAGGTGGTGACGGCATACGGCTCGGTCGCCGCGAGCCGGAGATCGCCGCGTTCGGTGGGTCGTTGTTCGCCTTCGCGGACACCACAGGCGGCAAGCCCGGGTCGACCGCTCAGCACGTCGACACCTACGGTCTCACCGCCTTTGTCGCCAACAACGGGCGGAACAACTTCTACCCGGCCCTCGACTCGGCGGCGGTCAGGCTGCCCGGTGCCGAGCAGGTCGTCGGCGCCGGTTCGTCGCCTCTGCCCAGCCCGGGCGTGTCGATCTCGCCGAACTACCTCAACCACGGGTTCCAGTCCGGCGTGACCGAGGTGTACCTGGCCGTGACGGAGAACGCGCCCGGCCTGGCCTTCCCGGCCAAGCTCGTCGGAGGCATGGCCACGCCGAACTTCGACGTGAGCGGCATCGCCCGCGATCTCGGCCCTGTCGGCGGTGATCTCAACGACCTCCTCGGTGGGAAGTTCGACCCGACCAAGTACTTCAACATGCTCTCGGGCAGGCCGGCACTCTGCTCGGTGCCATCGACGTGGCCAAGATCATCCTCGGGATCGACCCGAACGAGGCGGCTTCCAACGGGCAGGCGCCGCAGATCTCGGACAACTTCGTCTACCCGAACAACGACAACACCAAGCCCCCCATAGCCCTCGACGTGAAGATCGACTGGACCCCGACGGTGCAGGCCGACCCGCTCGGGTTCTTCCAGCCCCAGTCCGGCGCCTCGCTGACGATCAACGCCGAGATCTACACGCCCATCGCCAATCCGAGCCAGACGACGTACTCGATCCACGGCGATCTGACGAACTTCGAGCTCGTCCTGTTCGGCACCGGCAACGAGTTCATCGGGATCACCTTCAATTCCTTCACGTTCGACTCCAAGACCGGGGCGAAGACCTCGATCCAGCCCCACATCGACTCGGTCAGCTTCCTCGGGCCGCTCACTTTCATAAACGACCTCGAGAGCCTGCTGAGCTCCCTCGGCGGGCCGTCGATCTCGATCAGCGACGGCGGGATCGAGGCGAGCTACTCGATCGCCCTGCCCGACATCGGCGTCGGCATCTTCGCTCTCCAGAACCTCGCCCTGTCCGCCGGGGTCAACATCCCCTTCGACGGGACTCCTGTGCGGGTACGTTTCGGGCTCTCCTCGAGGGACAACCCCTTCATCCTCACGATCGATCCTTGTTCGGCGGGGGCGGCTTCTTCTCCCTCGCCATCGGAGCCGACGGCATCGAGATGATCGAGGTCTCTCTCGAGTTCGGCGCCGACCTGTCGATCGACCTCGGCGTCGCAAGCGGCGGTGTCTCGATCATGGCGGGCATCTACTTCTCGCTCGAGACCGTCCCGAAAAAGCAGGTCCAGCTCACCGGGTTCCTCCGCGCCGACGGGAACCTGTCGGTGCTCGGGATCATCTCCATATCGATGGAGTTCTATCTCGGGTTCACCTACCTCGACCCAGGAAAGGCCTACGGCACCGCGACCGTCTCGCTCTCGGTGAGCGTGCTGTTCTTCAGCGTCTCTGTGAGCGTCACGATGCAAAAGACGATCGGCGGGAGCGGCGACCCCGATTTCAAACATGCTCTGACGGCAAAGAACTGGGCGACCTACTGCGAGGCTTTCGCATGACGAAACAACGGGTTCTCTGGACAGCCTGCCCGCACGGGAAGGCGGCGGACGGCAAGCTGCGCGTCTCGGTGCACGTCGCGCCTCAGCTGTTCCCGAACGGCAACAAGGTGTCGACGCTGGCGAAGTTCCCCGACTGGAAGGACTGGCCGGAGACACCCATCAGCTTCAAGCTCAAGATCGGCGGCGGCACCCACAGCGCCCAGATCGTGAGCGCGGCCCCGTCGTCGTCCCTCTGGAAGGCGCTCTTCCCGCCGTCGACCCCGGTCGACCCCTATGAGTACACGAGCCCGACCGCATCGCCGCTCTACAGCTACCCGGCCGGTTACGTGCGCCATTTCTTCCAGAGCACCTATACGGCCCTCACGAGCGCCAAGCCTGTCGGCGGCTGGCCGAGCGTGCAGGAGCTGCTCGGCAACGACGTGGCGGCGGGAGGCGCCTTCAGCGCGCTGCCGCCCAACAGCCGGGCGCTCCTCGACGAGATCGAGAGCGTGAAAGCCATGTTCCCAAAGGGCGGCGGCCCGATCCCGCCCGGGAAGGGCCCGAACCCGAGAACGGATCTCGTGCAGGCTTACATGTTCCTCCAGCCCCTCACGGTCCCGGGGCCAAAGCAGACCTACAGCGACACGCCGCCTCCTCCCGTCCCGCAATTCGACTTCCACCAAGCCGTCTCACTGCTCGGCCGCCATCCTGCGCTTCTCCGCCTCTTCGGCCTCGTCTACGAGCTGGAGGTCACCCGGCCCGGCGGCTTGTCCGGCGTGCTGCCGGTGTCGGTGATCCCGAGCTGGAAGCCCAAGCTCGGAGGCTCGCCGCACACCACGGCCATCAGGCCCTTGACGATGACCAACGTCGCCGAGTGGCTGCCGGCGCACCGGTCCTCGGACCCTGAGATCGCCGCCGGCTATCTCCGCTTCTCCGACCCCGACTACGAGGTCGTGGAGATGGACCTCGACGGGGCCACGTTGAAGGCCTTCAACTTCGTGCAGGGCGTCGAGCACGCTAACACCGAGATGCGATCAGCCGACACGCCGGAGAGCTACGGCGTCCCGACGCTGCGCTCGGCCGGCCTGTCCGTGGCCAAGACCGGCAACGCCCTTTCGCTGTTCCAGAACTGGCAGAGCAACGACAGCTTCGCCGCCGCCGCCAAGTCCTCCCCGCCGGGCGTGGTCAAGCTCCATTTCGAGGACATCGCCCAGGGCTACCGCGTAGACGTGTGGTCGAAGGCTCGTGGCCGCTGGTTCCCGCTCTGCGCCCGTACGGCGGCAACCGATCCCGGGATCGGCGGCTACGGGATCGGCTCGCCCCCGACTGTCGTGCCCGTTCCGGCCGGCGACGAGGGCTGGGTCGAGCCCGCGACCACCCAGAGCGCCACTCCGAGCGGGCCGAACCCGCCCGTGTACGTGCCGGAGTACCTCATGCGCTGGGCCGGGGTGGAGCCTCGTCGGCGCGCGTCCAGGCAAGCACCTCTCCGACATCCCCTCGGACGGCCTGGAACCGAACGACCCGAACCCGGCGGACGGCAACATCGCGCTCCAGATCGACTACGCAGCCACGCCCGGCACCCTGCCGACGCTGCGCTTCGGCGGGACGTACAGGTTCCGGGCGAGGGCGGTCGACCTGGCGGGCAACAGCATCCCGTTCTCCGAGGCCGGCGGGTTCACCTGGGCCACGCCGGAGGTGACCTACCGGCGCCTCGAGCCGGTGCCGTCGCCGGTCCTGGTCCCGACCGCGCCGCGAGGACCCCGGGCGAGCACCTCGAGAACCTGGTGATCCGCTCGAACTACGACATCCCGGACAACGACCCGAGCATCGTCGCCTGTGAACGCCACATCGCTCCGCCGTCGACGGGGGAGGACATGGCCGAGACCCACGGAGTTCTCGACGGACCTGGGGGGCACCCGGAGGCGTCGAGCTACGCGCTGATCGCGGATCGGGACGGCCTCACCTACAAGTCGGCGTCGGTGCGCAACCTCTACGGCGGCAAGATCGACGACCAGCCCATGAACGGCAAGAACGAGTGGATCTACTACCCGCCCCAACCGGCACCGACCACGGCTCACCCGGCCTTCGGAGTTCCCTACCTGCCGGACGTGCTCTCGAGAGGCGTGGCACTGCTCAACCTCCCCGGGAAGCCGGGCGCCTCCGTCCGTGTCCCGTTCGACTCGATCGGCAAGTGGCCCGAGCGCCGCTCGGTCCGCCTCGTGGTCAAAGCCGGGCACGGCGCCCCCCTTCTCCCCGCCGTGCAGGACCTCGACGGAGCCATCGAGGTGAAGGCGCCGAAGGCTTCCATAACGCCGGTGCTGATCTCCTCCTACATCGCCCCGGCCGACCTCGAGGTCATGGCCCTGTGGCAGTGGCTGGTCGAGGCCGGAAAGGCGACGCCGGCGCTGCGGGCCCGGATCCTGCACCGGCTCCACTACATGTTCACGCCGTTTCGAGAGCTCGTGATCGTCCACGCGGTCCGCCAGCCGCTCGAGCCGCCGCGTATCGAAAGCTCGGCGTGGCGCGATCCTCCGGCGCCACGTACGCCCTCTTGAGCGGGATTGCGCTGTCTCATGTCCAGAGCACGGTCCGCACGGACGTGATCGCCGCCTGGGCGGATCCCTACGACGACGGCAAGTCCAAGACCGGCATCGTGCTGTTGGACAAGACCTCCCGCGTCGATGAGATCCCGCTCTCGCTCGGGCAGAGCGATGTCATCGTTCTCGACAAGATCCGTCACGACTTCGGTGACACGCGGCACCACGAGGTCTTCTACAGCGCCATCGCGACGACACGGTTCCTCGAGTACTTCACCGAGACCGTCATAAAGACCCTCACCGGCAGCGGGGCAGAGGTCTTCTCGGCCGCCGGGTTCGCGCCCGGGACCGTCGACGTCCGCGCCGCCGGCGACACGGCGACCATCTACCGGTCGGGCGGCGACTTCACCGAGGACGACAAGACCGGCTCGATCGCCCGCATCGCTGGCTGGTCCATCCCCGACGGCCAGTCCGTCGAGGTGCAGTTCGTGGCTCCGCCCGTGACGAGATCGAGCCTCGAGAAGGCCGCCAAGCCTCAGACGCCGTTCGGATACCTGCTTTCGATCCCGAGCACGGCCCGCCCGCCCGCGCCTGACGCGCGACTACCTGATCCCGGCGTGGAACTGGGTGGTGCAGCCGTCCGCCACCCAGCCCAGCTCGACCCGTGTCGGCAACGTGCTGAGGGTCTACCTCGGGCGACCCTGGTTCGAGTCCGGGATCGGAGAGCTGCTGGGGGTGGTCGTCGCCAGTCCGCCGCCGGGAACGGTCCTGCCGCCGAACCTGCGGCCCTTCGTCAGCGGCTTCGGCGCCGACCCGGTCTTCTCCACCGGCCCGGTCGGGACCCCGCAGGCGGCCGACTTCGGGCTCGCCACCCATACGGGTACCGCGCTCCGGCTAGAGGAGCAGACGGGCACCATCGGCTGGGTCGACGTCGCAGGTCACGAGGTGCAGTGGGACGAGGACCGGCGCCTGTGGTTCGCGGACATCTCCATCGGGGCCGGCCAGTCGTACTTCCCCTTCGTCAAGCTGGCGCTCGTGCGCTACCAGCCGGCCTCGCTGAAGGGGCTCGAGCTCTCGCGGGTCGTGCAGGCCGACTTCATCCAACTGGCCCCGAACCGGTCCATGGGTCTCACGTACCCGTCCGCGACCGAGGTCGAGCGTGGAGGTTCTCGGCCCGGGCTACCTCGCCACCGCCAGCCGCCTCACGCCCGACACGATGCGGGCCTACGTGCAGGTGAAGGTCGTCGAGACGACCGACCCGGACCTGCAGTGGATCATCGATCCCTCGCAGCCGGACGGCACGGTTCTCAGCATCACGAGCCAGACCGATACCCTGACCGAGTGGAGGGGCACGGTGACGCTCCCCGCGGCGCGGGGCACGGCGCCGTACCGGATCCTCGTCGCCGAGTTCGAGGAGCACGGGGTGGTCCGGGCGGGCAACCTCGGCTCGAAGGTCACCTACCTCGACGCCATCGAGATCTGAGCCGCGCCCTTCGGCCGAATGCGTGCCGGCTCGCCGGCCACCGGGCGCCACCTGCGGCCCCGCGGGTACGGCCGCCCTGCGAACAGGGAAGATGACGGCGACTCGACCGCCGCAGCCAGCTGGTCTACGTGCTCATGCGGGCGGCGCACCGGTGAGCCAGGCAGCGACCGAGGTCGGCCTGCGGGCTGAGGTCTGGCGGCCCCCACCCCGCGGTACGCCTCACCGCGCTCCGCAAGAGCTACGGGCGCGTCGTGGCCGCCGACGGGGTCGACCTCGAGATCGCCGAGGGCGAGTTCTTCACGATGCTCGGTCCCTCGGGCTCGGGCAAGACCACTCTGCTGCGGATCATCGCCGGGTTCGAGCGCCCCGACAGCGGCACGGTCGAGCTCGGAGGGCGGACGTCACCCGTGAACCGCCGTATGCCCGCGACGTGAACACGGTCTTCCAGGACTACGCCCTGTTCCCCCACTGACAGTGATCGAGAACGTCGAGACGGCGCTCAAGATCCGCAAGATCCCAAGGCCGAACGGCGAGGGCGGGCCGAGCGCATGCTCGATCTGGTGCGGCTGTCAGGCCTCGGTGCGCCGCAAGCCCCTCCAGCTGTCCGGAGGCCAGCGCCAGCGCGTCGCCCTCGCCCGGGCGATCGTGAACGAGCCGGAGCTGCTCCTGCTCGACGAGCCGCTGGGTGCGCTCGACCTGAAGCTGCGCCAGGAGATGCAGACCGAGCTCAAGCGGATCCAGCAAGAGGTCGGGATCACGTTCTTGTACGTCACCCACGACCAAGAAGAAGCCCTCACCATGAGCGACCGGCTCGCGGTCTGAACGGCGGTCAGATCGAGCAGATCGGCACGCCGATAGAGGTCTACGAGCGGCCCGCGACAGAATTCGTCGCCGGCTTCATCGGCATCTCGAACCTGATCGACCGCGACGGCTTCCGGCTCACGGTCCGACCGGAAAAGGTGCACCTGTTGCTCGACGAGGCCGAGCCTGCACCCGTGGGCACCCACGTCGAGTTCGGAGTTGTCGACGAGGTGCTCTACCTGGGCGTCGTCACGCGCTACGGTGTAAGCCGACAGGGGCGCGGCTCGTCGCGGTCAGCCAGAACTTGAAGACGGCCGCGGCCGAAGCGCTCGAGGCGTGCGGCAGGCGCGTCCGGGTGGCATGGCATCCGGATCAGTCGTTCCGGATCGGGACGCAGAGGCCGCTCCAGCCGGCGGAGACTGATGTTGTCGAAACAGAAAACGGAGGGGACATGAGCTATATGGCTAATTTCCGGCGGAGGAATCATCGGGCTGTCCTTGTGGTGGCACTCGCACTGCCGGTGGTGCTGGCCGGATGGGTGAGCGGGCACGGCCACACCCGGGACCGCCGCAGGCACTGCCGGCGCCCGACTGACGCCGCCGACCAGGGCATGAAGCCGCAGCAGTCGATCGGCAAGGGCGAGGGGCAGCTCAACTTGATCGCCTGGGAGGGCTACACACAGGCTCAGTGGGTCAAGCCTTTCGAGAGGCAGACGGGATGCACCGTCAACGCGAAGTACGCCGGCTCCTCGAGCGAGATGGTCTCGCTCATGGCAAACGGCGGTGGTGGCCAGTACGACCTCGTGTCCGCCTCTGGTGACGCCGACCTGCGCCTGATCTACGGCGGAGCGGTCAAGCCGGTCAACATCAAGCTGATCCCGTCCTGGAAGCAGTTCCGCCCCTTCCTGCAGAGCCCGGCGTTCAACACGATCAACGGCGCGCACTACGGGGTCTCGCTGCAGTTCGGACCGAACGACCTGCTGTACTCGACGAAGGCCTTCCCCAAGGCACCGACTTCGTGGTCGGTCATCTACTCCAAAAGTACGCCGGCAAGATCACCATCCCAAACAACCCGATCCAGATCGCCGACGCGGCGCTCTACCTTCGGTCCACCAGCGTCCCTCGGGATCACGGACCCCTACGAACTCACCCAGCCCCAGTTCAACGCGGCGGTGAACCTCCTCGAGCAGCAGAGGCCACTCATCAAGAAGTACTGGAACCTCGCCTCGGACGAGATCTTCTGTTCCAGAACGGCGAGACCGTCGTCGGCGCGGCGTGGCCGGACCAGACCGGGCAGCTGAAGGCCGCCGGGGCCAAGGTCGCCGACACCATCCCGAGCGAGGGAGCGACGGGATGGGCCGACTCCTGGCTGCTCGCCACCAAGGCACCGCACCCCAACTGCGCCTACAAGTGGCTGGCCTAGATCTCGACGCCGCCAGGTGCAGGCCGAGCAGGCCGTCTCCTACGGTGAGACACCCGACAACTCCCTGGCCTGTCCCCTCATGGACAAGATCGCCAAGGGGTCCTGCGAGTCGCTGCACGCCAACGAGCCGGACGCCTACTTCAAGACCATCAAGTTCTGGAAACCCGCTCGGAGAGGACAACGCCAACAACGGCGTGTGTTCCAGCAATGGGTTACGGCGTGGACGCAGATCACGGGGTGACGCCCTGATGCTTCAGTGGTGACGACACCGGCCCGCGAGGGCCGAGAGCCGACGGGGGTGGCCCGGGTCTCCGCTGCCTGTGGCGAGGGCGTGGCTCAGGGCCGCCCTCACGCTCTCGCCGCCCCTTGCCTGGTTCCTAATCATCTACCTGGCATCGCTCATCGTCATGCTCGTCACGGCCTTTTGGACCGTGAACCCTTCACCAACAACCTGCAGCACCAGCTTTCCCTCACCAATTTCGCCGACCTGTTCAATGCGCCGATACCCGCCATCATCGGCCGGACCGTGTTCCTCGGCAGCCCTGGTGACACTGACCGATGCCGTCATCGCCTTTCCTTTCGCCTACTTCATGGCGGGTCGCACGCCCAGGGTCCGCAACGCCCTGTTCGTCGCCGTCCTGCTGCCTTTGTGGGCGAGTTACCTGGCGCGTGCTACGCCTGGATCGTCATCTTGACCAAGGACGGGACGCTGGACTGGACAACCCAGCGCCTCGGCCTCGGGGCGCCGAACATCGCCTATACGAATGTCGCCATGTGGATCGTGTTTTCCTACCTCTGGCTCCCGTTCATGATCCTGCCCGTTTACGGCGCTCGAGCGTATACCCGACTCGTTCATAGAAGCTTCGGCCGACCTCGGCGCCCGTAACCCCAGAACGTTCCGCAGCGTCGTGTTCCCCCTCGCCCTGCCGGGGGTGGTCGCCGGCTCGATCTTCACCTTCTCGCTCACCCTCGGCGACTACATCACCCCGCTGCTCATCGGCTCAGGGTCCGGCACCAACCTGATCGGCAACGTCATCTACGACAATATCGGGCTCGCCAACAACCTTCCTTTTGCCGCCGCGCTCGGCGTCGTGCCCATCGTCATAATGGTCGCCTACCTCCTCGGGGCGAGGGCCCTCGGCGCCTTCGAGGCCATGTAGATGGAGGGGCGCAGACGCTGCCCTGCTCGTGGCCTGGGTCGTCGGCGTGCTGGTGTTCCTCTTCTTGCCGATCGCGACGATCGTCATCTTCGCCTTCGACCGCTCCTACGGTCCAGAGCTGGCCGATCCGCAGCTTCACGACGTGACTGGTTCTCCGTCGCCTGGAACGATCCCGCCGTCCGCTCCGCCCTCTGGCTCTCGGTGAAGGCGGGCCTGGCCGCCACCGTGCTGGCGCTCCTGCTCGGCTCGGCAGCGGCGTTCGGCGTGCACAGGTTCCGTTTCTTCGGGAGGGAGGCAGTCTCGCTCTTCTTGGTGCTGCCGATCGCCCTT
>CAWDPZ010000050.1:0-110807 GCA_963804265.1 uncultured Acidimicrobiaceae bacterium
GATACCTCGGTTCCGCCGAAAACGCCCGATTGGCCTGCAAATCGGCTGGTTCTCTGGGGCCTGTCGAATGTCGGTTTTCGGCTGGTTTAGGCTGAATTAGGCGCTATTAAGGCCAACGGGGCCCGCCGTTGGCCTTAACGAGAACGCCTCTGCGAAGGCGAATCTGAGGGCCCAAACGGGTCGCCCAGCGCGCTCGGTATTCTCGCGCGACTTGCTGCTCCCCGACGTTTTGGCCCCTGACCTCCGCGTCGTCTTCTGCGGCACGCGCCGCCGGCACGGCATCCGCCAGACGTGGCGCGTACTACGCCGGCGACGAGAGCTCGGCCTGGTCATGGCCGAGCACGCTCACGCAGAACGATCCCGAGCTGGCGATGAGCGGCCAGCTCTTCGAGGTGACCGCCACGAAGAAGCCGACGAGCGGCGGCTCGAGCGAGACCGGGACGAACGTGCCCACCGAGAGGCCTTTCGGGCCACCTTCGACGACTCCGGCGACGACGGCGACGCTCGTCGGCACGTGCGCCATCACCTGGCGGAAGTGCTCAGCGCTTAGGTCGGGCACCGCCACTCAGGCGTCGGCGACGCTGTGCAGGTCGAGGATCCCCGCCGCCGTCCGGATGCGGCCGAGGACGTCGCGGGGCACCGGGCGGTCCGTCGAGATGAGCATCAGGGCCGTGCCGCCACCTGCGGTCTGGCCGACGGCCATGTTCGTGATGCTCACGCCCGCGTCGCCGAGGGCCGAGCCCACGCTGCCGATCATCCCGGGGCGGTCGTCATTGCGGACGATGAGCAGGTTCGCCGCGAAGGGAAGCTCGACGAAGTGGTCGTCGACCATGACGATCCTCTCCGTCCCGGCCGAGCCCAGGGTGCCCGAGACGCAGTGGCCGCCGCCGCGGAGCGTCACCTGGCTCAGGTAGTTGCCGGCGGCGGTCGTGGACGACTCGCGCACCTCGAGGCCCCGGTCCTTGGCGATGCGGGGCACGTTCACATACGAGACGGGCTCGTCGGTCGCGGCCGCAAAGACGCCCTTCAGCGAGCAGAGCGTGAGGATGCGGGTGTCCTCGCCCGCGAGGTCCCCCTGGTACTCGATCTCGAGATGACCCGGCACCCCTTCGCACAGGGCCGTCAGCAGACGGCCCAGGCGCTCGGCGACCCCTTGGAAGATGCGCACGCCGTCGGAGGACCCGGTGACCGAGACGTTGACGGCGTAGGGCACGAGCTCCCCGTTCAGGGCGAGCACGATCTGCTCGGCGATCTGCTCGCCGGCCTTGTCCTGCGCCTCGGCCGTGCTCGCGCCGAGATGCGGTGTGACGACGACCCTCTCCAGGCCGAACAGCGGCGAGGCGGTGCACGGTTCGGTGGAGAAGACGTCCAGGGCCGCCCCGGCGACGATGCCCGAGGAGATGGCGTCGGCGAGCGCCTCCTCGTCGAGGATGCCGCCCCGGGCGGCGTTGACGATCCGCAGGCCCGGCTTGGACTTCGCGAGGAGCTCCTTGCCGATCAGCCCCATCGTCTCGGCCGTCTTCGGCAGGTGGATGCTCACGAAATCGGCCCGCCGAGAAGACCTCCTCGAGGTCCAGGAGCTCGACGCCGATCTGTCGCCCCCGTTCCGGCGTGACGTAGGGGTCGTAGGCGATGAGGCGCATCCCGAAGGCGGCCGCGCGCTGGGCCACGAGGGTGCCGACCCGGCCGAGCCCGAGGATCCCGAGCGTCTTGCCGTGCAGCTCGACGCCCTCCCACTTTCCTCGCTCCCAGCGCCCGTCGACGAGCGCCGCGTGGGCCTGGGGGATGTTGCGCGCCTGGGCGAGCATGAGGGCGACGGCGTGCTCCGCGGCGGAGAGGATGTTCGATCGGGGGCATTGACCACCATCACGCCGAGCCGGGTGGCCGCCTCGACGTCGACGTTGTCGATGCCCACGCCCGCACGCCCGACGACCACAAGGTCGCGGCCGGCCTCGAGCACCTCCGCCGTCACGCGGGTGGCGGAGCGGATGACGAGGGCCTCGGCCCCGGCGACGGCCTCGAGCAGCTCGCCGGGCGTGAGCGAGAGCCGCACGTCGACCTCCTTGCCGGCCGCCGCCATGAGCTCGAGCCCGCGCGGCGAGAGCTTCTCGGTGACAAGGATCCTGCCCATTCTCTTTCCCCTCACTTTGGTCGTTGCTCCGGTCTCCGGCCCGTGCTGTCGATCGCAATGCCCGCTCGCCGGCTTTTCGGGCCGGTCGCCTCGCTCAGGAGCCGAGCTCCGAGAAGAGCTCGCCTATGCGCTCGATGCCGCGGACGAGGTCCGCGTCCGACAAAGCGTAGGAGAACCGCCCGTAACCCGGTGCACCGAAAGCCTCCCCGGGGACGAAGGCGACCTTCGACTCCTCGAGGACGAGGTCGGCCAGCTCCAGGGTGGTCGCCGGGCGCCTGCCCCGTAGCTCCCGGCCGAGCACGCCCTCGAAGGACGGAAAGGCGTAGAAGGCGCCCTCAGGTTCTATGCACGTGACGCCTTCGATGTCCGAGAGCATCTTGTGGATCGTGCGCCGGCGCCGGTCGAAGGCCTCCCGCATCTCCTCGACCGCAGAGAGGTCACCCGTCAAAGCGGCGATGGCGGCGCGCTGGGCGACGTTGTTGACGTTCGAGGTCTGGTGCGACTGCAGATTCGTCGCGGCGTCGACGATGTCGGCGGGGCCGATCAACCACCCGACGCGCCAGCCGGTCATGGCGTAGGTCTTCGCGACGCCGTTCGCGATCACGCAGCGGTCGGCGAGCTCGGGCACCACCACCGGGATCGAGTGCTGCGTGTGGTCTCCGTAGACGAGGTGCTCGTAGATCTCGTCGGTGAAGACCCACCAGCCCCGCTCGACGGCGAGGCGGCCGATGGCGGCGATCTGGTCCCTGTCGTAGACGGCGCCGGTCGGGTTCGACGGCGAGACGAACACGATCATCTTCGTCCGGTCCGTGGCGGCAGCTTCGAGCTGCTCGACGGTCACCTTGAAGCCGCTCGCCGATCCGGTCGGGACCTCGACCGGCACGGCGCCCGCAAGGCGTATCGGCTCGGGGTAGGTCGTCCAGTACGGGGCGGGCAACAACACCTCGTCGCCGGGGTCGAGCAGGGTCGCAAACGCGTTGTAGACAGCGTGCTTGCCACCATTTGTGACGAGCACCTGCTTGGGCGCTATCTCGTAGCCGGAGTCGCGGGCGTCTTGGAGACGATCGCCTCTTTCATCTCCGGCAGGCCCCCGGTCGGGGTGTACCGGTGGTTACGAGGATCGCGGCAGGCGGCGGCGGCGGCCTCGACGATCGCCGCCGGCGTCGGGAAGTCCGGCTCGCCGGCGCCGAAGCCGACGACGTCGACTCCCTGTGCCTTGAGCTGTTTCGCCTTTGCGTCAATGGCCAGTGTGGCGGACGGCGCCACTTGCTGCGACGCGAGCGAGATGCGCCGGCGCTCGGAACCTGGGTCGGATGAGGGGGATATCGCCATCTGCCTATGCTGTCACAGGTTCCGACGTTGCTTCGTTGAAGGCCGCGCCGCGGGGCACGGCTCGGCCGGCGCCGTCGCACAGCCCGTATCCGCCTTTGCCCAGGAGGTCTTCCTTGCCCGGACTCGTCATTCCAGAAGGTCTGCTGCCGGGAGACGGCCGTTTCGGGTCCGGACCGTCCAAGGTCCGCGCCGAGGCGGTGCGGGTGCTCGCGGCCGAGGCGCCGACCTATCTCGGGACGAGCCACCGGCAAGGACGCGTGCGCGACGTCGTCGCGCGGGTCCGCTCGGGCCTCTCCGAGCTCTTCGCGCTGCCCGAGGGCTACGAGGTCGTGCTGGGCAACGGGGGGACGACGGCCTTCTGGGACGCGGCTGCGTTCTGCCTGGCGGAGCGGAAGACCCAGCACCTGTCCTTCGGGGAATTCTCGCCAAATTCGTCGATTGCACGCGGGCGGCGCCCTTCCTCGAGGAGCCCGAGGTCCTCGTCTCCGCGCCCGGCACGAGCCCGCGGGCGGTCGCCAACCCTGATGTGGACGCCTACTGCCTCACCCACAACGAGACCTCGACGGGCGTGCAGGCCCAGGTGCGGCGACCGGCCGGACCCGGCGGCGGCGCGGCGCAGGGGCTGGTTCTCGTCGACGGCACCTCGGCCGCCGGAGGGCTCCGGGTCGACCCGGACGAGTTCGACGCCTACTACTTCGCCCCGCAGAAGTGCTTCGGATCAGAAGGCGGCCTCTGGCTGGCGGCGATGTCACCGGCGGCGGTCGCCCGCGTGGAGCGGCTCGCCGCGAGCGGCCGCTACGTCCCGGCGTTCTTGGACCTGAAGATCGCCATCTCCAACTCCCGCCTGCAGCAGACCTACAACACCCCGGCTCTTGCCACCTTGCTCCTGCTCGCCGAGCAGATCGACTGGTTCTGCGACAACGGCGGCCTCGAGTGGGCCGCCTCGCGCTCGGACCGCTCGGCCGAGATCGTCTACGGCTGGGCCGAGCGCTCGGACTACGCCCGGGCCGTTCGTGGCCGACCCCGCCGAACGCAGCCACGTCACCGCCACCATCGACTTCGACGAGTCCGTCGACGCCCTGCAGGTCGCCGCGCACCTGAGGTCGAACGGGGTCGTCGACACCGAGCCCTACCGCAAGCTGGGGAGGAACCAGCTGCGGATCGCCTTGTTCCCTGCGATCGAGCCCGGCGACGTCGAGGCTCTGACCGCCTGCGTCGACTGGGTCGTGGGCAAGCTGCGCCTGAGCCCCGTCAAGCTCCTCTAAGGCCAGACGCTCGCACCGGGCGGCGGCGCCCCGGCGGCGGCGGCGTGCCGGCGCTCGGCGGCGCGGTCATAGCTGTGGACGATCCGGAGACGCCAGGTCAGGCGGACGGTGTCGACGAGCATGTCGAAGACCGCCCTCGGCGAGATCGTGCTCGAGAACCGCTCCCGGATCTCGACGGGCAGCTCGACGACGTGGCGTATAGCCGCGGCGCTTGGCCACGGCGAGAAGCTCCAGGTCGAAGATGAAGCCGTCCTCCTCGAGGATGGGCAGCAGCTCGGTGACGATCTCCCGTCGGGCGAGCTTGATCCCGGCCTGGGTGTCGGTGACGTCGAGGCCGAAAAGCAGACGGGCGAGCTCCTGGTAGCCCCAGGAGTAGAAGCGGCGCAACCGCGGGTAGACCACGACCGACTCGGGGTGACGCTTGCTCCCGATGGCGAAGTCCGGACTGCCCGATTCGATGCAGTCGACGAACTCGCCCAGCACCGGGGCGGGAATGTCCCCGTCGCCGTCGATGAACCCGAGGTAGCGGCCCCGGCCGAGACCGAGGCCGAGCCGCAGGGCATGGCCCTTGCCCTGGTTCACCGGGAGATGGACGACCTGAACTTCAGGACCGAGCTGCTCGAGGCCCGAGTCGCTGCCGTCCGTGGACCCGTCGGAGACGGCGATGACCTCGAAACTGACCCCGCGGTCGCGAAGCAGCGCGATCACCTGCGCCACGTGCCCGATGAGGTTCGGGCCCGGGTTGTAGTAGGGGACGACCATGGTCAGCTGGAGCTGGCCTTCGGTTTGCACGGGATCAATTCTCCCATGTCCGGCGGAGCGTCCCTGCCAGCAGGCCGGGTTGAGACAACTTTTAGGCCGCTGTTCAGCGACAGTTCAGCCGACGTGCCCGGTGACGTAAAGCTTGGTGCGCTCGTTGCTGGGGGAGTCGAAGACCTGCACCGTCGGGCCGACCTCGACGAGCTCGCCGACGCGGTCCTCGTCGAGCAGGAACACAGCCGCGTTGTCGGACACCCGGGCGGCCTGGAACATGTTGTGGGTGACGAGGACGATGGTCACCTGCGAGGCCAGGTTCGTGATGAGGTCTTCGATCTTGGCCGTGGCGATCGGGTCGAGCGCCGAGCAGGGCTCGTCCATCAACAAGACGTCCGGCTCGATGGCGAGCGCCCGGGCGATGCAAAGCCGCTGCTGCTGACCGCCGGAGAGCCGCAGGGCTGTCTGATTCAGGCGGTCCTTCACGATGTCCCACAAGGCGGCATGGCGCAGGGCGGACTCGGCCGCTTCGCGCAGCATCGCCTTGTTGCGGATGCCGTTGAACCTGAGGCCGGAGGTGACGTTGTCGAGGATGCTCATCGTCGGGAACGGGTTCGGACGTTGGAACACCATCCCGATCCGGGCGCGGATGAGCTCGGGATCGGTATCGGGCGCGTAGACGTCGACACCGCCCAGTCGGATCGTTCCCTCGACCCGCCCGCCCGTGTGGTCGTGCAGCCGGTTGATCGCCCGCAGCACAGTGGTCTTGCCACAGCCCGACGGTCCGACGAGTGCCGTCACCTGGCGGGCGGCCAGCTCGAGCGTCACGTTGCGCACGGCGACGTGGTCGCCGAAGGAGACTTTGACGTCCTCGAGGGTGACCGCCGGCCCGGAGGCGGTCGCCTGGCGCGGCGCGCATGCGGCCGGACGCCTCCGCCGCGACCGAGGCCGGGGTCATCCCGAAGCGCTCCACCCCGCTCTACCTGGCCCTGCGAGTGAGGCGAGAGGCGACCAAGCGGGCCACCCCGCTCAGCACGAGCACGAACAGCAGCAGCACGAGTGCGGTCGACCAGGCCGTCTGCTGGACGTCGGGATAGGGCTGGGTCCCGTCGGCGTAGATGAGCAGGGTCATGGCGAAGGTAGGTGCCGCGACGGTGAACAGCAGCGGAGCGGTCTCTCCGACGCCGCGGGAGATCGCGAGCAGGTTGCCGGTCACGAGGCCGGGAAGCGACCCGCGCAGCACCACGGACCGGGCGACGCGCGAACGGCGCGCTCCGAGCGCCACGCCCGCCTCCCAGAGGTCGACCGCCACCGAGCGCATCGCCTCCTCGTTCGCCCTGATCATGATCGGGAGCATCAGCACCGCGAGGGCGAAGGAGGCCGCCACGTCGGAGAAGTGGTGCAGCGGCCGCACGAGCAGGGCGTAGGCGAAGATGCCGATGACGATAGACGGCACCCCGGTGAGCAGGTCCGCCCCGAAGCGAACCGCGCCCGCCAGGCGACCCCGGCGCTCGTACAAGAACAGCGACGCCAGCACGCCGATCGGGATCGCCATGACGATGGCGAGCCCGACGATCCTGGCGGTGCCCGAGATCGCCGTCGAGACCCCGCCGCCCGGGATCCCCTCCGGCACCGGGGCGTGGAAGAAGAAATCGACCGACAGCCCAGGGAATGCCCCGTTCAGCGGTGTAGTAGACCAACGCCACGAGCGGGGCGAGGCCGATCGCCGCGCACAACATGCACAGTCCCCGGCCGACCCGCCCGATCAGGCGCCGGCGGCGCAGAGTGCGGCGTGAAGCCGCCTGGATGATCGGGCGCCGGCGCTCCCCGGCTGCCCAGCCCCATCGCCCGGCCTCGGAGTCGTCGTCCGGGCCGAGGGCGCCGCCCGGCACCGCCGCGGGCCTGTCGGCGCCCGTCATCGCACCGCCCCGTCCCCGGCCACGCGGACGCGGTCCCATGCCCCGCAGCAGGGCTTGTCCGCCCGCATTGACCGCCACGGTCAGCACCAGCAGCACGCCGGCGAGGGCGATGACCGAGCTGGTGCCGATGCCCGGCGCCGCCTCGGCGAACTGGTTGACGATGGCCGATCCGAGGGTCGCACCCGGCGCGATGAGCGAATGGGGCACCGCCGGGCTGTTGCCGATGACCATGGCGACGGCGATGCTCTCGCCGAGGGCCCGCCCCACCGCCAAGGTGAGGGCCGCCGCGATCCCGGAGCGAGCCCCGGGGAAGACGACCTCGCGGACGATCTGCCAGCGGGTGGCGCCGAGCGCCATGGCTGCCTCGCGATCGGCCATGGCGACTCCGGAAAGGGCCGTACGGCTCAAGGCGACGACCGTCGGAAGGGTCATGACGGCGAGCACGACCGAAGCCAGCAGGATGCTCGGGCCGAAGGCGTAGCCGTGGAAGAACCATTCCAGCACCGGGATCGACTTGAGGAACGGCTCCACGTGGTTCCCGAACAGCGGTGAGAGGACGAGCAGGGCCCAGAGGCCGACGACGATGCTCGGCACGGCGGCGAGCAGGTCGATCGCGGTCGAGAGCGATCCGGCCAACCACCGCGGCGCGAGCTCCGACAAGAAGGCCGCCATGCCGAGCCCTACGGGCACGACGATGACCATGGCGACGGACGTCGTCACCACCGTGCCGAGCACGAGAATCCCGGCGCCGTACTGGTTGGCCGCCGGGTTCCAGGTGCCCGACCACAAAAAGCCGATCCCGGAGTGGGCCAGGGCCTGGCTGGAGTCGATGGCGACGCTCACGACCAGGCCGAGCAGCACGGCCACGAAAAGCCCGGCCGCCCCCCAGCGGAGGCCTGCGTAGGCGCGGCCGCCTGGGCGTTCGTGGCGGAGCCGCACAGCGTCTTTGACGGACGCGATGCCGGCCCCGCCCGTGAGGGTCGTCATGGAGTAGAATGTCACGAGGAGAACAGAGGCCCACCCTTGGCGGTCTGCAGCTCCAACAGCGTATGCCTCGACAAGCTCACGACGCCGGGTGGCAACGGTGCGTAGCCGAGGGTGCTCGCGTACTTCTGGCCCGTGGTGACGACCCAGTCGAAGAGCTTGCCGAGAGCGATGCCCTTGGCCTGGTTCGACTGCTTCTGGTAGAGGAGCGTCCAGCTGAAGTTGGCAAGCGGGTACGTCTCCGGCCCGGGCTCGTAGATGATCGAGAACTTCGAGGAGCTGAGGCCCGTCGCCTGCAGCCCAGCCTGCCCGATCGAGCCTCGTGACGGGACGACGAACGAGCCGGCCTTGTTCTCGAGGGCGACGTTGGTGAACCTCGCCTGGAGGGCATAGCCGAACTCGACGTAGCCGATGGCGCCCTGCTTCTGGCTGATGTAGGTGGCGACTCCGCTGTTGAGCTGCTCGCCCACGCCGATATTGGGGAGCGGCCAGGTCTTCGACGGCTTCGAGCCGACCTGGGCGACCCACGCCGGTGAGGTCTTGATGAGATAGGCGTACAGGTCGTAGCCGGGCCCGGAGGAGTCGGCCCGGTGCACGGGGACGATCGCCAGGTTCGGCAGGTTGTGGTCGCCGGTCACCTTGGCGATCTGGGGGCTGTCCCAGTTGGTGATCGTGCCGGCGAAGATGCCCGCCAACGTCGGGCCGTCCAGCCTCAGGCCTCCCGCCACGCCGGGGAGGTTGTAGCTGATGGCCACGCCGCCCAGGTCCACCGGCACTTGCAGGACCGTGCCCGGCGCCTTGGCGAGGTCCTTCTTCGCCATCGGGATCTCGGTGTCACCGAAATCGACCGTGCCCTGCTCGATGTCGCTGATGCCGACGCTGCTGCCCGCGGGGGAGTACGTGATGGTCGTCTTGGCGTTCGCCTCGTGGTACAGGTAGAAGACCTTCTCGAAGAACGGGTTGATCGAGTTGGCCCCGGCGCCTGCGAGCGAGACGGAAGCCGAGGTCTTGGTGTCGGTGGCGGGGGTCAGCCGGCCTCCCGGGGCGGGCTTGGAGGCGGTCGCCGTCGCTGATCTCGTCGTCGTCGCCGAAGCGAGCGATCCGATCGAGCCGTAGGCGGCGCCGAGCAGCCCGAGGCCCACGGACAGGGCAAGGACAGCGGAACGTCGGTACATGTTTCCTCCTGGTGGTCGACCGGTTCGTGTGCTGATTGGCTTCATTCTCTATCAAATCGATGGATTAGGCTCTTGCATCAAGATAGCATCTATTGCCCGCCACGACGGGCGCGGCTTGATGTCGGCGCGGTCGAAAGACGCTCTACTGCGGGCCGGCCACCTCGACCGGCTGCAGGCGCTTCCAGCCCTGCTGCTCGAAGAGCCGGATCATCGGGGCGTTCTCGGCCGCGGTGTCGCAGAAGATGCGCCAGACGCCATGGGAGAGCAGCGTGTCGGTGGCACGACCGAGCAAAAGGCGGCCGAGGCCCCGCGAGCGCTGCCCGGCCAGGACGGCGAGGTGGTAGATGGTGCCTTCGTCGAGAGCCCCTCGGGCACAGCCTCTGAAGACCACCGGGAGCACCACGCCCGCCGGCTCGCCCTCGAAGGCGACGATCGACCACCACTCCCGTTCGGATCGGTAGAGCTGGCCCGCCCGCGCGTCCTCGATCATCCCTGCGGCGAGCGCCCCGGCACCGACGGAGCGGACAGCGGCGATGTCCCGCGGGTCGATCGAAGCCTCGAGAGCCCGGGCGAGCACGTCGGACAGCCGTTCCTCGTCGTCGACGGCTTCGAAGGTCACACCCTCAGGCGCGTCCAGCCTGCGCGGCGCGGCGTCGCCGGCGAGCTCGAACGGGACCCGCCGCAAGACCATTTATCCCTGGGGCTTCCTGGCGGGGACGGCCGTCAACATGACGACGTTCGAGTAGCCGTAGAGGAGGTGACCGGGCTCATAGGCGACCACGACACGGTACGCGTCGGTGATCCCCGGCACCGAGAAGACGAACCTGCCCGTGGACGACTCGCGGGTCGCGGCGATGTTCGACCAGACCCCGGCCGAGACGCGCCGTTCGAGGGTCACGAGCTGGCCGGCGAGGTGAACGCCCGCCTGGCCGGTCAGATAGGTCCGCTTGCCGGCCGGTGCCCGGTGCCTTAAGAGCCCGATCACAACGGGCTGGTAGGCGAGGATCGGTTGGGCCAACAGGGGCGGAGCGCTGACATCGGTCTCGTAGACGATCCCGGTCCCCGAACCCCCGAGCAGCGGCACGAGGTCACCCGCGGTCGCGGCCGGGTCGTAGGCCAGGAGAGGAGACCATCGCAACCCGTTGCCCGTGGCCTCGGCGTAGATGTCGCTGCCGGCGCTGCGGTCGACGAAGAACACGTGGGCGACGCCGCCGACCTCCTGCAGGCTCCAGTTGGCGTCGCTGGCGCCTACGGGCTCCGGCACGTCGTAGCGGGGGCCGAAGAACCTGCCGTTGAAGAACCTCAAGAACGCCCCCGGCGCGGCGGTGCTCGAGTAGGTGAGCAAGGCGTTGCCGGAGACAGCGGCAAGGTCCTCGCCGTTGAAGATCCCGAGAGGGCGATAGGCGCTGGAACGGTTGAAATCGCTGCCTTTCGGCGCGTACTCGACGAGCGTGTTGCCGCTCGCGTCGTCGCTGGCCACGACAAGGCCGCCTGCATAGGCCGCGAGGGAGGTGTTGCCGTCGTGCCTGGAATTCGGGTTGGCCGGCGCCGTCAGGGCGACATGTGGCGCCGGCAGCAGTGCCTGCACGTTGAGGCTGCTCGTCCTCGACGAGGCGACCACGACCCGGCCGCCGGCGAAGGCGGCCGCGTCCACGCCCTGGATGGTCCCGGCCGGGACCTCGGGGGAGAAGCTGGCACCGTCGTCGGTGCTCGCGAACACGGCGGCTCCGCCGAGCCCTGCGAGCCCGGGCAGGTGGCAGCAGTCCTCCAGCACGACCGCCGCATCGGTGCCTCCGGTTGCGAGGACCTCGGGCACGCCCGAGAAGACGTCCTTGTAGCCGTGCCCCGCGTAGGGGCTCAAGGTGGCCGTGGAGACGCATCCGCGCGCGCCCGGGGCGAGCCTGCAGACGACCGCGGCCGAGCCGTCCGAGTTAAGGGAGGCCAGCACGGCGGTCCCGTCGGGAAGGACCGCGCCGGAGCCGGCTCCGGCGGCGGAGGCTCCCACGCTGAACGGGGCCAGCTCGGGCTGAGGCTCGCCGACCGTGAGGCTCCCGACCGAGGCCGACGCGCCGGACCCGGCCACGACACCGGCCGTCGCCAGGCACACCGACAGCATCACCGCCAGCAGTACGGTCCTGCCCGCGAAAGAGGCAATCCCACGGGCTCCCCCGGGCCTTAAGGCGAGCGTCAAGGTCTCGCGGTCTGCTGGGAGCTCACGTCCGACCAGGAACGCCGCCACGAGCTGGGCACGACGGTGACCTTAGACAGCCCGCCGGCGGTTGTCGTCGCGGCCGCGGCCGAGCGAGGGCGGGCGGAGCTGTTCACGAGGCGACGGGCATCTCGACGACAGCGTCCATTGCCAGCCAGAAGAGCGCCTCGCGGGCGTCGTGGGCGTGCACCCAGTCGCGATGGTCCCAGGCCTCCCCGGCGAGGCTGTCGCCCGCATAGAGGATCTGGCCGAGGCCGACGCCCCGGAAGCGGGCCACCGCCAGCAGAGCTGCCGCCTCCATCTCGACGGTGATGCAGCCCTCGGCCCGGCGGAGGGCCACCTTTTCTCTCGTCTCCCTGTAGACGGCGTCCGTCGACCAGGTGGTCCCGGTCGTGAAGGGGACTCCTTTGGCCTTCAAGGCCCCCTCGATCACCGAGACGACCGCCGGCTCGGCCGCGATGAGCCGGGAAGGGGCGAGGTAGTGATACGAGGTCCCCTCGTCACGGACGGCGGCCGACACTACGACGGGCTGACCGAGGGCGAGATCGACGTCGAGCGCGCCGGCGCCCCCGCACGCGATAAGGGCGCGGCAGCCGTAGTCGATCGCCTCCTCGACGAACAGCGCCGCGAGAGGTGCACCGACCCCGGGCTGGAAGAAGGCCACACGCTCGCCCCGGTGCTCGAGCTCGAAGATCGGATGGACCCCGTGCTCGGAGTACAGGTGCGCGACCTGCGGGGCGCCACGTTCTCGAGCGATCCGTGCGACCACGTCTCCGAAGAAGCAGACGACGGCCCGTGCGGGGACGTCGACCTCGTCGCGTGAAGGGGCGCAGAGGTGGACCGACGGCTCGATGAGCGCGCCCGGGTCGGGATCGAACTCGAGGATGGGGTAGGCGGCGCCGACCAGACGTCCCGGAGCCGGATCCGGCGCCGCCTCGAGAGCTCCCGGTGTGGGAGCCATGCCTAGCCGCCCGAGACGTCTTCGAGGCGCTGGCGCCCTGCGGTCACGAACGGCATCATCGCCCTGAGCTGGGCCCCGACGGTCTCGACGGGATGGGTCCTCCCGGCGTCGCGCAAGGCGTTGAATCTCGGCCGGCCCGCGCGGTCCTCCGCCACCCATTCCCTCGCGAACGTTCCGTCCTTGATCTCCGCCAGGATGCGGCGCATCTCGGCTCGCACGCTCTCGTCGATGATGCGTGGCCCCCTCGTGAGATCTCCGTACTCGGCTGTGTCCGACACGGAAAAGCGCATGCCGGCGATGCCCTGCTCGTACATGAGGTCGACGATGAGCTTCAGCTCGTGCAGGCACTCGAAGTAGGCCGACTCGGGCTGGTAGCCCGCCTCGACCAGCGTCTCGAAACCCGCCATGACGAGCGCGGTGAGGCCGCCGCAGAGGACGACCTGCTCACCGAACAGGTCGGTCTCGGTCTCCTCCTCGAAAGTCGTCTCGAGCACGCCGGCCCGCGTCGCTCCGAGGGCGTCCGCGTAGGAGAGCGCCAGCTCCATCGCCTTGCCCGATGCGTCGGCCGATACGGCGATGAGCGATGGCACTCCCCCGCCCTCGGTGTAGGTGCGGCGCACGAGGTGTCCCGGCCCTTTGGGGGCGACCATGGCGACGTCGACACCCGGAGGCGGGCTGATGAGGCCGAAGCGGATGTTGAAGCCATGGGCGAAGAACACGGCGTCGCCGTCGGCGAGGTGCGGGGCGATCTCGGCCTCGTAGACCTTCGCCTGCTCGGTGTCGGGAAGAAGGATCATCACGAGGTCGGCTTCTGCCGCCGCCTCGGCCACCTCCAGCACCCGTAGTCCTGCCGCCTCGGCTTTGGAACGCGACGACGATCCTGCGCGGAGACCGACACGCACGTCGACCCCGGAATCGTGGAGGTTCAGAGCGTGCGCGTGGCCCTGAGAGCCGTAGCCGATTACCGCCACCTTGCGCGAACGCACCAGAGATGGGTTCGCGTCGTCCTCGTAGTAGAGCTTGGCCATGACTCCTGTCCTTGTGGCTGATCGATGTTCTGCGTCGGGGTCTGCGGGGCGTGGAGGGACCGCCCCGGAACCGTACTAAGCGATGTGGGATGCCGTCACGGTCGCCCCTCCGGCCGCCGATCCCCGGTCGAGCTTGGGAAGGGCGATCCGGCCGCTCCTTTGCAGCCCGGCGATCCCATACGGCTTCATCAGCGACTCGAAATCGTCGAGCACCTCCGGCGTGCCCGCCACCATGACTGTGATGGCCTCGTGCCCGACGTCGACGATCCGCCCGGCGAAGACGCCGACGAGCTGGATCACCTGTGAGCGCTGACTGGCGTCAGCGACGACGCTTACGAGCAGGAGCTCGGCTTCGCGAGCCTCGTCGGGGTGGAGCTCGCCGATCTCGACCACGTTGATGAGCTTGTCGAGCTGCGCCACGACCTGCTCGAGCGGCGCCGAGTCGACGTCCACCACGATCGAGATCCGGGAGAAGCGCTCGTTGTCTGTGGGCGCGACGGCGAGGGAGAAGATGTTGTAGCCGCGCCGTGAGAACAGACCGGCGACGCGGGCGAGCACTCCGGCCTTGTTCTCGACCAGGACCGAGAGAAGGCGGTGGCGGGGACCGGTCGGCGTGTAGGGCTTGGTCATCGCAACGCCTCGGCGCCGGGAACACGCTGGGAGGGGTGAACGACGATGTCGTCGTTCGACGAACCTGCGGGCACCATCGGGAAGACCTGCTCCATGGAGTCGGTCCGGAAGTCGATCACCACCGGGCGGTCGTCGATGTCGTTGGCCTTCTCGATCGCCGGAATCACCTCTTCGGCGCTCTCCACCCGCAGGCCGACGCATCCCATCGCCTCGGCCCACCCGACGTAATCGGGGAGGTCGGGCGACAGGTAGACCTCCGAGTAGCGCTCCTCGTAGAACATGTGCTGCCACTGGCGCACCATCCCGAGGTAGGCGTTGTTCAAGATGGCGATCTTGACAGGGATGCGCTCGGCGGTGGCGGTGGCGAGCTCCTGGGCCGTCATCTGGAAACAGCCGTCGCCGTCCACGGCCCACACCATGCGGTCGGGGCGGCCGACCTTGGCGCCGATCGCCGCCGGCACCGCGAAGCCCATCGTCCCGAGGCCCCCGGAGTTGATCCATGTCCTCGGATACTCAAAGCCCCAGTGCTGGGAGGCCCACATCTGATGCTGGCCCACGCCGGAGACGAGGATCGTGTCTCTCGGCGTCGTGGCTCTGAGCGCTTCAATGACGAACTGCGGCTTGAGCGTGGGACGCCGCCCCACTCCGGACATGGAGAGCTCCGCCCGGTCGGGCTCGGAGCGGTCGTAGGTGTACGGGTACTCCGCCTGCCAGCTCTTGAGCGTCTCCATCCAAGGCGCGAGGCGGCCGTGATCGGCGGGCCCGGCCGCCCTGATCGTCTCCACGAGAGCCTCGATGGCAAGGCGGCAGTCTGCGACGATGCCGACGTCGGGCCGACGCACCTTGCCGATCTCGGCCTTGTCGATGTCGACATGGATGACCTTGGCCCCCGGGGCGAAGGCGGAGACCTTGCCGGTCACGCGGTCGTCGAAGCGGCTGCCGAGGGCGATCAGCAGGTCCGACTTCTGCATGGACGTCACGGCCGTGTAATTGCCGTGCATCCCGGGCATCCCGAGGCAGAGCGGATGGCTGTCGGGGAAGCAGCCCCGCGCCATGAGCGTCGTCACCACGGGAATGCCGGTCAGCTCGGCCAGCTCGCGCAGCACGTCTGCGGCATTGGACTTCAAGATGCCGCCGCCGGCGTAGATGACGGGTCTCTCGGCTTGCATCACGAGCGCGGCCGCCGCCCTTATCGCGGCCAGGTCAGGATGCGAGGCCGGACGGTATCCGGGCAGATCGACCCCGTCGGGCCAGTACCACTCCATCGTCGAGGTGGCCACGTCTTTCGGGAAGTCGATGAGCACCGGGCCGGGACGGCCCGTGGTCGCGATGTGGAAGGCCTCGCGGACGACCTGGGGGATGTCGGCCGCCTTCGTGACGAGAAAGTTGTGCTTGGTGACGCCGAGGGTGATCCCGGTCGTGTCGCTCTCCTGGAAGGCGTCGGTGCCGATCGCCTGCGTCGACACCTGGCCGGTGACACAGACGAACGGGATCGAGTCCATGTAGGCGTCGGCGAGGGCGGTGACGACGTTCGTGGCGCCCGGGCCGCTCGTGACCATGGCCACCCCCGGGCGGCCCGTGGCCTGGGCGTACCCCTCTGCCATGTGACCCGCACCCTGCTCGTGCCTGACGAGGATGTGCCGGATGGGCGAGTCGATGATGGGGTCGTACACGGGAAGGATCGCCCCACCTGGAAGGCCGAAGATGACCTCGACCTCTTGCATCTCGAGGCTCTTCACAAGGGCTTGTGCTCCGGTGAGCTCCATCGGGGCTTTCCTCTCACTCTTCTCGTCGGGTTGGTGGGTCGCGGGCTGTTGACTGATGTTCGCAGGGCGGCTGGCCGAGTGCGCTGATGCCGGAAAACGAAACGACCTCCCCTTCGGGGAGGTCGCAGGCGCAACAACGCGAGAGGCGTTGTGCGCTAGGTGATAAGTACGAGGCTGCCGTGGGCGGTCATCGCCGACAAGTGTCGCAGAGGCGGTGGCGATCCGCAACCCGCGCGACCGTGGCCGTCCGCGGTGGCTCCCCGCTCGTGGCGCCGCACGGCTATGGCTCGGTGATGGCGCCCCGTTCCGCGCCGACGACAAGACGGGCGTACTTGGCGAGCACCCCGCTCCGATAGCGGGGCTCGGGTGGCTGCCACCGCTCCCGGCGGCGTTCGAGCTCAGCGGGCTCGACGACGACCTCGAGACGCCCTGTGTGGGCGTCGAGCACGATCTCGTCTCCGTCTTCCACGAGGCCGATCGGACCCCCGACGGCAGCCTCGGGCGCGACGTGCCCGATGCAGAAGCCCTGGGTGCCCCCCGAGAAACGCCCGTCGGTGACCAGGGCGCAGTCTCCTCCCCTGCCGGCGCCCGTCATGGCGCCCGTGACCGCCAGCATCTCGCGCATGCCCGGGCCCCCCTTCGGCCCTTCGTAGCGGATGACGACGACGGTTCCCGGGGTGATGCTGCCGACGAGGATGGCCTCCATGGCCGCTGCCTCGCCGTCGAAGACGCGGGCGCGGCCGGTGAAAGACAGCGTCCCGTCGATGCCCGCGACCTTCACCACCGCACCCTCGGGCGCGAGCGAACCGCGGAGGATGGCGATGCCGCCGTCGGCGTGGATCGGTTCGGCGAAGGTGTGGACGACCGACCCGTCAGGAGCCGGCGGGTCGAGGTCGGCGAGGTTCTCGGCCATCGTCTTGCCGGTGACCGTGAGGCAGTCGCCGTCGACCAGACCCTCTTCCATGAGGGTGCGGAGCACGACGGCGACGCCGCCGATGCGGTCCAGGTCCGTCATGTGGTACTTGCCGTGCGGCTTCATGTCCGCGAGGTGGGGCACGTTGCGGCCGATACGGGAGAAGTCGTCCAGGTGGAGCTCGACCCTGGCCTCGTTGGCGATGGCCAGCAGGTGGAGCACGGCGTTGGTCGAGCCTCCGAGCGCCATGACCGTCGCGATGGCGTTCTCGAAGGACCGCTTCGTCATGATCTGGCGAGGCCGAATCCCCTTTTCGAGCAAGGCGATCACAGCCAGTCCGCTCGCGTACGCGAGATCGTCCCGCCGGCGGTCGACCGCCGGCGCCGATGCGCCCGCCGGGAGGGCCATGCCGAGCGCCTCGGCGACCGAAGCCATCGTGTTGGCTGTGAACATGCCCGCGCAGGAGCCTTCGCTCGGGCATGCGTTGCGCTCGATCGCCAGCAGCTCGGCATCGTCGATCGTGCCCGCAGAGCGTGCCCCGACCGCCTCGAAGACCGAGACGACGTCGAGGGCGCGACCACCGAGCTGTCCCGGAAGGATCGTGCCGCCGTAGACGAAGACCATGGGCAGGTCGAGCCGGCCGGCTGCCATCAGCATCCCGGGCAGCGACTTGTCGCATCCCGCGAGGCCGACGAAGGCGTCGAAGCGCTCGGCGTGCATCATCGCCTCGACCGAGTCGGCGATGATCTCCCGGCTCACAAGCGATGCGTGCATCCCCTCGTGGCCCATGGCGATGCCGTCGGAGACGGCGATGGTCACGAACTCGAAGGGAAATCCGCCGGCGGCGCGGACGCCGTCTTTTGTCCGCTGGGCGAGCCGGGCAAGGGGGAGGTTGCAAGGCGTCACCTCGTTCCAGGTGGAGGCGACTCCGACCTGGGGCTTTTCGAAGTCGGCGTCGGTCATCCCGACCACGCGCAGCATCGCCCACGACGGAGCCCGGCGGAAGCCCTCGGTGACGTCCTGGCTGTGGATCTTGAGCGAGCGGATCTTGTCAGTCATCGGGCCTCAAACTACCCGGCCGTCGGCCGCCGACCCGACCGGCGCCTGACGGCCTCTGAAACTGCGCCTCTGAACTCGCCCCTCGAACTTGGCGGCCTCTGAACCTGCGGCCCTGAAACTTGGCGCCTCTAAGCTTGCGGCGCGAGGCGAACGCCGCCGCGACCAGCTTGCCGTTCGCCCGTCCCTTCGAGGCGCGCATCACCTGGCCGAGAAGGAACTGCGCCACCTTGTCGTCCCCGCCGCAGAAGCGCTGCCACTCCTCGGGGTTGGCGTTGATCACCTCGTCCACCATCGCCTCGAACGCCGAGGAGTCCATCTGCTCGTAGCCGAGGCGGCCGGCGATCTGGGCCGGGTCGCCACCTTGGCTCATGAGCTCGGCGAGCACCTCTTTGGACTGCGTCGCCGACAGCTGGCCGGCCGACTCCATCTTCACCAGCGCCGCAAAGGCTGCCGGATCAAGGCTCTTCGCCCCTTCCGGGTTGGCGGCGGCCTCGTTCGCGGCCCTCGCCAGGGCGAGCCGCGGGTCGGCCCCGGCCGCCACGGCGTCGCGGACGAGGTCGTCCAGACCGAGGTCCACGACCGTCACGACCTGGTCGGTCGAGCCGTCGCGGCGCGTGGCCAGCTCGGCGTCACCGGCCAGGAGCGCCGAGAGCCGGTGGCGGCGCTCGGCGGGCATGGGCCCGACGCCCTCGGCGGCAGCCGCGAGGAGCCCTGCGTCGGGCACGAGAGGCGTGAGATCGGGCTCGGGGAAGTAGCGGTAGTCGTTCGCCTCTTCCTTGGAGCGAAGGGAGTGGGTGCTGCCGTCCCCCTCGTCCCAGTGGCGTGTCTCCTGGGCGATCCGCTCGCCGGACTCGACGAGGGCGGTCTGGCGAGCCACCTCGTAGTCGACCGCCCGCTCGAGCGAGCGCAGCGAGTTCAGGTTCTTCACCTCGCATCGCGTCCCGTACTCGGTCGCGCCGACCGGGCGCACCGAGACGTTGGCGTCGACGCGCAGCGACCCCTCCTCCATGCGGCCGTCGGAGGCACCGGTCGCGACCAGGATCGAGCGCAGCTCGTCGACGTAGGCCCGAGCTTGAGCCGCGGAGCCGATGTCGGGGCGGGAGACGATCTCGACGAGGGGCACCCCGGCGCGGTTGTAGTCCACGAGGGAGTAGCCGGCCTCGTGGATGCGGCCGCCGCCGCCGACATGGGTCGTCTTGCCGGTGTCCTCTTCCATGTGGGCTCGTTCGATGCCGACTCGAGACCCGTCCGGCAGCTCCAGCCATCCGTCGACGTTGATCGGCTCGTCGTACTGGCTGATCTGGTAGTCCTTCGGCATGTCGGGATAGAAGTAGTTCTTGCGGTGGAAGATCGAGCGCTCCGGGCGGCAGTTGAGGGCCGTGCCGATCCTCAGGGCGAGCTCGACTGCCCGCCGGTTGAGCACGGGCAGCGAGCCGGGCAGCCCGAGACAGACGGGGCAGATGTTCGTGTTCGGTTCGTCCCCGAAGGCGTTCCGGCAACCGCAGAAGAGCTTGGTCGCCGTCAAGAGCTCGCAGTGCACCTCGAGGCCGACCACGGTCTCGTAATCGGTCATGGCGTCACCGGGCCTCTCGCGGCACGTGGCGCGGCCGTCTCCAGACTGGCGGCGACGCGCATCATCACCGACTCGCCGAGAGCCGGGGCGAGAACCTGGATCCCGATCGGCAACCCTTCGGAGCTCAGTGCGAAGGGCACGCTGGCGGCGGGATGACCGGCAAGGCTGGACGGGATGGAGCACAGGTCGCACATGTACATCTCGATGGGATCGGCGACCTTGGACCCGAACGGGAAGGCGACCGACGGCGTCGTCGGGGTCAACAGGACGTCGAAGTTCTTGTACGCGGCCTCGAAGGCCCGGATGACAAGTGTGCGGGCCTTCTGCGCCTGGCCGTAGTAGGCGTCGTAGTAACCGGCCGACAGGGCGTAGGTGCCCATCATGATGCGACGCTTCACCTCGGGCCCGAAGCCCTCGCCGCGTGTCCGGGCGTTCATCGTCTCGACATCGGGCCCGTCGACACGGAGCCCGTAGCGGACGCCGTCATAGCGCGACAGGTTCGAGGACGCCTCGGCGGGCGCGATCACGTAGTAGGCAGGCAGCCCGAGGAGCAGTTCAGGGATGGCGACCTGGTCCACCTTGGCTCCTGCGGCCGACAGGGCTTCGGCGGCGGCGACAACAGCGTCGCGGCAGTCCGAGCCGACCGACATGAAGTCCTCGACGATCCCGATCCGCAGGCCTTCCACGCCGTCGCCGAGGGTGGAGAGCAAGCTGGGCGCCGGGCGCTCGAGCGAGGTGGAGTCCATCGGGTCGTGACCGGCGATCACCTCCAGTCCAAGCGCGGCATCGGCGACCGTTGTCGCGAAAGGCCCGATCTGGTCGAGCGAGGAGGCAAAGGCGATCAGCCCGTACCGGGACACGAGCCCGTAGGTGGGCTTGACCCCGACGATCCCGCAGAGCGCCGCGGGCTGGCGGATGGACCCGCCCGTGTCGCTTCCGAACGAGAGCGGCACCATCCCCGCCGCAACCGCCGCCGCGCTGCCGCCTGACGATCCACCGGGGACGCGCCCGGTGTCCCACGGGTTCTTCGTCGGGCCCGAAGGCGGAGTTCTCCGTCGAGGAGCCCATGGCGAACTCGTCGAGGTTCGTCTTGCCGACCGCGATCGCGCCCGCCTCCCGGAGCCGGCGCACGACGGTCGCGTCGTAAGGCGGCAGCCATCCCTCGAGGATCTTCGAGCTGCAGGTCGTCGCAACGCCCTCGGTGCAGAGGTTGTCCTTGAGGGCGACAGGCACGCCCGCGAGAGGCCCGGGGTCCGTCCCCGCGGACCAGGTGGTCGATGTGGTCGGCGTCCTCCATCGCGGCCTGCTCGGTCACGGCGTTGAAGCAGTGCAGGTCACCCTCCAGCTCGCGGATGCGGTCGAGCGACTGCGAGAGGACCGCCCTCGCGCTCGAGCGTGCCTGAGCGGACTCGCTCTGCTATCTCGAGAAGGGAGCCGAACTCAAGAGCCGGCCGCGTGCTCACGGTGCCTCCCCCATGATGCGGGGTACCCGGAAGCGGTTGCTCTCAGCCACAGGGGCCTGGGCGAGCACCCACTCCCGGTCGAGGCTCGGCACCTCAGTATCGGGGCGCAGCACGTTCTCGACGGGGAACGGGTGCGCGGTCGGCGGCACGTCGGCGGTGTCAAGCCGGCGGACGGCGTCGACGGCCTCCAAGATGGCCGACAGCTGCACGGCGTAGCGGGCGACCTCGTCGTCGTCGAGGGCAAGCCTGGCCGAGACGCGCCACGTGCCTCACGTCCTCGGGCGTGATGAGGCGTTCCGGCGTAGTCATCGGAGCACCGCCACCTTGTTGACGAACTCGACGGCACGCGCCTCGATCTCGGGGGCGTCGTGGTCCAAGGTGGCGACGTGGAAGCTGCGTTCGAGCCAGACCCGCTCCACGCGGGCCTGCGGCGTTGGCGGCGAGAAAGTCACCAGACGACGAGGGCACGACGTGATCGTTGCGGCTCGACAACAGCAGCACCGGGCAACGCAGCTCCCCGAGGCCGGCCGCGATCGACGCTATGCCGTCGAACATCGAGAGCATCGGCGCGATCGGCGTGGCGTCATAGGCGGGCTCACGGGGGCGCCCGAGGGCGATGTCCGAGGCGATGGACGGGAGCAGGCCGCCTCCTTGTTCGAGCATCCCGGCCAGCATCTCGAGGAAGCTCGGAGCGGGAGGCTCCACAAGCGGGTTGACGACGACGAGGCCGGCGATCTCCGGATGGCGCTCGGCGAGCCAGATGGCGAGCGAGCCACCCATCGACAGACCGGCTGCGAAGACCCGCTCGCTCCGGGCCGCGAGCGCCGCGTAGGCCGCGTCGGCGGCCGCCGACCAGTCGGCCCAGCCAGTTCGGACCATGTCCTCGACGCTCGTCCCGTGCCCGGGCAGCAGCGGCAGCTCGACCGAGTAGCCCGCCGCCGCCAAGGCCATCGCCAGCGGGCGCATCGACTGCGGGCTGCCGGTGAAACCGTGGAGGACGACGACACCGACCGGACCACCCGCGAAGAGAAGGGCTCGGCACCGGCGAAGATTGGCGAGGGCACGCTCGCATCGTAATGCGTTGACCTCCTGTTGTTGGCAGGGCTTCGGACGGCTGCAGGGCGGCGGCGCCGGGGACCTGGCCGTGGGGCGGGCCCCGGGGCGGCCGGGGACCTGGCGGGATGCCGGCGTCGGCGGGCAAGGTAGTGTCCGCTACGAGCCGACGGGGGGGAGCAGAGGAGCTGACGTGGAGAAGTTTCCGTTTCTGAGCGATGAGTGGACCGTCGAGGTGAGGCGGGTGCACGACGAGATCGTCACCGAGCCCGCCACCACCGCCCAGAGCGTGCGCATGAACCTCGTCCTCGTCGAGGCTCCGCTCGGCGAGGGCACGATCGAAGCCCACGTGGACACGAGCTCGGGGGACCTCGTCGTGGAGTCCGGACATCTCGAGTCCCCCGACCTCACCGTCACCGTGGACTACGCGACGGCGAAAGCGATCCTCGTCGACGGGGACACGCAGGCGGCGATACAGGCGTTCATGTCGGGGCGCATCAAGGTGGACGGCGACGTCTCCCAGCTCCTCAACATGCAGAACATGCCCGTGGACCCCGTCCATCTGGAGCTCGCGAGAAGAATCCGCGAGATCACCGCCTAGGCCTGCGGGCCCGCTCCTAGCGCGTCGGGGGTGCGGGTGCCGGCACCGGCACCTTGCCGACGAGCTTGGGAAGCTCGGCCGCGAGCTCGTCGACGGTCCAACGTCCCCCTTTGTCGATCCGGGCGCCGAGGGTCCAAGGCTGGAAGTGCTGCACGGTACCGCCCTGGATGAAGAAGACCTTGCCGGTGAACGGGCAGGACTCGCCGGCCAGATAGGCGACGAGGGGCGAGACGTTGCCGGGGTCCCACGAGTCGAACACCTCCGGGTCCGCGGGCGGCTGCACGATGTCGCCGAGGCCCGGGGTCGACTCGGTGATACGCGAGCGGGCGGCGGGGACGATGGCGTTCACACGCACGCCGTAGCGGGAAAGCTCCTGGGCGGCGATGACGGTGAAGGCTGCGATCCCGGCCTTGGCCGTCCCGTAGTTCGACTGGCCGGGATTGCCCAGCAGCCCCGAGGTCGAGGAGGTGTTCACGACCGCCGCGCTGGGCTTCGCGCCCGCCTTGGACTGCTCGCGCCAGTACGTCGCGGCCCAGCGGGTCGGCACGAAATGGCCGTTCACGTTGACGTGCAATACGTGGTCCCACTCCTCGAGCGTCATGTTCACGAGGACCCTGTCGCCGATGATGCCGGCGTTGTTCACGAGTATGTGCAGCTCGCCGAAGGCCTCGAGGGCGGCGGTGACAACCCGGTGGCCGCCGTCCCAGTCCGAGACGTCCTCGGTGTTCGCGACCGCCTCTCCGCCCAGCTCCTTGATCTCGTCCACGACCTTCTGGGCCGCCGTGCGGTCGTCACCGGCGCCGTTCACCGCGCAACCGAGGTCGTTGACGACGACCTTGGCGCCCTCGCTCGCGAACAACAAGCGCGTGCTCCCGGCCGATCCCGCGCCCCGCACCGGTGATGATCGCAACCCTGCCCTCGAGTGCACCCATGACCGTGCCCTTCTTTCTTGTCGACCCGCCGCCACCCCGTAGCCCGGAGTGGGTGACCCTGCCGGCGACGGCACCCGTCGCCGTCTCCTGGCGCATTCAGCCTGCGCACCGCCACGTTGGCAGGATGCACCGCCCGGGGTCAAGCGGGATGCCCGGCGCCCGCGAAGCGGTGCGGGAGAGCCGGACCGCCTCACCGCGGGCGCGACGCCTGGGACCGCTATCCGTACAGGTAAACGTCCACCGTGGTGCCGACCTGCACGGACCGGCCGGCCGGGGGCAGCTCGGTCAGGACGAAGTTGGCCGCCGGAGGCCCGACCAGGTACCACTTGAGGCCGAGCGAGCTCAGCGTGTGCTCCGCGACCGCAGCCGTGTCGCCGTTGAGCGGAGGCACCTTCACATAGGGCGGTCCGAGGGAGACCACCACGACCACGGTCGAATGGCCCGGGACGGTGTAGCCCGCGGCGGGCTTGGTGTCGATGACGTAGCCGGCCGGGACAGACGGTCGAGTACTGCTGGTTCTCGACCGCGCCAGGTGGAGCACGGCGAGAGCGGCCTGGGCCTGGGTCCAGTTGACCACTCCGCCGCTCAGGTCGGCCGGCACCACCTCGGGCCTCGGACCTTTCGAGACGACGACGTTGATCACGTCGCCGTAGAAGACCTTCTTGCCGCTGACCGAGTTCCAGCCCGTGACCTCGCCGGCCGCGACCGTCTCGCTGAAGTGCTTGAAGAAGTGGCCGATCAGGTGGCCGCGTGGATCGAGGACCGGGCGGTCGCCTCGGGCATCCCGTCCGAGAGCCTCGGGAGCACGGTCGGATGGCGCCCCCCGCGAGATCACCATGGTCACGATCGAGCCCGCCTTGAGACGGGACCCGGACTTCGGGACCTGGGAGATCACGACCCCGGCGGCGAACGGTGGCGCTGTACTGCTCGGCGGTGAGCTCGGGATACAGCCCGGCCTGTTGCATCGAGGCCCGAGCGGCCAGCACCTGCAGGCCGCCTATTCGCGGGACGGTCTCGCGATGCACGACAGCCACGTGCCCGCGGGGAAGGACGTGGCTCGCGAAGAGGCCGGCGCCGGCGCCGATCTCGAGCACCAGGACGGCCAGGAGCCACGGCAGCAGCCGGTGCCTGCGCCTCTTCGGCGGGGGCTCGGCGACCACGACCGCGCCGGCCGTGGTGATCCGCCTCACGCCCGGGAGCACCGTCGTCTCCATGGCGACGGGCCGGGCCCGTTGGGCGGCGGCTCGGGGGGGCGACCCGGGCGGAGGCCCCCGCCGGTCGCCTCGAGGGCCGGCGGCACGGCTTCGATCGGCTGGGTCGGGGCCGTCACGGCAGAAGGCCCGGGGGGCGATGATCCCGCGACGCCGAAACGCTCGGTCGGGTCCCGATCCGGGCCCCGTGGTGAGGTGGGCAGGGCGAGGTCGGTGCGTCGCCAGGGGAAGGGGCTCCGGGGCGTCCAGCTCCTGCATGAGCATCTCGAGCTCCGACGCCAACGCGGCCGCGTGTCCAGGCGGGCGAGCGGCTCGGAGATGGCGGCCTGGGCGAGGACCGGGGCGAGAGGCCCGAGCTCCCGGGCGGGCGGGAGCACGGCTCCGACACGGGCCATCAGGGTCGCGACGGTGGTGTCGCCGCGAAGGGAACGCGACCGGTCACCGACTCGTACAAGGTGAGCGCCAACGAGTACACGTCGGTGCGGTCGTCGACCGGGCGACCCTCGACCTGTTCGGGCGACGCGTACCGGGCGGTGCCGATGACGCTGCCGAGAGGCTCTGTCACCGCCGCCTCGGCGAGCGCCCGGGCGAGCCCGAAGTCCGCCACGACAAGGCGACCGTCGTCGTCGAAGAGGAGGTTGGCCGGCTTGATGTCCCGGTGGACGAGGCCCCGCCTGTGGGCATAGGCGAGGCCCTGGGCGGCCTCGGCGCCGATCGCCGCCGCCTGTTCGGGGCTGAGGAGGAAGCCGGTGTCGAGCAAGGATCGCAGGCTCCCGCCTCCGAGGTACTCGAGGACGAGGTAGGGGACGCCGTCCTCGTCGCCCCAGTCGTAGATGTGCAGGACGTTGCGATGGTTGAGCGACGCCGCCAGTCTCGCCTCGGCTTGGAACTTCCGGAGGAACGTCGCGTCGCCGGCAAGGGCCGGATGAAGAAGCTTGACGGCGACGTGCCGACTGAGCCGCGTGTCGTCCGCGGCGAACACCTGGGCTGAAGCACCGGCGCCGACCACGGCAAGTAGTCGGTATCGGCCGCCGATGACCCGGCCGACCTGTTCCACGATGCTCGACATGGGTATCAGCCAAAGGCTAACGGTTGAAGGCCCAAAACCGGTGGAGGGGCGGCCCGAGCCGCTGGGATCAGGGCAGGTCGCCGCTCTCCAGAAGCTTGACGAAGCCGTCCTCGTCGAGGACCGGGACCCCGAGAGCCTCCGCCTTGGCGAGCTTCGCCGCGCCCGGGCTGTCGCCCACGACGACGGCCATCGTCTTCGCCGACACCGAGCCGGGTGACCTGCCCCCGCGCCCGGTGATGGCGGCTTCGGCCTGCTCACGGGTGAACCCGCTCAAGGTCCCCGTGACGACGACCGTCTTGCCGAAGAGGGTCTGGGGCAGCTGCGGCGCCTCTGCGGCTTGTGAAACGGACTCCACCGGCCCGCAGGCGCTCCACCATCGCCCGGTTCGCCTCCTCTCCGAAGTAGCGGGCCAGGCTGGCGGCGATCACCGATCCGATGCCCTCGACGGCGGCCAGCTCCTCTTCGGAGGCCGCCATGAGCCGGTCGAGATCGCCGAACCTCGAGGCCAGGCCGGCCGCGACCGTGCCGCCGACGTGGCGGATGCCGAGCGCCGTGAGCAGGTTGGAGAGGGGGCGCTCCCTCGAGTCGTCGATGGCCGCGAGCAGGTTCGTCGCCGACAGCTCACCGAAGCCCTCCAGGGCGAGCAGGTCCTGCGCCTCGAGCCGGTAGATGTCGGCTGCGTCCGACAAAAGGCCGGCCGCGACGAACTGGGCGACGCGCTGCTCGCCGAGGCCTTCGATGTCCATGGCGCCGCGGGAGGCGAAGTGCACGATTCGCTGCACCCTTTGCGCGGGACAATTGCTGTTGACGCAGTAGGTGTCGCTCTCACCGCTCAAGCGGACGAACGGGCTGCCGCAGCTCGGGCAGGCCGGAGGGAACCTCCAGCGTTGCGAGCCGGGCGGCCGCCGGCCCAGCACCGGACCCACCACCTCTGGGATGACGTCGCCGGCCTTGCGCACGACGACGGTGTCGCCTGGACGCACGTCTTTCAGCGCGACCTGGTCCTCGTTGTGCAAGGTGGCCAGTTTCACGACCGAGCCGGCGACGCGGACGGGAACGAGCTTCGCGAACGGCGTCGCCCGCCCGGTGCGGCCGATGGAGACGAGGATGTCCTCGAGGAGGGTGGTCTGCTCCTCGGGCGGGAACTTGTAGGCGACGGCCCACCGGGGGCGCGTGCGAGGTGGCACCGAGCCGGAGGTGCAGAGCGCGGTCCTCCACCTTCACCACGACGCCGTCGATCTCGTAGCCGAGCCCGTGGCGCCTCGTCTCGAAGTCACGGCAGTAGGCGAACACTGCCTCTAGGTCCGGTACCACCCTGGTCTCCGGATTGACCGGCAGGCCGGCACGGCGGAGAAGCTCGAGCGCGGCCGACTGCGTGGAGAGCTCGGGCATGCCGTCCACCTGGTAGAAGAACGCCCCCAGTGCCCTGCGTGGCGGTGATGGCGGCGTCCTTCTGGCGCAGCGAGCCCGCCGCCGCGTTTCGGGGGTTGGAGAACAACCGGAGGCCCGCAGCCGCCTGGCGGCGGTTCAGCTCCTCGAAGGCCGGCACCGGGAAGTAGACCTCCCCCCGGATCTCCACGATCTCGGGGATCTCGCCCGGCGCCCGAGGCGAGCTCGTCGGGGATGGCCGCGACGGTGCGCACGTTCGGCGTCACGTCCTCGCCCACGCGGCCATCGCCGCGGGTGGCGCCTCGCACCAGGCGCCCCCGCTCGTAGGTCAGCGAGATCGAGAGCCCGTCGATCTTCGGCTCGCAGACGAAGGGCGACCCGTTCTCCGGGCGCCAGCAACTTCTGCAGGCGGACTCCCCAGGCGAGGATCTCCTCGAGCGTGGTGACCTTGTCGAGGCTCATCATGGGGCTGCGGTGGGTGACGGGCGCGAACAGGCGCCGAGGGGGCTATCCCGACTGTGAGGGTCGGCGAGTCGGGCGAGACCAGCCCGGGGTGCTGCTCCTCGAGCGAGACCAGCTCATCTTTCAGGGCGTCGTAGACCGCGTCGGGGACATCCGAGGCGTCCTCGAGGTAGTACTGCGCGTCGTAGCCCTTGATGAGGGAGCGCAGCTCGGTGACCCTGGCTGCGGCAGATGCCGGCACGCCGCTCGAGTCGCTGCACACGCGCAACAGATCGTAGGGCGGCACCCGTGGTCCGCAGGCCGATGGGGTGCCGCGTGCGCCGGCGGCCACCGCACGCGGCCGCGACGGTCAGCTCAGGCTGCGGTCCCGGACCCGACGACCTCGTCGCCGACATAGAGGGCGACCGTCTGGCCGGGCGCGACCCGGCGATCCGGGCCTTCGAGGTAGCAGATGCCGGATTCCGTCAGGCTCACCGGCCTCGGCGCGGCCGTGGGCACTCGACTGGGCGAGCGCCAGAGCGCCCACGGGGAGAGGCCCGGCGACCCAGGTCCGCCCCGTGAGCTCGACCTCGTCTGTGAGCAGGTCGTCCTCCGTGCCGACCGTGACCGTCGCCGTGGCCGCGTCGACCTCGAGCGCGTAATGGCGTCCCGGGGCCGAGATGCCGAGCCCGCGGCGCTGGCCGACGGTCACGAGCTCCACCGCGCTGACCGTGCCGACGACCGCTCCTGTCGCCCGCTCCACGAGGCGCCCCGGGTGCAGCTCGATCCGCTCGGCCAGGAACCGGCGGCGAGGACCCTGGCCCGTGCCCCGCCGCGACGAAGCAGACCTCCTGGGAGTCAGGCTTCGTCGCGGTCGGGAGCCCCAGGCCCGCCGGCGTGGGCCCGCACTTGTGACTTGGTGAGCTCGCCGACGGGCAGGAGCACCCGGGCCAGCTCGTGGACCGTGAGCATCGACAGCACATAAGACTGGTCCTTGGCCGGTCTCGGCCCCGGAGCAGCCGCGGGGGACCACCGGGAGCATTGCCCGCGACCCGGGCATGGTGACCGGTGGCGACGGCGTCGAAGCCGAGCCGCACCGCACGGTCGAGAAAGCGGCGGAACTTGAGGTGCCGGTTGCACTCGATGCAAGGGTTCGGCGTCCTGCCGGCGGCGTGCGCCGCGGCGTAGGGAGCGACGACGGCCTCTTCGAACTCCTCCGAGAAGTTGAAGACGTGGTGTTCGATCCCCAGCCTGGAGGCCACCCGGCGCGCGTCCTCGACGTCGCCGACCGAGCAGCAGCCCGAGTCCCCGGCGCCGCCCCAGAGCTTCATCGTCGCCCCCACGACCTCGTGGCCGGCCTCGAGCAAGAGCGCGGCCGCGACCGAGGAGTCCACACCGCCCGAGAGCCCCACCAGAACCCGCACGCCCCAATTGTCTCAGAGTGCGGGAGCCGAAGTTGCGGTGCCGGACTGGGCAGCGGGCGGGGCCACCTGCCGGGCGGCGCCCGGGCGGGCAACCGCGGCCTTGACGGACGGGCTCAGGCCCGCAGGCGCTCCACGGCCTTCGGAAAGGCGAGCAGGGCCGCGTCTATGTCTGTGGCGGTCGTCGCGTGGCCGAGGGAGAGGCGCACGTGGCGCTTCGCCTCCTGTGGCGTCAGACCCATGGCCACGAGCACGTGGCTCGGCTCGATCGCCCCGCTCGCGCAGGCCGACCCGGCCGAGGCGCAGACCCCGAGCTCGTCGAGCACCAAGAGCAGCTCTTCTGCCTCGACGCCTTCGACGCCGAGATTGCAGATGGCGTCGATGCGGTCTTCGCGGCGGACCGCCTCGTGCACGCCGCTGAGCGAGCCGCGGAGGCCCTCGACGAGACGCGTCGCGAGGTCGCGGACCCGCACGGCCGCGACCTTCTCGGTCGCGGGCGCTCGCCTTGGCAGCCGCCGCCATGGCGACTATCCCGGGCACGTTCTGGGTACCGGCACGCCGTTCGCGCTCTTGCGGGCCGCCGTGCAGGATCGGCCTGATTCTCGACGCCCGATCACGTGCGAGGAGGGCGCCGACGCCTTTGGGGCCTCCGAACTTGTGGGCGCTGAGGCTCACCAGGTCCGCACCGGCGGTCGCCTCCGCCAGGTCGATCCAGGAGAAGGCCTGCACGGCGTCGGTGTGGACAAGCGCCTGCGGGGCGAGCTCGTGCACGAGCGCAACGACGGCGTCGAGCGGCTGGCGCACCCCGGTCTCGTTGTTGACGAGCATCACCGAGACGAGCCGCACCGTCTCGTCCAGGGCGTCGGCGAGGGCGTCGAGATCGATCGCGACCACGGCCGTCGACGCCGATCGTCCGCCCGCCGGCGGCGCGACAGCCTCGAGCACGGCGGGATGCTCGACGGCGCTGCACAGGACGCTGCCGGGGACGCACGTGCCATCGGGACCGGCCAGGACGCCGAAGACGGCGAGGTTGTCCGCCTCGGTGCCCCCGCTCGTGAACACGAGCCCGCCGGGGCTCGGCACCGAGCAGCCGAGCCAGCTCCTCGCGGGCTTCGTCGAGGGCCCTCGGCGCGGAACGCGCCACGGCGTGGCTCCCGGAGGGGTTGCCGTAGTGCTCGGCCAGGTAGGGGAGCATCGCGGCGACTGCCTCCGCGCACATCGGCGTGGTCGCCGCGTGGTCCAGATAGGCGATCGGTTCCATCCGGGAGCCTGTCAATCCGTCGGGGCCCCCGGCGGTAGGGAGCACCCGTCCGACATCCGAGGCCGGCGCCGGGTACGACGGGACGGTTGCGCGCGTTCGTGAGAGAGCTCACCCCGGGACGGTTGCCTTCGCGCCCGAGGAGGGCAGGGCTCGTCCTCCCCCGGTGCGCCGCGAGGTCGAAGAAGCCGGCCGTCACCTGCTCGACGACGGCCGCCGCGGCACCGAGGCCCACATACGGGCCGAGATGCGTGGAGTTGTCGATGGCGAGGAACCACTTGGGGCCCGGGAGCATGTTGTAGAGCTGGGAGCTGTTGGCCGGATAGTTGCAGGCGTCCGTGAGGCTCTGGACGACGAGCACGGGCGGTCCGCCGGGCGGAGCCGAGAAGACGTCTGCCGCCCGGGACATCTCGGCTCCGGAGAAGATCCCCACGGCGATCGGCTTGACCGGCATCGAGGCGCGGGTCGCGGCGTAGACCTTGTCGTACATGAGGGCGGCGACGGTGTCGCCCCCGTCCGACTGGCCCGCGAGGATGAGCTGGGCAGGGTTCACCAGGCCCGCCAGGTAGGCCGCGTGCGTTGGCGGCGGAGCCACCTGCGGCGGCGACCACCTGCGAGACGACGAAGGCGACGTCACCGGGCTGGTTGAACATGTCCGACTCGGTGTCCGCGCCCTGTTGGGCCGCGACCGCGGGCAGGCTCGTGTCGGGAAAGAAGGGCGCCGCCACGACGTAACCGGCCCCGGCCCAGGACGCGAGCAGGGCGCGATAGGTGTTGGGGTCGACGTTGTAGCCGTGGGCGAACACGATCAGCGGGTAGGGACCGAACCGATAGGCAGGAGCTGCGAGATCGACCACGGAGCCCGGCGGCCCGAGGGTCGGGTACAGGATCTCGACCTGCATCGTCCGACCCGGCTGGCTCGTTCCCGCCCGGAAGTTCTCCGTGACGCCCTGCGCCTCGTCCCATGTCACGATCGACAGCCCGACACCGAAGGCGGCGGGCGGCTTCCGGGCGAGGATGGGAGTCGCGGCGACCTTGCCGAGGAGGTTTCGCGACGGCCTGTGGGATGGGGCCGTCGTGGCCCGCGGCCGCGAACCGCGGGCCCGGGCCCGTGTGGGATGCCCCCGACGCCGCCGAGCACGCAGTCAGCGCCAGCGCCATGACGAGTGCCAGGAGCGCTCTGCGAGCTGCGGCGCCCGGGCGGTCTCTCGCGACACCGCCGTGTCACCTTGGCCTCCACCTCGTCAAATCTACAGGCGCTCCCGGGGGCCGAAAACTGGCGGCCAGCGACAGGACCGGGATGGCACACCTCATTTCACCTGCTCGGCCGGACTCAGGGACCGGCGTGGCCGGTTCGGGGACCGGAGCGCGGGATCAGCAACGGCGGGTCTCGGGGCACGCCCCGGCGCGCTTGGCCGATCAGCGCGGCTGGCCGATCATGACGACGACGGCGACCAGGAACAGCACGGCGACGGCGAACGCCCCCCGCTGCACCACGCGACAGGCGTTGCGGAACTGGCCGAGTTCGCCTGCGGCGCACCAGGCCGCCATCAGCTCCGGCGGCGAGCCACGCCTGGATCCGCCGTTCCGCGGGCCAGCACCAGGCCGAGACCACTCCGGCCGCAGGACCCAGCATCCGAGGCCGATCCACGGCCAGGGCTGCGAGACAGCCGAACGGTCGCCGCCGAAGAGCAGGGCCGCGCCAAGTACCGGCGTCAGCAGCATGACCACGCTCGGCCCAGTTCGTGCCCGGGCGGAAATAACGACGCAAATTGGGTCGTCTGCGCGGTTCGGCGACGGACCTCGCGCGCCCTGCGTAGGTGCCCGTGGCTCCCACGGCGCCGAAACCGATTACTGCGCTCAGCACGTGCAGGACCACCAGCACGTCGTAGCCCGGCCCCGTCACACCGACGGTCCGCTCGCTGGGCTTTTTATGGCGATATTGTGAAGGTGGATGTCAATGCCCTGTCGATGGCCGAGGGAGGCTCGGGCCCGAGCGTGAACCAACTTCGTCTTGATCCGCTTTCGGGGCGGTGGGTGACAGTGGCGACCGACCGCGCCCAGCGACAGACACTCTTCGTCCCGCGCCAGCTCACGCTCGACTCGCTCGAGGGCATCCCGTGCCCGTTCTGTCCGGAGATGGAGGCTTTCGCACCACCGGCGCTCGAGGTCTACGGGAGCTCGGGCGAATGGCTCGTCCGGGTCCTCCCCAATCGCTACCCGGCTTTCGAAGGCGACAGGCCGTTCGTCGTCGAGAACCGTGGCCCGGTGTTCACCGAGGCCCCCGCGAGCGGGATCCACGAAGTACTCGTTCTCTCGCCTGACCACGACAAGACGATGGCCTCGCTCGCCGACGAGCAGGTGACGCTCGTCATGCTCGCCATCCGCGACCGCGTCCGCGAGCACGAGAGCACCCCGGGCTGCGCTACAGCCAGGTGATCATCAACCACGGCCGCCAGGCGGGTGCCTCCATCGCCCATCCCCACGGCCAGCTGCTCGGCATACCGTTCGTGCCGAGGGAGCTTGCCGAGGAGCAGGCCGGCTTCGACAGGTTCGCGGGCGGATGCCTCGTCTGCGCGGCGGCGGCCTCCGAAGAGCGGGTCGACTACCGGATAATCCAGACGACCGACCAGGCGGTGACGTTCTGCCCCTACTGGAGCGGTACCCCGTACGAGGTGCTCGTCGTCCCCCGTGACCACGGCGCTCATCTGCACCGGGCCTCGACCGAGTGCATCGTCGGCGTCGGACGCGCCGTGCGCAGCGCCCTGCGGGCCATCAACGAGAGCCTCGGGGACGTGGCCTACAACGTCGTGTTCCACTCCGCTCCCTACCGCGCGACCGGTACCTACCACTGGCACGTCCACATCCTGCCCTCGCTTGACGACGCGGGCGGGCTTCGAGCTCGGAACCGGGGTCATGATCAACGTCGTCGGGCCCGAGAAGGCCGCCGAGGACCTGCGGGCCGCACTTGCCCGCGTCGAGCCGGACACCGGCGGGCAGGTGACCGCCGCCTCTTGAGCCCGCGCCCGGGGTGCTCCGCACCCGGGCGGGTCAGCTGGCGGCGGCGACACGCTCGGCCACAAGGGACTTGAGCGACTCCCCCGCCGAGGTGCGGTCGGCCGGGACGAGCCGGCTGATGCCGTCCACTCCCAGGTAGCCGCTCAAAAAGGCACCCCGGTTGCGGCGCTCCCACGACTTCGCCAGCCGCTGGGCCCTGGCCCAGGTGACGGTGGGCTGTGCCCTGACAGCCTCGCCCGCGAGCTGCCTGAGCGAGTACGACAGGTCCGCGACGTCCTCCAGCGGGGAGGCAAAGCGCGGCTCGCGCCCGGCCGGCCCCGGCCCGGCGCGGCCGATCAACGGGTCGTCCCCGAAACCGCCGACTATCCAGCCTGCGTCGGTGCGGAAAACGCGCCGGAGGTGGTAGTCGCCGTGCACCCTGATCGCCACCTGCGGCGGATCGCCGGCGAGGTTGCGCAGGCCGAAGGCCTCGGCGAGGACGAGGTGCAGGTTGCCGGTGATCTCCCCCAGGCGGCGCATCTCCGAGGACAGGTCGCCGCCGGCTCCGCCGACCTCGTCACGCCTCGAGCTGTCGTCGTCGAGGTTGCGACCGAGCAGGTCCCGGAGCGAGGTCAGGGCGAGGAGGCGGCCTTCCACCGCGCCCGGGATGTACTCGCGGACGAGGGCGAGGTCCCATGAGCTGCGCTCCCAGTGGGCCACGGGTCTCGCCATGTGCGCGAAGCCGACCTCGTCGAGGCGGTAGAGGAGCTCCACCTCGGCCCGGGGGGCGGGCTCGAGCACCCTGTAGCACTTCATGAAGAGGCGCTCGTCGTAGACGAGCGAGGCATGGCTGACGAGGGACTGGACGAGCCTGACCCGCCGGGCGCTCTCCCGGCCGGCGCTGGCCACGGCGAGAAGACCGGCCGACAGCTCGTCGTCCGCGAGGGCGTCGTAGCAGAGCACGTCCCCGGCGCCGTCGCTGCACATTCCGAGCACGGCACCTTGGTGGTCGCCGAGCACCGCGGGGGCCAGGGATGCTTCCCGCCATCCGACCACGACGTGGAAGGGCCGCTCGCCTACGGTGACGACCACGCTCGCCAACCCGGGGCGCCCGTCCAGCACGATCTCGAGGTCGGCAAGCCTCGGAGCGACGTGCAGGCTGTGGTTGAAGCGGGACATGTCGGCCAGGAACCAGGGCTGACGTTCGAGGTAGGGGATCACGAGCGCCTCGAGGGCCTGCGGCGAGGGAGGCATCCTCAGGACTCCACGAGCTCGAACCAGTAGATGCCGTAGGGCGCCAGCGTGACCGAGTACGGAGCCGAGCTGATACGCGGGAACGGCACGCGCCCGAGGAGCTCGATCGGCGTGCGCCCCTCCCAGCGGCCGAGGCTGAGCTCGGCGGGCTGGGCGAACCGGCTCAGGTTCGAGACGCAAAGGACGGCGGTCGGCGCCATGTTCGGCGCGGTCACGACCGGCGCTCCGACCGAGTCCGGACCGACGTCCCACAACGAGGCGCCTTCCAGGGCCGCCGCCTCGCCGACCAGGTTCTCGGCCGCACGGGCCATGGCGTCGGTGGCCTCCCGGACCGGCGCCTCGAAGTCGCGGGCCTGTCGCACGTAGGCGAGCACCGACGGGTTGTCGGCGGGCAGGACCTCGAGCGAGCCGGTTGCGAACTGCGGGTACTGGTGCCGCACCGCCAGCATCCGCCGCAGCCAGTGCAGGAAGGACGAGGGGTCCCTCTGCTCCGCCTCGACGTTGACGGCCTGGTAGCCGTGCACCGGGTCCATGAGCGGCGGCAGATAGAGCTGGGCGAAGTCGGCCCGGGAGAAGCCGGCGTTGCGGTCGGGCGACCACTGCATGGGGGTGCGGACCCCGTCCCGGTCCCCGAGGTAGATGTTGTCGCCCATGAGCAGTTCGTCCCCGTAGTAGAGCACCGGGCTGCCAGGCAGGGACAGGAGCAGGCCGTAGAGAAGCTCGGCGACGCGCCGGTCGTTGTCCACCAAGGGAGCGAGCCGGCGCCGGATCCCGAGGTTCCTGCGCATACGCGGATCGCGGGCGTACTCGGCGTACATGTAGTCGCGTTCCTCGTCGGTCACCATCTCCAAGGTGAGCTCGTCGTGGTTGCGCAGGAAGATCCCCCACTGGCACCCGTCGGGGATCGGCGGCGTCTGGGCGAGGATCTCGGTGATCGGGAAGCGCTGCTCGCGGCGGACGGCCATGAACATGCGCGGCATGAGCGGGAAGTTGAAGCACATGTGGCACTCGTCGCCGTCACCGAAGTACTCGGTGACCACGTCCGGCCACTGGTTCACCTCCGCCAGGAGCACCCTGTTCGGATAGGAGGCGTCGATCTCAGAACGGATCCGCCGCAGCAGCTTGTGCGTGGCGGGCAGGCTCTCGCAGTTGGTGCCCTCGGCTTTGTAGAGGTAGGGCACCGCATCGAGCCGGAAGCCGTCGAGGCCGAGGTCGAGCCAGAACCTGACAACCTCGAGCATCGCGTCCGCGACCTCCGGGTTGTCGTAGTTGAGGTCCGGCTGCTGGTGGAAGAAACGATGCCAGTAGTACTGCTGGCGCCGGGCGTCGAAGGTCCAGTTGGACGGCTCGACGTCGCAGAAGATCACCCGCACGTCGGCAAAGCCGTGGTCGTCGTCGGCCCACATGTACCAGTCGGCCTTGTCGTTGTCGCGCGACGACCTGGACTCGATGAACCAGGGGTGCTCGTCGCTGGTGTGGTTCATGACGAGATCGGAGATGATGCGGATCCCCCGGCGATGGGCGTCCTCGACCACCGCGGCGAGGTCGTCGACGCTGCCGAGCTCGGGGGCGACCGTGAGGAAGTCACTTATGTCATAGCCCCCGTCGTGCAGCGGCGAGGGGTAGTAGGGCAGGAGCCATACGCAGTCGACGCCGAGCCACTGCAGGTAGTCGAGCTTCTCCCCGAGCCCCTTGAAGTCGCCGATCCCGTCGGCGTTCGAGTCGAAGAACCCCCGGGGCAAGAGCTCGTAGAAGACCGCACGCTCGTACCACCGCGGATCGTCCAGCCCTGGACGCGCGGCCGGGACCACGGCCCCGTTCAGCCGAACTCGATGGCAGAGAAGCGGCGCAGCTTACGTAGCTGGTGACGCGCCTCGATCATCCGCACGGTGCCCGACTTGGAACGCATCACGAGCGACTCGGTTATCGCCCCCCGATGGTCGTAGCGGACTCCCCGCAGGAGGTCGCCGCTCGTGATGCCCGTCGCCGCGAAGAAGCAGTTGTTCCCCTGCACCAGGTCGTCGACGGTGAGGACACGGTCGAAGTCGTAGCCGGCCGCGACGGCGGCAGCCCGCTCGGTGTCGTCACGCGCCCAGAGCCTGCCCTGGATGGCCCCGCCCATGCACTTGAGGGCGGCCGCGGAGATGACTCCCTCGGGCGTGCCTCCGATGCCCATCAGCACGTCGACCCCGGAGTCGTGCCAGGAGGTGGCGATCGCACCCGCGACGTCGCCGTCGCCGATGAGGATGATGCGGGCGCCGGTGGCGCGCACCTTGTCGATGAGCTCGAGGTGTCTCGGGCGGTCGAGGACGACGACGGTGAGGTCGTTGACCGCCACGTCCTTCGCGCGGGCGACGGCGGCGAGGTTCTGCGCCGGTGTCGCCGTGACGTCGATCACCTCCGCCGCCTCGGGGCCGACGACGATCTTCTCCATGTAGACGAACGGCCCGGGGTCGAACATGCTCCCCCGCTCGGAGACGGCGATGACCGCGAGGGCCCCGCCCCGCCCCTGCGCGGTCAGGGAGGTGCCGTCGATCGGGTCGACTGCGACGTCGGTCATGGGCGGGGTCCCGTCGCCGATGTGCTCGCCGTTGAAGAGCATGGGCGCCTTGTCCTTCTCGCCCTCGCCGATCACGACGACCCCGTCCATCGGGACGCTCTGCAGGACGATGCGCATGGCGTCGACCGCCGCCTGGTCCGCCCCTTCCTTGTCCCCCCGCCCCATCCAGCGCCCCGAGGCCAGAGCCGCCGCCTCGGTCACCCGGACCAGCTCCATGGCGAGGTTCCGATCAGGGGGCTGACGCTGATCGTTCACCGCGCCGACGATAGCGGCCGCTAAGAGGCGTCGCGCCCTGCGTGGTCCGGGGCGACGGGGCGGGAGGCGAGCTCCGCCGTGGCCGCGCCGGCGCGGGCCGTCGGCGTCCCGACCGCTGTCGCGGCACTACTGTCTCGCCGTGGACAGCTTCGTCGTTCGCGCCTCCGGCCCGCTGCGGGGCACCGTGGATGTGAACGGGGCGAAGAACTCCGTCCTCAAGCTGATGGCGGCCTGCCTGCTCGCCCCCGGTCTGCACCGTCTCGACAACGTCCCGGTCATAAGCGACGTCGCCATCATGTCGGACGTGCTGCGCGCCATGGGGGCCGATGTCGTCCACGAGGGACGCGGCCCGCAGGGCCACCTCGAGATCAGCGTCCCGAAGAACGTGACCCCGGTCGCCCCCTACGAGCTCGTCGAGAAGATGCGCGCCTCGATCGTCGTGCTCGGCCCGCTCCTGGCCCGCTACGGCACAGCCAGGGTCTCGATGCCCGGCGGCGACGACTTCGGATACCGCCCGATCGACTTCCACCTGAGCGCCTTCGAGAACCTGGGCGCCACCTTCGTGACCGAGCACGGCTACGTCGAGGGCTACTGTGACCGCCTCGTCGGGAACGAGGATCGTGCTCCAGTTCCCGAGCCACACGGCGACCGACAACATCTTGATGGCCGCCGTGCTCGCCAAGGGCACGACCGTGATCGAGAACGCGGCCCGCGAGCCGGAGATCAGCGACCTCGCCTCGATGCTCACCGAGATGGGGGCTCACATAAGCGGGGCCGGGACCTCGCGCATCGAGGTGGAGGGGGTGGACGATCTCCGCCCGGCCGACCACCGGGCGATCCCCGACCGCGTGGAGGCGGCCACCTTCGTCGCCGCCGTCGGCCTCGCCGGGGGGGAGGTCCTCGTGAAGGGGGCTCGCCCGGGCCACATGGACATGCTCTTGGAGAAGCTCCGCCAGATGGGCATGGTCTGCACACCGACCGAGGACGGCCTTCTCGTCATCTCCGAGGGGCGCCTGCGGTCTGTCGACGTGGCGACGTTGCCCTACCCAGGCGTCGCGACGGACTACAAACCGCTGCTCGTGACGCTGCTCTCGGTCGCCGACGGAGTGGCGATCGTGAGCGAGAACCTCTTCGCGGGCCGCTTCCGCTACATCGACGAGCTGAGGCGGATGGGGGCGAAGATCAAGACCGAGGGCCATCACGCCATCGTGCGGGGCATGTCCACGCTGTCCGGGGCGATGGTACGGGCCCCCGACATCCGCGCCGGGGCGGCGCTGGTGCTGGCCGGCCTCGCCGCCGAGGGCGTCACCTACGTGGGCGGTGCCGAACACGTCGACCGCGGCTACGAGGACCTCGACGTTCGCCTGCGCTCGCTCGGAGCCGACATCGAGCGCGTCCCGGCACCGTGACCCACGGCCGGCACGCCACGAGCGTCACCGGGCAGTTCGAAGCAGCCTGCTCGGGCGACCGGGGTGCCCTGGCGAAGCTCCTGTCCCTCGTCGAGCGGGGCGGCGCCCCCGGTCGCGAGCTTGCGGGGCTGACCTTCAAGAGGGCCGGAGGCGCCTACGCCATCGGTTTCACCGGAGCGCCCGGCTCGGGGAAGTCGACCCTCGCGGGCGCGGTGCTGACCGACATCCGTCAGCGTCTCGGCAGCCCGGTCGCGGTGCTGGCCGTGGACCCGTCCTCGCCGGTGACGGGCGGCGCCATCCTCGGCGACAGGGTCCGGATGCAGGCGCACGCCCTCGACGACGGCGTCTTCATCCGCTCGATGGCGACCCGTGGCCACCTCGGCGGGCTCGCCGCGGCGGTGCCGGAGGCCGTCCGCCTCCTCGACGCCACGGGCTGGCCGTTCGTGATCGTCGAGACCGTCGGCGTCGGCCAGGTCGAGATCGAGGTGGCCGCCACCTGCGACACCGTCGTCGTCGTCGTGAACCCCGGATGGGGCGACTCGGTGCAGGCGAACAAGGCCGGCCTCCTCGAGGTCGCCGACGTCCTTGTCATCAACAAGGCGGACAGGCCGGGTGCCAAAGAGGCGGCCCGCGACCTGAGGCTCATGCTCCAGCTCTCCGGCCACCTCGAATGGGTCCCGCCGATAGTCGAGACCGTGGCGACAACCGCCGACGGTGTCGCCGAGCTCTGGGACGCGATCGCCACCCACCGCGGCTACCTCGAGCCGCGACGGACACCTTGCCGCCCGGCACGCCAAGCGTGCGAGGACAAGAGGCGGTGAGGATCGCGAAGGGACGTCTTCGAGCGGGCTCTCGGCGCGGTGATCCGCGGGCCGGACAACGCCGATCTGCTCGATGCCCTGAAGGACAGGTCAGATGGACCCCGAGGAGGCGGCGGACCGGCTGGTGGCGGCGGTGGCGCTCGAGCTCAGGGACGGGCAGGATCCGGGGGCGGACTGAGCTGGCGTTCCATGACGACGAAGTCGCGCCCTTCGCGCCGACGCGGGAGACGGGCGACGACGAGCAAGCCGCGCTCGCCGTAGAAGCGCTCGGCCTCCCCGCCGTCGGGGGTCTCGAGACGGACCAGCGCACAGCCGCGCTCGAGCCCGAGCATCTCCACGGCACCCAGCAGATGTGACCCGACTCCGTGGTCCCGCCACTCGGGGCTGACGATGAGGCGGCCGATGCGGATGACCGGACCGCGGACCTCGCCGTCGGCGAAGCCGACCGGAGCACTGCCCGAGCTGGCGACGATCGCGAAAGGCTGATTCGGGCGGACCTCGGGGCCGTAGCGGCCTGTCAGGTAGCCGGCCCACTGCTCCTCGACCCAGGCAGCCACAATCGGATCGGGGCGCTCCACGACCGAGAGCTCCAGATCGAGGCTCCGCGCCCGACGACCCGCGGCCTGCCGAGGACCGTGTCCGCGAGTGGCCACCACCGGTGCTCGGCGTCCTGCTCGAGAAGCGTGAGCCGTCGAAGCAGTGCTCCGCCCGATAGTCGGCCAGAGCCTCGAGGGCATGCGCCAGCCGGCCGGGCTCGATCCTCTGGTCCAAGGTCAGGTGCGGCACGAAGTCACGCTCGCGGCGCTCCTCCGGCGGCGCGAGCGGACCGGTGGCAAGGTCCGCCCGGAGCTGCGCGATCGCCTCGAGGTCGCCGCCGACGCTCAGGTAGAGCACGGGCGTCCACGGCCAGAACGTGGCTGGAGGTCCGAGCTCGACGGCGATGGGGGAGCTCTTCGCGGGCCGGGCGCGCACGTGCTCGAGCACCGAGCTCATGTCCTCGTCGCGGACGTTCACGGGCGGCACGAGCGTGCAGTGCGGGGCGATCCGCTGCAGAGCCGTTGCCCCGAGGGCCCTGCGCATGCCGTCCACCTCGTCGGCGAGCCGTCCCGTCACGACGAGCGCGACCGTGAGCCGGCGTCTCCGGGCCACCGTTCAGCCGATCTCGGCGAGCGCCTCCGCCAGCGGCTCGAGCACTCCGGGTGAGTGAGGCGGCTGGAGCGTGACGATGGCGAGCTCGGCGCCGGCCTCGCCAAGGCCGGCCGCGGCCGCAGCCGTGGCGGCGAAATCGCCCTCGAAGCGCACATGGGTCGAGAGCAGGATCTCCCCCGGGTCGCGGCCCAGGTCCGCGCAATGCTCGTGGAGGACCTCGCGCTTGTGGGCGAACTCCTCCGGGGAGCCACCGAGAAAGTTCCAGTGCTGGGCGAAGCGCGCCGCTGTGCGCAGCGTACGCCGCTCCCCGTTGCCGCCGATGCAGATCGGAGGATGGGGCTGCTGCACCGGCCTGCGGGTTGCACCGCGCCTCGTGCAGGTCGTAGTAGTCCCCGTGGAACGAGGTCGACTCCTGGGAGAGGAGGCCGACCAGGACCTCGCAAGCCTCCTCGAAACGGTCGCTGCGCTCGGCCGGCGACCCGAGAGCGATGCCGTAGGCGCCGGACTCCTCCTCGTTCCATCCGGCCCCGATGCCGATCTCCAGCCTGCCGCCCGAGACGATGTCGAGCGTCGCCGCCATATTGGCGAGCACGGCCGGGTGCCGGTAGTGGATCCCCGTCACGAGCGTCCCGAGCCGGAGGCGCTTCGTCGCCTGGGCCAGGGCGGTGAGGGTGACCCAGCCTTCGAGGCAGGGCCCGGTCGGGTCCGAGAAGATCGGGTAGAAGTGGTCGAAGGTCCAGCCGGACTCGAACAGGTCGATGTCGTCGGCGGCACGCCAGACCTCGAGCATGTCGTTCCAGGTCGTGTTCTGCGGGGCGGTCTTCATGGCAAAGCGCATGAGACAGAAACTAGAGGGTTCCGGCGCAGGCCCGCCGCGACCGTCTACATGCGGCTCAAGTCGCCCATGAGATGGGCCGCCGCCTCGAGGCGCGCCCTGGCCCTGGCCGCGGCCAGCTCCGCCGCCGCCTCGCTCCCGGCAGGGGGCAGGCCCTCGACGGCTTCGACCTCCGGCTCGGGGGCGCCGGAGACGGCGCCTGCGCCACCTGCGGCCTCGGCCTGCTGGGCGGACGCAAGGGCGCGCTCGGCACGGGCGACGTCGATCTCCTCGGCGAGCTCGGCGATCCCGGCGACGATGGTCACCTTGTTGTCCGCCACCATGACGAAACCGCCATGCACAGCGGCGCGGACCTCGCACGCCGGGGCCGGCTCACCCGAGCTCGCCTCGGACGAGCTGTCGTTGCCGAGGGGTGAAACCCCGTCGCGCACGCCACGCTGCGGCACGCCCTGGATGCGCACGACGCAGATGTCGACCGCACCGATGAAGTCCATGTGATTGGCGAGAAAGGTGATGTCGCCGCCGTCGGTGCGCATCACCACCGCCTCGGCCTCGCCCGAGAACAGGACCCGTTCGGGCGCGATGAGCTCGACGTGGGTGAGGTTCGCCATCGACCCGCTCAGCCACCCTCGATGGTCTTGGCCTTCACCATCACGTCGTCGACCCCGCCGACGTTCAAGAACGCCTGCTCGGGGACATCGTCGAGGTCGCCTCCGACGAGCGCCTCGAAGCTGCGCACCGTCTCGTCGATCGGGACGTAGATCCCGGGCAGGCTCGTGAAGACCTCCGCCACGAACAAGGGCTGCGACAAGAAGCGCTGGATCTTCCGGGCACGCGTCACGCTCAGGCGGTCCTCCTCGGAGAGCTCGTCGAGGCCGAGGATGGCGATGATGTCCTGGAGCTCGCGAGCACGCTGGAGGACCTCTTGAACACGCCGCGCGCACTGGTAGTGCCTGTCGCCCACGACCTCGGGGGCGAGGATGTTGCTCGTCGAGGCGAGCGGGTCGACGGCCGGGTAGATGCCGAGAGCGGCCGTCTGACGGGAGAGCTCGGTGGTGGCGTCGAGGTGGGTGAAGGTGGTGAACGGCGCCGGGTCGGTGTAGTCGTCGGCAGGGACGTACACGGCCTGCATGGAGGTGATCGAGTGGCCCCGGGTGGAGGTGATCCGCTCCTGCAGCTCGCCCATCTCGTCGGCGAGCGTCGGCTGGTATCCAACGGCAGAGGGCATGCGGCCGAGCAGGGTCGACACCTCGGAGCCCGCCTGGACGAAACGGAAGATGTTGTCGATGAACAGCAGCACGTCCTGGTTCTTCACGTCCCGGAAGTACTCGGCCATCGTCAATGCCGACAGCGCCACGCGAAGCCGGACGCCCGGCGGCTCGTCCATCTGGCCGTAGACGAGCGCGGCCTTGGCGATGACGCCCGACTCCTGCATCTCGAGCCAGAGGTCGGTCCCCTCCGGGTGCGCTCGCCGACGCCGGCGAAGACCGACACGCCGCCGTGCTCCTGGGCTACACGGTGGATCATCTCCTGGATGAGAACTGTCTTGCCGACACCGGCGCCGCCGAACAGGCCGATCTTGCCGCCCTGCACGTAGGGCTCCAGAAGGTCGATGACCTTGATGCCCGTCTCGAACATCTGCCGGCGCGGCTCGAGGGTGTCGAAGTCCGGCGCCGGTCGGTGGATCTCCCACCAGGCATCGGGCTCGCCCATCTCACCCTTGTCGAGCCGCTCGCCGATCACGTTGAAGACGTGGCCGAGCACGGCGTCGCCGACCGGCACGGTGATCCCGCGACCGGTGTTGGAGACGATGGCCCCGCGAGCCAGCCCGTCGGTCGGCTTGAGGCAGATGCAGCGCACGCGGCCCTCGCCGATCTGCTGGGCGACCTCGGCGGTGATGAGGATCTCCTTGTCGTCGACGACAAGCTTCACCTGAATGGCGGTGTTGATCTCCGGCAGCGAGTGAGGGGGGAACTCGACGTCGATGACCGGGCCCGCGATCGCGACGATGCGCCCGTTCTCGAGGTGCGGGGCCTCGGAAGCGTCGGTGGCAACGGTGGTCATACGGTCTGCTCCTCGGTTGCTTGGGGATGTGAGAGCTCGTGGGGACCGGTGGCGGCGGAGCGAAGCGCTTCGGAGCCGCCGACTATCTCCATGATCTCGGTCGTGATCGTGTCCTGACGGGCGCGGTTCATCACTCGCCTGAGGGTCTTCAGAAGCTCCTCGGCGTTCTCGGTGGCTGCCGACATCGCTCGCTGGCGAGAGGCGTGCTCCGAGGCGGAAGCCTCCAAGAGCGCCGCGTAGATCGAAGCTTCCACGTATTGGGGGATCAGCCGGGCGAGCAGCTGTTCGGCGTCAGGCTCGAACTCGAAGTAGCCGAGCCTCGGCCCGGGCTCGGGCGTGCCGAGCTCGTCGACGCCCGGATCCGCACCAGTCAGGGATGCGAGCTCGCCCGAGCGGGTTCGTGGGCGCCGCAGCCGGGCCGTCTCCGGCTCCCTCTTTGCTCGCGATCACCGGGAGCAGCTGGCGGGTCTCCACGAACTGCCTGCTGGCGGACAGGATCCGCCAGGAGACGATCTGGACCAGGTCGACCTCGCCCCTGAGGAACGGCGGGAGCACGGCGGCGGCGACCCGGCGGGCGTCCTCGAAGCTCGGGCGGTCGGACATGCCGACGAACTGCTGCTCGACGGGCTGGTGGCGAAAGCGGAAGTAGGCCTGGGCCTTCTTGCCGACCGCCATCACCTTGTAGCTCCGGGCGTCCCCGGAGGCCGACGCGCATCAGCCGCTCGGAGGCGCGCAGCACGCTCGAGCTGTACGCACCCGCCAGGCCGCGGTCGGCTACCACCACGAGCACGAGCGCGTTCTCGGGCGACTCCGGCACCCCGACGAGGCGCGTCGCTCCCGAGCTCTCCGAGGCGGTCTCGAGCAGTATCTCGCGAGATTGCCCTCACGTACGGGCGCGAGCCCGCGATACGCCCTTGGGCGCGGGCGATCTGGGACGCCGCTATCGAGCTCGAAAGACCGGGTGATCTTCTTCGTCGCCTCGATGGTGCGGATACGCCGGCGAAGGACCCGCTCCTGACCGCCTGCCATCTGCCTACTCGGCCCCGGTCTCGTCCGCGCTCTGCGCGCTCACGTCTGCTTCGGCGGCGACCTCGCCGCGGCAGGCGGGTTGCCCGGCGCAGCGGGCGAGGCCGGTCCGGAGGAGCCGAAGCCTCGCTTGAACTCTGCGATCGCGGCCTCGAGGTCGGCCTCTTTCGGCAAGGCGCCCGTCGTGGCGATCTGTTCGAGCATGTCGGCATGGCCGGCACGCATGAAGGCCCGGAGCTCGGACTCGAAACGCTGCACGTCCTCGACGGGCACGTCGTCGATGTGGCCGCGCACACCGGCGTAGATCACGATCACCTGCTCCTGCACGGGCATGGGAACGTTCAGACCCTGCTTGAGCAGCTCGGTGAGGCGATAGCCGCGGTCGAGCTGGGACTGGGAGGCCTTGTCGAGCTCCGAGCCGAAGGTGGCGAAAGCTTCGAGCTCGCGGAACTGCGCCAGGTCGATCTTGAGCGTGCCGACGACGGACTTCATCGCCTTGATCTGCGCCGCGCCGCCGACGCGGGAGACCGAGTTCCCGACGTTGAACGCCGGCCGCACGCCGGAGTAGAAGAGCTCGCTCTCGAGAAAGATCTGACCGTCGGTGATCGAGATGACGTTGGTCGGGATGTAGGCGGAGATGTCACCCGCCTTGGTCTCGATTATCGGAAGGGCCGTGAGCGACCCGCCGCCCATGTCGTCCGAAAGCTTCGCGGCCCGTTCGAGCAGACGGCTGTGGAGGTAGAACACGTCGCCCGGGTACGCCTCACGGCCCGGGGGACGACGCAGGAGCAGCGAGATCTGGCGATAGGCCTCGGCCTGCTTGGAGAGGTCGTCGTAGACGACGAGGGCGTGCTCGCCGTTCTCCATCCAGTGCTGGCCCATGGCGCAGCCGGCGTAGGGGGCGAGGTACTTGAACGGCGCCGGCTCCGACGCCGGGGCGGCGACGACGACCGTGTACTCCATGGCGCCGTGCTCGGCCAGGGTCGCGACCGTCTGGGAGATGGTGGAGCCCTTTTGTCCGATGGCGACATAGATGCACTTCACGCCCGCGCCGCGCTGGTTGATGATCGTGTCGGTGGCGATCGTCGTCTTGCCGGTCTTGCGGTCACCGATGATGAGCTCCCGCTGGCCGCGGCCGATCGGCGTCATGGCGTCGATGACCTTGATGCCCGTCTGCAGCGGCTGGGAGACGGGCTGGCGCGAGACGATGCCCGGGGCCTGGATCTCGAGCCGCCTGTCGACCGTGTCGCCGAGCGGGCCCTTGCCGTCGATCGGCTCGCCGAGCGGGTTCACGACGCGGCCCAAGAGCGCGTCGCCCACCGGCACGGACAGGATCCGGCCCGTCGAACGCACGACCTGGCCCTCGTCGAGACCGTCCATGTTGCCGAGGACGACGGCACCGATGGACTCCTCGTCCAGGTTGAGGGCGAGTCCCACCACGCCGTTCTCGAACTCGAGCAGCTCGTTGACCGTGGCTCCGGGCAGGCCGGTGACCCGGGCGATGCCGTCGCCGACCTCGGCGATGTGGCCGACCTGCTCGACCTCGGTGCCGGCGGTGAAGTCGCTGACGTTTCGCGCGAGCGCCGCCGCGATGTCGTCGGCGTTGATCGTTAGCTCAGGCATCGGTGGGGGTCCTCTGTTCTTCTCGTGTGGCTTCCGGGGCTCGTGTGGCTTCCGGGCCTCGTGCGGTTTCCAGGATGGTCATGGCCGAGATTCGAGGTAGAGCGAGGCGCCCGAAGGGGCGAGGGCCTCGCGGAGCTTGTCGAGACGATGGCGGACAGAGCCGTCGATCACCGTGTCCCCGATCGACACGGACATCCCGCCCATCAAGGACGGGTCGATGCGCACGCGCAGCTCGACGGGACGTCCCACGGACCGGCTGAGCGCGTCGGCCAGCCGCCGGTACTCGGCGTCGTCCAGCTCGACTGCGGAGCGGACCTCTGCGATCCGCCTGCCGCGCTCCTCCGCGGCCAGGCCGGCGACCCACTCGAGCGCGCCGACGAGGTCCCGGACATGGCCTGCCCGAAGCACATAGGAGACCAGGCGAGCTGTCACGGTCTGCACCTTGTCGCGGAGCAGCCCGTCCACGAGGGCGACTCGCTGGTCAACTGGACTGGACCGGTCACCGAGCGCCTGGCGCAGCTCGCGGCTCGACTCGACCACGCCGGCGACGCCGACCACCTCGTTCTCGATCTCGTCGATGCGCTCGAGCCGGTCGACCTCTTGGAACAGCCGGTCGGCGTATCCGCGAATCCGCTCGCGCACCGCCGTGCGCCCTCCGAGCAGCTCGTCCGCACCCATCGTCCGGACCTGGTTGCCCCGGGCGGCCTCGGCGGTCTCACGGGCGAGCTCGACGAGGGCGAACACCGCAGAGGGGAGATCGGCCGCAGGCTCGACGAGGACCGCCCAGGACACGAGCGCCTGTGTCTCGGGGGCAGCTGTGCGCAGGATGTCCTGCACCACACCGCGCCACGGACCTGGGGGGATCGCCACGTCGGTGAGCACGTTGCGAAGGGGCTCGGACTCGACGAGCGCGGCCGAGAACACCTCCAGGTCGTCCGCGACCCTGCGGGCGCGCCCTTCCCCGGCGGCTGACTCCAACGCCGCGGCCGCGTAGCCCCGCAGGAGGTCCCTCATGCCATCGCCTCGGCGGCATCGATGGTCTCGGAGATGAAGGCCCGCTGCAGGGACGCATCGACCTCGGCGGCAACGACGCGCTCGGTCGCGGCCATCACGATGGCGCCGATCTCGCGGGTGACGTCCTCCCTGGCTCGCTGACGCTCGAAATCCTCCTCGGCTGCAGCACTTGCCACCAGCCGGTCGTACTCCTCCCGCCCCCGTCGCTCGCCTTCGAGGCGGAGCTGGGCCGAGGTCTCGTGCGCCCGGTCGATGATCGAGATCACCTCCGCACGCGCCGCCTCGAGGGCGGCACGCGCCTCGGCGAGCATGCGCTGTCCGCGTGTCCGCGGCCGCATCGGCATTGGACAAGCGACGACCGGATCGACTCGGCCTGAGCGTTCATCAGCTTCTTCAGAGGTGGCCGCACGTAGTGGTAGATGAAAGCGAGCAGCAGCAGGAAGCCGATGACCTCGGCCAGGTAAGCCGCCATGGTCAGACCGTTCCCGTGGCCGAAGCCGCACCGGTTGCGGCTGCGACGGCCTCGTCGATCAGGGCCCGGTGGCTGGCGGGATCGACACGGCTGCCCAGCACACGCTCGGCCGCGGCCACGACGAGGGTGTCGAGCTGTCCGACGAGCTCCTCGCGCGCCCGCCGGCCTTCGGCGGCGATCTCCCGGCGGGAGACCCCGACCAGTCGCTCGTACTCCTCCTGGCCACGCGCCCGCCCCTGCTCGAGGGCGGCGTCGGCGCCCTGGTTGGCGTGGTCCAGGATTCCGCGGGCTTGGACCCGCGCCTCGGCGAGCAGCCTGTCGCTCTCTGTCGTCAGGGCTTGGGCCTCCGCACGCGCCTGTTCGGCTTGCTGCAGCGCGGTGAGGATGCGGACGCGACGCGTCTCGGCCACCTCCTGCAGCGGCGGCAGGATCCATTTGGCGATGATCCCGAGCACGACGAGGAAGATGACGAGCTCGACTATGAACGTGCCGTTGGGGATGAGGAAGTTCCCACCCCCGGAGCTAGAGGCTCCGGCGCTCGCGAACAGCATCCAGCAAGCCCTCCGTCGCTACTTCTTGGCGAGGACGAAGACGAACAGGACCATGAAGACGAGGTTGATGAAGTACATCGCCTCGACGAGGCCCACGATGATGAACATGATCGTGAACAGGCGTCCTTGCGCCTCGGGTTGGCGGGCCACCCCCGCGATCGTCTGGCTGCCGGCGAGGCCGTCGCCGATGGCCGCGCCGACCGCGCCGCCGCCGAGGGCAAGCCCGCCGCCGACCATGGCGCCGGCCAGCTCGATCGCCTGGTTGAGGTCATTTGCCATTGGGTTTACCTGCTCCCTTTCTGAACGGTTGAAGATGTCTCGAGGCTGATTTGCAAGCTTCGCCCCGTTTGCGGTGGCGTTGTCAGGAGGCTCAATGCTCTCCTGACATCGCGGTCTGGAAATAGAGGATCGTGAGGAGGGAGAAGATGAACGCCTGCACGGGCGCCACGAACAGCCCGTCGAAGATCTTCCAGACAAGGTCACCGACCGGGACGACGAAGGTGGGAAGCAGCGCCCAGATCAAAAGCAGCATGATCCCGCCCGAGAAGATGTTGCCGAAGAGACGGAGGGCGAGAGTGAGGGGCTTGGCGATCTCCTCGATGAGGTTGATCGGGAAGAGCACCTTGTAGGGCCGGAAGTAGTGGCCGACGTAGTGGCCGAAGCCTTGCGAACGGATCCAGGTCGCGTGCACGAGGACGATGACGGTGAGCGCCATGGCATAGGTCATGTTCACGTCGCCCGTCGGAGCCGGCAGCAGCTGCGGGGAGTGGCCCGTCGGGATCATCTCGAGCCAGTTGCAGAACAAGATGTAGAGGAACAGAGTCATCGCGAGGGGCACGATCCGCCGCCCCTTGGAGCCGATCGATGACTCGACCTGGTTGGAGACGGCGCCCGTGATGGCCTCGAAGGCGAGCTGGAACCTTCCCGGCACCTCGGCGGTGAGGCGCATCCTCACGGCGAGGCCGATCCCGATCACGAGCACTCCGGCGACAAGAGAGGAGATCACGTCGTACTTGTTGACGGTAAGGCCGAGCAGCTTGACGGTGGGCGAGTTGCCGACCGAGATGGCGCCTGCGCCTGCGCCCGCCAGCAGGCCTGCGCCGGTCACGTGACGGCCCCCTGGCGGAGCAAGGTGACGACGAGGTTCACCACGAACAGGAGGTAGAAGACCGCTACGCCGCCGAGCACGCCCATGCCGAGCCGGAGGTTCACCACGACGAGGCCGATGGCGATCACCGTCGTGATGCCGAGGCGGCTGAGGGTGTTCATCGCCATCGGTCGGCGGATCTTGGTCGCGCCCGACGCGTTCAGCCGCGAGGCCGTGTTCATGACGAGACGGATGTTCACGATTCCGAGGGCCAGCCCGATGCAGGCACCGAGCCCGGCGAGGGCGTAGCCGACGACCGACAGGATCACGAGCGCGGCGATGCCGACGCCGAGCGCGGCGAAGACCGTGCGCCGGAGCATCCTCGAGATCTCCGGCAGGTCAAGCTGTCCCAGTACTTCAGCGAGTCGCTCCATACCTTCTTCTTCAATCCCTGGGACAGCAACGTGCGACCATCCGGGCCGGCCGCACTGCTGGCCTTCAGAGAAACGTCTTCACATCGGAGTAGATCACCGCTACCGCGCCGACCACCCCAACTGCCAAACCAACGAACGTGAGCAGCACACCGGTGTGGAAAGTCCTGTCCAGCCAGTACCCGCCGCCTACTCCGACGGCGATGCACAGGGCTGTTGCGACCCCCATACCGATCAACGTGCTGAAGCTCGGTGACGGCTTCTCGCTCACTCCGGTCGACAATCCTGGCATTGCCACCACCGATCCGGCAAGACAATATCCTGGTCCGGCCCGGTTACCGGTTCCTGGGCCGCCGCTACAGCCGGAATTCGGGGCGGTGCGCCTCACCCGGCCGACGCCACGCCTCCCGCGTAGGGGTCGAACCGGCCGCACAGCTCGCGCACCGCGCCCCGGACCGATGGCGAGCTCGCCCTCGTCCTCCCGGCCGCGGAGAGCCCTGGCGATGAGCGAGGCCACCTCTGCCATCTCGGCCTCGCCGAGCCCCGCGGTCGTCTCCGCCGCCGATCCGAACCTGAGGCCGCTCGCCACGAAAGGGGGCCGCGGGTCGTTCGGGATGGCGTTGCGGTTGCAGGTGATCCCGGTCCGGTCCAGCACGTCCTGGGCCACCTTGCCGGTGAGCTCCTCCTCGAACGACCGCAGGTCGACGAGCACGAGGTGGTTGTCGGTCCCGCCCGCGACGAGGCGAAAGCCCTGGGTCGTCAACGCCTCGGCCAGAGCCGCGGCGTTGCGCACGACCTTGGCGGCGTACTCGCGGAACTCCGGCTTGAGCGCCTCGCCGAAGGCGACCGCCTTGGCCGCGATCACGTGCTCGAGCGGTCCGCCCTGCAGCCCGGGGAAGACAGCCGAGTCGACCGCTTTGGCCAGGTCGGCACCGCAGAGAATGGCGCCGCCCCTCGGGCCGCGGAGGGTCTTGTGGGTGGTCAGGGTCACGACGTCCGCAACTCCGACGGGGTTGGGGTGCACCTTGCCGGCGATGAGCCCGGCCGGATGGGCCGCGTCGAACATGAAGCGGGCGCCCACCTCGTCGGCGATCTCCCGGAACGGCATCGGGTCGATCGTCCGCGAATAGGCGGTGGCGCCCGCCACGATCAGCCGAGGCCGTTCACGTTTGGCCAGGTCGCGAACCATGTCCAGGTCGATCCGCTCTCCTGAGCCGTCCGCGGCCGCCGGCGTCACCCCGTAGGCGACGAAGCGGTACAGCTTGCCGGTGATGCTGACGGGCGAGCCGTGGGTGAGGTGGCCGCCCTGGTCGAGGCGCATGGCGAGAATCGTGTCGCCGGGGTCGACGAGAGCGAGGTAGGCGGCAAGGTTCGCGTTGGCGCCCGCGTGCGGCTGGACGTTGGCGTGCTCGGCACCGAACAGCTCGGTTGCCCGTGACGCGGGCAAGATCCTCGACCTGGTCGGCGACGGCGTTCCCGCCGTAGTAGCGCCGCCCGGGATAGCCCTCGGAGTACTTGTTCGTCAGCACGGAGGCCGACGCCGCGAGCACGGCCGGGGAGGTGAAGTTCTCCGAGGCGATCAGCTGCAGGTTGGTCCGCTGGCGCTCGAGCTCGCGCTCGAGCAGCCCGTGCAGCTCGGGGTCCCCGGCCAGTGCTCCGGGCAGGAACGCCCTCGGCCCCGTGGGCCCGTCGGTGGACGTTGTCATTACCGGCTCCTTCCAAGACTCGTCACAGCGGCCCGGGCCGAGTCGTCGTACGACTCTGCCTCGAGGGCTGCGATCTCCCCGATCCTTCGCAGGTGGCGACCACCTTGGAACTCGCTCATGACGAACGCGTCGAGCGAGTCGGCCGCGACCTCGGGGCCCACCAGTCGGGCCCCGAAACAGATGACGTTGGCGTCGTTGTGCTCGCGGGCGAGGCGCGCGGAGCTCACGTCGTGCACCACAGCCGCGCGCACGCCGCGAACCTTGTTCGCCGCGACGGAGATGCCGATCCCGGTGCCGCAGACACAGAGGCCGAGATCGGCCTCGCCCGACACGACACTTCGACCGACGGCGGCGCCGAAGGCGGGGTAGTCGACCGGCTCGGTCGAGTGCGTCCCGAGATCGGCTACGACGTGACCTGAGGCTCTCAGGTGCTCGATCAAAAGGACCTTCAACTCGTATCCCGCATGGTCCGATCCGACCGAGATGCGCACGAAGGGAGTCTACCGGCCTGCTCGACAAAGCCCCGGGTCCCGTGCAGGGCCTGTCCGGAGTCCCGTGCGGACGGTAGTTTGAGGCGCATGGACCTGGCCGTGTCGGTGCGCGGGCTTCGCAAGGACTTCGGCACCGTGCAAGCGGTCAAGGGTGTCGACCTCGACGTCAACAGCGGTGAGGTCCTGGCCCTGCTGGGTCCGAACGGAGCCGGCAAGACCACGATCGTCGAGATCCTCGAGGGCTACCAGAGCGCGAGCGGGGGCGATGTCTCGGTGCTCGGCCTCGATCCGCGCCACGACCGGCGGCGCATGCTCGAACGGGTCGGGATCGTCTTGCAGGAGACGGCCGTGGAGCAGTTCCTCACCGTGCGCGAGGTGCTGAGACGGCGGGCGGCCTATTACCCCCATCCGCGCGACCCCGACACGGTCATCGATCTCGTCGGGCTGAGCGACAAGGCGGGCGCCAGGGTCCGCACCCTGTCGGGCGGCCTGCAGCGCCGCCTCGACCTCGGCCTCGCCCTCATCGGCGACCCGGAGCTCTTGTTCCTGGACGAGCCGACGACCGGCTTCGACCCGAACGCACGCCGCGAGGCCTGGGAGATAGTCCGCAACCTCATCGGCGAAGGCCGCACCGTGCTGCTCACGACGCACTACATGGACGAGGCGCAGGTGCTCGCCGACCGGGTGGCGGTCATCGCCAAGGGGGTGATCGTCGCCACCGGGACGCCCGACTCGATCGGGGGGCGGGACACGGGGACGGCGACGATCCGTTTTGTGCTGCCCGAGCAGGTGAGCGACGTCTCCGAGCTTGGCCTGGCCTCCTCCCACCTCACCGTCAGCCCGGTCGACGGCCGGCGCATGGTCGAGGTCGAGACGGGCTCGCCGACATCGCTCCTGCACGGCCTCACCTCCTGGGCGATGGCACACGGGATGGAGCTCGAGGGCCTCGAGGTCGCCCGGCCGAGCCTGGAGGACGTCTACCTCTCGCTCACCGCCGAGGACGCCGGGTGAAGTCGCTCCGCATCGTCCTAAGCGAGCTCTGGTACCAGCAGCTCGCCTACTGGCGCAACCCGGTCAGCGCCTTTTTCACCTTCTTCATGCCGGTGATGTTCCTCGTCATCTTCGCCTCGCTCTACGGCAATGCCCACTACGACAACAGCTCCTTGAGGCTCGACCAGTACTTCATCCCGGGAATCATGACTTTCGGGGTGATATCGGCCTGCTACACCAACCTGGCGATCACTCTCAGCACCCAGCGGGAACAGGGCATCTTGAAGCGCTTCCGCGGCACTCCCCTCCCGCCGTGGGCCTACATGGTCGTGACGGTGCTGAACTCGGTCCTGCGGGCGCTGCTGCTGGTGGCGATCACCCTCGGCGTCGGCGTCGCGTTCTACCACTTCGACTTCCCGGGCCGCGCTTTGCCCCTCTCGTGATGGTCGTCGTGCTCGGCTCGGCGACTTTCTGCGCTCTCGGGGTGGCGGTCACGGTTCTCATCCCGAACGCCGACGCCGCACCGGCGGTCGTGAACGGCGTCTATCTGCCCCTGATGTTCATCTCGGGCACGTTCTTCCCGCTCTCGTCGAGCTCGGTGCTGGCGAAGATCGCCCTCTACTTCCCGATACGGCCCTTCATCCTCTCCAGCTTCAACACGCTCGACCCGCGGCTCGCCACGAGCTCGATCAACGCCGCCTGGCTCTACAACCTCGCCATCTGGCTGGTGGTCGCCCTCGTGTTCTCGATCAGGCGCTTCACCTGGCTGCCGCGACGGCGGTCATAGGGCCGACCGAAGGGCCGAGGCCTGCACCGGCCGGCATACGGTCTATTGCCGGGTCGCGTGCGGCCTGCCGAACACGAGCAGCACACTGGCCGGCCCCGTGACACGCGCCGCGAAGTCGGATGGGCCTGTCCAGCTCGTGACCGGACCGAGGGGGCGCAGGTCGAACATCGGGCCGCCGCCGTCCGGCGTGGCGATCATTCCGCCGGTCGTCCTGCCATCTGTCAGGTTCACGACGAGGAAGGCGACGGAAGCCTCGTAGACCGGTGGGGCGGCCCGGTGGCAGTGCTTCGTGACACACACCGGGCCGCCACTTGCCATGAAGCTCCTGGAGTCCCAATAGAAACGGTCGCCCGACAACTCGACGAGGGCAACCGGTCCATGTTCCGCCGGTATCAGCCCGAGCTCTGCCGAGACCGTCCCGAACTCGCCGATCGCCATGCTGGCACTCAGCGCACAGTGGCAGTCGCGCCACGAGTAGAAGCCGTTGGACCATCTGACCGAGCTCAGGTAGTCGAAGGCCTTCCGAGGAGTGGTCACGACGTAGCTCACCGTCGGCGAAGGCGAGCCGGCGGTGACGAAATAGCCGCCTTCGGCCTTCTCGACGGACCGCTCGATCCTCTGAGCCGATGCGGCGCCGGGGAGCCCGCCGACGAGCGGGGCTCCGACCGCTATGACGGCGAGCACGACCGCGGTGAGCCACCCGAAGGCCTTCACACCGAGGACGGTAGCGCCGTCACGGGCCGCCGGCGGCGAGTGCCTCGATCTCGGCGAAGTCGAGCACGCCTTCGCGCAGGGACCGCGGGCCCTCATCGCTGAGAGAGACGACAGTCGAAGGCCGGCCGTCGCAAACCCCGCCGTCGAGCACGACGCTGACGCGGGCGCCGAAGAGCTCGCGTACCGCATCGGCGGTGTGCAAAGGGGGCTCCCCGTGACGGTTCGCGCTCGTGACGGCGAGCGGCCCCGTCCTTCTCAGAAGCTCTCGGACGAACGTGTCGTCGGGACAGCGGATGCCGATCGTCCTGCCGTCACCGCCGAGCTCGAAGCCGAGGCCTGGGCGCCGCGCCAGCACCAGGGTCAGGGGCCCCGGCCAGTAACGGCCCGCAAGCCGCTCGGCGGCCGGGGTCACAACCGCGAGATCGGCGAGCTCGGCCGGGTCCGCGATCAGCACCGGGAGGGGGAACTGCTCGGGGCGTTGCTTCACGGCGAACACCAGCCCCACGGCGCCCACCCGGCGGGGGTCGACGGCAAGTCCGTAGACGGTGTCGGTGGGGACGGCCACGACCAGTCCGGCCGCCAGAGCCTCGACGGCGGCGTCGAGCCCCGATGAGCTCACCGGCCGGCCACCAGCACGCGTGGCCGCCCGGCAAGGTCCTGTTCCACCCGTGCGGTCCCGAGCCCGGCCCCCTTCGCCAGGTCGACAGCCGCCTCCGCCTGCTGCGGCGCGATCTCGAGCACGACCGACCCGTGCCAACCGAGCCAACCCGGCGCACGGGACAAGATCGCGGCGATGTCCTCGAGGCCGGTAGGGCCGGCCACGAGGGCCCCGACCGGATCGAAGTCGCGCACCGTGGGATCGAGTCGCGACCACTCGTTCTCGGCCAGATAGGGCGGGTTGGACACGATCAGGTCGATCCGCCCGGCGCGGTCGGCCGGCAAGGCCTCGAACCAGTCGCCGAGCCGAAGCTCGACGCGGGCCGCGGCGCCGGCCGGGAGGGCCGCCAAATTGCCCGAGGCGACCGCGAGGGCGTCCGGATCGCGGTCAGTGGCAATGACACGAACGCCGTGCCTCTCGGCGGCGAGAGAGAGGGCGATCACGCCCGACCCGGTGCCGAGATCGACGGCGAGCATCGCCGCGGCAAGCGGATCGGCTCTGGTGGGCTCCGCTTCGCGCTGCAACGCGGCGAGCCGGTCCAGCTCGGTGAGCGCAACGGTGACCACGTGCTCGGTCTCCGGGCGCGGGACGAGGACGCGCGAGTCGACTGCCACGTCGAGATTGCGGAATCCCCAGTGCCCGAGCACGTGCTGGAGCGGCTCGCCCGCCCCACGGCGCTTCACCATGGCTTCGAGCCGTTCTGCGGCCGAGCGGGGCGCGACCTGGTCGATCTCCCGCAACAGGGTGGCTGCGTCCAAGCCGCTCGCCTCCTCGAGCAGCCAGCGCGTCTGGACCGGGTCGGCGAGCGCCGCTTCGCTCTGGTGCCACAATTGGCGCCACGTCAGCCCGGTCGGGTGCAGCCTGACCGTCATCCTTCCATGAGCTGGCGACTGCGCTCGTCCGCGAGCAGGGCGTCGACGAGCTCGTCGAGGTCGCCCATCAGTATGCGGTCGAGCTTCTTCAAGGTGAGCCCGATCCTGTGGTCCGTGACACGGTTGTCCTTGAAGTTGTAGGTGCGGATCTTCTCCGAGCGGCCGCCGGTGCCGACCTGGGCGCGGCGCTCTTTGGCGAGAGCAGCTGCGTTTCTCTGCTGTTCGAGGTCGAAGAGGCGGGCGCGGAGCACCTTCATGGCGGCCGCGCGGTTTTGGATCTGGCTCTTCTCGTCCTGCATCGCCACGACGAGGCCGGTGGGAAGGTGCGTGATGCGCACGGCCGAGTCCGTGGTGTTGACCGACTGCCCGCCCGGCCCGGTCGAGCGGTAGACGTCGACACGGATGTCGTTCGGCTCGATCTCCACCTCCACCTCGTCGGCCTCGGGCAGCACGTTGACGGTCGCAGAAGAGGTGTGGACGCGGCCCTGGGACTCGGTCACCGGGATCCTCTGCACCCGGTGGGTCCCGGCCTCTTGATGCATGTGCTGCCAGGCGTCGCCGCCCTTGACGAGAAATGTCACCCCGCTCACACCGCCGAGCTCCGACTCGTGCAGGTCCAGCACGTCCACACGCCAGCCCCGGTGATCTGCGTAGCGCTGGTACATGTCGAGCAGGTCCTTGGCGAACAGGTTCGCCTCCTCGCCGCCCTCGGCGCCCCGGATCTCGACGATGACGTTGCGCCCGTCGTTGGGGTCTTTCGGCATCAGCAGGTCGCGCAGCTCGTTCTCGAGCGCCACCACCCGCGCCTCCACGACGGCCTGCTCGTCACGGCCCAGCTCGCGCTCGGCGCCGACGGCGTCGGCCGCGAGCTCGCGGGCCACGGTCAGGTCCTCCTGGGCCGAGCGCAGCTCGTGCATCTTCCGCACGACGGTCTCGAGCTCTTTGTGGCGGCGCGACAGGATCCGCAGCTCATTTCGATCCTGCGAGAGAGTTGGGTCGGAGAGGCGGGTGAGGACCTGTGAGAGCTCGGCCTCAAGCGCCTCAAGGCGTTCGAGCACGCACCAAGGCTACTGCGGCCCGGGAGAGTGCAGGCCCGGGACCGCCCGCTCCGTGCTATATCTCGCCTATGGCCTTCCCGATTGCCATCGTGATCGGGCTCGTCTTCGGGGCGGGCGACCAGTACCTGGGCAGCTTGAGCACTTCGGGGCTCTGGACCGTCTCGGTGAGCCTGCTCTCGGCACCCTGGCTCGTGTTCCCCTTCCTGTTCGGCTGCAGCCAGCTCCGCGCGGCCCGCGCCGCCGAGCTCGGGCTCATCGCCACCTTGGCGGCGCTGTCGGGCTACTTCCTCATGATCATGGGGCCTTTGGAGGGCGGGCAGTGGTCGTTCAACGCCCGCGAGATCCACGGGCTGTTGGCCTCCAACCTGCAGAACATCGTCGGCGGCCTCGTGACCGGGCCCCTCTACGGCTTCCTCGGCCAGCGCTGGCGCACCCGGCGGGCCTGGTTGAGCGCGGCGCTCGTGGCCGGGGCGCTGTGCCTGGAGCCGCTCGCGCAATCCCTGGCAGGCAGGAGCTATCCGGGCGAGTCGGTCGTCTGGCCCGCTGAGATCGCAGTCGGGGTCGCGCTGGCGTCGTTCTTCGTGCTCACGGGGCTCGCCTTCCGGCGACGGGCCGGGTCGGGGCTTTCGGAACCGACCGCCACCTGAGCACGCGACCTGGCCCCGTCCGGAGGACGGGGCCAGATGAGAGGCTGTGTCGAGGGCCGGTCAGCGCTTGGTCTTGCGCTGGCCGTAACGGCGCTCGAAGCGCTCCACGCGCCCACCGGTGTCCACCAGCTTCTGCTTGCCGGTGTAGAACGGGTGGCACTCGTTGCAAAGCTCGACGTGAAGGTCGGGCTTGGTCGATCTCGTGGTGAAGGTGTTCCCGCACGAGCAGCGCACCGACGCGATCACGTACGAGGGATGAATGTCAGTCTTCATGGTCTCCCCATTCTAGGCCGGGGCGGGCCGGGGTCGTCCGGCCGCCCCGAATGTCGATCAGCCTCCCGGGACCGGCGCCTTCGCGATCTCGGCGAGGAACTCGTCGTTCGAGCGGGTCGTGCGGATCTTGTCCATCAGCAGCTCGAGCCCGGCTCCGGGGCCGCCGTCGCCGCCGAGGGCGTTCAGCACACGGCGCAGCTTCCAGACCTGCTGGAGCTGGGAACGGTCGAAGAGCAGCTCCTCGTGTCGAGTCGAGCTGGCGTTGACGTCGATCGCAGGGTAGATCCGGCGCTCGGCCAGCTTGCGGTCGAGGCGGAGCTCCATGTTGCCCGTGCCCTTGAACTCCTCGAAGATCACCTCGTCCATCTTCGAGCCGGTCTCGACGAGGGCCGTGGCGAGGATCGTGAGGGAGCCGCCCTCTTCGATGTTGCGGGCTGCGCCGAAGAACTTCTTCGGCGGGTACAAGGCTCCCGAGTCGACGCCACCGGACATGATGCGTCCGGTCGCGGGCTGGGCCAGGTTGTAGGCCCTGGCGAGGCGCGTGATGCCGTCGAGGATGATCACGACGTCGCGGCCGAGCTCGACGAGCCGCTTGGCGCGCTCGATGGCGAGCTCTGCGACGGTGGTGTGCTCGTCCGCCGGCCGGTCGAAGGTCGAGGCGATGACCTCGCCCTTGACCGAGCGGCGCCAGTCGGTGGCCTCTTCGGGGCGCTCGTCCACGAGCAGGACCATGAGGTGCACGCTCTGGTCGTTCGCCTCTATGGAGTGGGCTATCTGCTTGAGGATCGTCGTCTTGCCGGCCTTCGGCGGCGACACGATCATGCTCCGCTGCCCCTTGCCTATGGGCGAGATCAGGTCGACGATCCTGGCGGTCGTGTTGAGCGGGTCCTCTTTCAGCTCGAGGCGGAGCCGCTGGTCGGGGAACAGGGGCGTCAGGTCCTCGAAGCGGGGCCTCTCCCTGGCCTCGTCCGGCGTCATCCCGCAGACCGAGTCGATCCGCAGCAGGGCCGGGTACTTCTCGCTCGGGCCTGCCGGGCGGCAGGCGCCTTCGATGGCGTCACCGCGTCGGAGCGAGAACCTGCGGGCCTGGGAGACCGAGATGTAGACATCCTTGGCGCTGGGCAGGTAGCCGCTCGTCCGGAGGAAGCCGTATCCCTCCTCGCGCAGGTCGAGCAGCCCGCGGACGGGCACCAGCTCCCCCTGCCACGCCACTTCCTGCCCGCCACCCTGCGGCTCCTGGGCGCCGCGCTCCCGGTCGCGGCCGCGACGGCGACGCCCGCGCCGGTTCCCGGGCTCTATCTGGCCGAGCTGGCCACCCTGGCTGCCCTGGCCGGCCTGGTTGCCCTGGCCGGCCTGGCCGCCGCGCCCCGGCTGGGCGTGCTGAGGCTGACGTTGAGGTCGAGAGTTTGCGGACACGTCCGCCGGAGTGCGGTCCGGGCCGCCGTTCCCGCCGGAGATGGTGCCCGCCGAGCCTTGGCCGGGCTCGTCGGAGACCGAGCTTGCCGCCCCGACCGTCTCGCCGCCGGCGCGCTCGGCGTCGGAGCTGGCGAGGATTGCTGCCGCGGCCTCGGCGACGGCGTTGTCGAGACCGCTCGAGGCGGGCGAGCTGCTCCCGTTGACTGATGCCGGCGCGGTCGGCTTCTCGCCGTCATGCCCGTCAGAGGCGCTGTGCTCCGGGTCGCCCACGGTGCCGTTGGCACCGGCCTTCGCCGCCGCGTCCGCCTTGGCTGTCGACCGGGCCCGCGAGGTGCGGCCTCTGGCCGGCTTGGGGTCGGCGGCAGCAGGGTCGGAAGCCGACCCGGCTGTGTCGGCGGCACCATTGGCGGTGGTTGTGCGCGCCGAGGAGGCGGCGTGGGGGCCTCCGGCGTCTTCGATCTCGACGCCGGCGGCGCGCAGGATCTGGTTGACCAGATCCGCTTTGCGCGTGCGCTGCCACGGGCTCGAGGGACATGGCTGTCGCGATCGCTCGAAGCTCGTCGCTCGCTTTGCGCTCGAGAATCGAACGCTCGAGCTGTTCTTCGCTCATCAGGGTCCTCTCTGGGTCTTCCTGTTTGTTCAAGGTGCTTGTTGTCTCAAAATGTTTCTTCGGGGCGGTTCCGGAGTCTCCCCGGGTTCGGCCTTGCAGGCGCTCCCCCGTGCACCCAGGGCGCCGCCTTCGGCGGTTGCCCGGACCGTTCGCATCATCTGCCCGGCCGAGCCTGCGGTCCTCCGCTGGGGAGTCTCCCGAGCGGAACAAGCCTTTGACACTTCTCGGATCGCAAGGCTCGATCAGGTGGGTGCCCACGGCGGCTAAAGCGTCTGCGCGGAGGGAGTGCCGGTGTCGGAGATAACAGGGAATGGGCCTAAGTGATTCCCGCCGCCCCATTCGGGTCGCCCGCCCCGAGGGGCAAGCTGGCATCCGCAATGTCGAACGAAGGCAAACCAGATACTAGCGGGACCGAGGGCTCCCGGCAAACACCGGTGGTGCGCTAACCGGTGGCTGAGCGTTCGCTGTGAGCCACGCCGTGGTCGTCCCGCCCGGCTGCTGTCGCAGTTGGGACAGCCGAGCTCGCCGAGCGCTGCCGGATGCGCCGGGGACGGAGGGTCCCTCGAGGCGGCTCCTGCGGAGGCGCTCCCAGGGGTGCACGACATAGCAGTAGCGGATGATGTTGTCCCGCGACGGGTCGTCGATGTCCACGACCGACAACCCGAGCCGCCACCCTGCTCCGCCCCGCGACCAGTCCGGCCGCGCCGACCGCACGACGGCGGTGAGCCGCACGGGCAGCGCCTTGTTCTCGAGACCGGGCAGAGCGAAGGCCACGCCGAGGCGCGGCTCCTCCTCGACCCGGTCTGCGACGAGAACCGCAACCCCCGAGAGCGAGAGGTCCACGACCCGCCCGTAGGCGCTCTCGCGGCCCTCCTGGGAGAGGGCCGCCGGCGCGAGGCACGCGAAGCGGAATTGCGCTCCGCCCCTGGCGCCTCTTGAACACCATGCGCAGCGAACGGACGACTCGGTAGAGCTCCCAGGTTCCGAGCGCCATCGCGAAAGTCGCCGCCCAGGCCGGCAGCGGCCGGGCGCGGACTTCGCCGAGGAGCCCGAGGGCCCGCCAGATGAGGCCACCGGCGAGCGCCGCGCCGAGGAAGCTCACGAGCCGGAGTCGCCAGAGCGAATGAAGTCCCCCGGCGTCGACGCCCTCTTTCGGCGTGACCTTGAACTTCGTCCGGGAGGGCACGAGCGCGCACCGCAGCGCCCGGGTGAAGATGGCGGCGGTTATGAGTGTGTAGTGGGAGGATTCGCCCATGCGCAGGTGACCGCGGCAGAGCGCGCTCGCCGAGACTACGGCGAGCAGCGTCCAGGGCGCCCAGAAGATCCCGAGACTGAGCACGCTCATGTGCGCCGGCAGCACGCCCCCGACGAGGACGACGACGACGATGGTGATCATGGCGAGTCGTGACGCTCCCGCCGCGTAGGCGAAGAGACTGCCGAAGTACGAGATCCTCTGGCGCAGCGCGGACCCGACCGGCGCCTGAGCGGGGACTCCGGCAGGCTGAAGACCGCCAGGTTCCCGTGGGCCCAGCGGTCCCGTTGCAGCAGGTAGCCGTCCATGTCGATCGGCGCGAGCCCTTGAACGAGCACTTCGTCGTGGTAGCAGGTCTTCCATCCCGCCCTGTGCATCTTGATCGTCGAATGGAAGTCCTCGGCGATCGTCTCTGTGCTCACTCCTCCCACCTCGAGGAGGGCTCGGCGGCGCAGGAGGGCCGCCGAGCCGCACCAGAAGACCCCGTTGTGCCTGTTCTTGCCGGGCAAACCACCTCGAAGAACAGGCTCTGCTCGTGCCGGCCGACTTCGTAGTGCTGCGCGGAATCGTGGTTGTAGAAGTCATGCGGGCTCTGGACGAGGGCGACCTTGTCGTCGTCGAAGTAGCCGACGATCGTGTCCAGGGCGTCGGGGAGAGGGACGTGGTCGGCGTCGAGACAGAAGATCAGCTCGCCGTTCGTGCAGCCGAGGGCGTGGTTGATGTTGCCCGCCTTGGCGTGAGAGTTGTCCGGGCGGGTCAGCCAGTGGGCACCCCACTCCTCGGCGAGAGCCGCCATCTCCCAGCGGTTCCCGTCGTCGAGGAGATAGGTCTCATGGGGATACCGGAGAGCCGCACACCCGGCGAGCGTCGCCTCGACCACGTCGAGGGGCTCGTTGTAAGTGGCCACGAAGACGTCGATGCTGCGCCCGGGCGTGGCGGGGGGACGCGCCGGCTCGGACCAGCTCCACCCGTAGAAGGCGAGAAAGGCGAGCGAGACGAAGTTGTAGAGCTCCACGAGCCAGAGGGCGTAGAACGCCGCCGGGCTGACCCCCCGGCCGTCTCGATCAGCCGCCAGGCGAGGTAGACCGTTCCCCACGTGAGGGCCAGGACGGCGATCGTGCGCAGCACGGCGGGGTGCCCCTCCCACCGGCGACCCCAGCGTGTCTGCGGCGCTCTCGTCGCCCGCCAGTCCTCGGCTCCCCCCGTCATGAGGAGCAGTTCGTCGCTACCTGTTGGCGTGTGTCCCATTCGGTTCATCCCGAAAGAACCTGATCGGCTCAGAAGGCGATCAACTGATCACTATGAGTGACATTTCACCCGGAGGATCACCCGGCCCGACCACCCCCCGTGGTCGAACGGCCGGAACGAGGCAGCTAGAGCCCGAGCGCGCGAAGCACCGAGCCGAGGTCGGCGTCGACGACGTCGGGCACGATCGCCTGGCTGATGGCGAGATCCGGGTCCTTTAGACCGTGGCCCGTCAGCACGCACACGACCGTCGAGCCTTTGGGCACCCCGATCTTCAGCAAACCGGCGACCGAGGCCGCCGAGGCCGCCTCGCAGAAGACGGACTCCTCGGTGGCGAGAAAGCGATAGGCCTCGAGGATCTCCTCGTCTGTCACCGCGTGTATGCCGCCACCGGACTCTGACGCCGCGGCCGTCGCCCCGTACCACGAGGCAGGGTTGCCGATGCGGATCGCCGTCGCGATCGTCTCGGGCTCGGCGATCGGATGGCCGGCGACGATCGGGGCCGCACCGGCGGCCTGAAAGCCGAGCATCCTCGGGAGCCTCGTGGAGCGGCCGGCGTGGCGGTATTCGCAGTAGCCGCGCCAATAGGCGGTGATGTTGCCGGCGTTGCCGACCGGGATGCAGTGCACCTCGGGAGCATCGCCGAGCCGGTCCACGATCTCGAAGGCGCCGGTCTTTTGACCCTCGATGCGGAACGGGTTCACGGAGTTGACGACCGCGACCGGTGCGCGCCGTGGCAGCTCGCGGACGATCTCCAGGGCGACGTCGAAGTTGCCCCGCACCTGCAGCACGTGCGCACCGTGGACGAGAGCCTGGGCCAGCTTTCCGAGGGCGATGTGCCCCTCGGGGATCAGCACTGCGCAGCTCATGCCGGCCCGGGCGGCGTAGGCGGCCGCCGAGGCCGAGGTGTTGCCCGTCGAGGCGCAGACGACGGCTTTGGTGCCTTCTTCGGCGGCCTTCGAGATGGCCATCGTCATGCCCCGGTCCTTGAAGGACCCGGTCGGGTTCGCGCCTTCCAGCTTCAAGAAGACGTCCGCCCCGAGCCGCTTGGAAAGCCTGGGCGCAGCCAGCAGCGGCGTCGAGCCCTCGAGGAGCGTCACGACAGGTGTCGCTTCCGAGACCGGGAGGAATTCCCGGTACTCCTCGATCACCCCTTGCCAGGCTCTCATGCGGGGCCGTTCAACGTTCCGGCCCGATGACCCGGAGCAAGGCTCCGACCCGAGCGACGACGTCGAGCTCCGCGAGCGAGGCCAAGGTCGCCTGCACATCGGCCTCGCGGGCGGTGTGGGTGATGAACACCAGTCGGGCCCCGTCGCCGAGGCCGATCTGCTCCATGGAACGGATCGAGACGTGGTGCTCCCCGAACACCCGCGCCACCGACGCCAGCACGCCCGGCTGGTCCTTCACGTCCAAGGCGAGGTAGTACTGCGTGGACAGCGTCGAGATGGAGGCGATCTCCACCCGCTCGCGGCGAACGGCCCGGCCTCTCATCTCCTCCTTGAGGTGGTGCGCGGCCGCGACCACGTCGCCGAGCACGGCGCTCGCCGTCGCCATGCCGCCGGCGCCGCGGCCGTAGACCATGAGCTCGCCCGCGCTGTCCCCCTCGATGAACACGGCGTTGAAAGCCCCGCGCACGCTGGCGAGGGGATGGTCATGGGGGACCATGGCGGGATGGACGCGCACCGCGACGGCGGAGCTGTGAGCGTCGCTGACTCGCTCGGCCACGGCGAGGAGCTTGACCGCGTAACCGAGCTTGTGGGCAAAGGCGATGTCGGACGCGCCGATCGCCGTGATCCCCTCGGTGTAGACGTCGGTGGCGACCACATCCGCGTCGAAGGCGATCCCGGCCAGGATGGCGGCCTTCGCCCGGGCGTCGAAGCCCCCGACGTCGGCGCTGGGATCGGCTTCGGCGTAGCCGAGCGCTTGTGCCTCCGCGAGCGCTGTGGCGTACTCGCAGCCTTCGTCGCTCATGGAGGTGAGCATGTAGTTGGTGGTGCCGTTCACGATCCCCATCACGCGGACGATCCGCTCTCCCGCCAGAGAGTCGTTGAGGAGCCGGACGAGCGGGATCGCCCCCGCCACCGAGGCCTCGTAGAACAGGTCGACGCCGACCTTCTCGGCCGCGGTCAGGAGCTCGGCGCCGTGGGTGGCGAGCAGCTCCTTGTTGGCGGTGACGACGGGCTTGCCGGCCGAGAGCGCCGCCAGCACCAGGCTGCGGGCCGGTTCGATGCCGCCGACAAGCTCCACGACGACGTCGACCTCGGGGTCGCAGACGACGGCCGAGGCGTCGCCGGAGAGACGCCCGCCCGAGTCGGCGACGGCCTGGCCCGGCCTCTGCTTGCCCACGTCCCTGACTGCGATGCAGGTCACGCGGATCTCGAGGCCGGTGCGGAGCGCGATCGCCTCAGCTTGTGAGTCGATCAGCTTCGTGAAAGCCGCCCCGACATTGCCGTAGCCCAGGAGCCCGACGCGCACGACGTCGGTGCCCCCCCGCCTGCTCAACTCAGAGTCGCCCACGCCCCCAAAGGTACAAGACGGGCGCGCTCAGGCCTCGAGGGCGAGCAGGTCGGCGACCGTCTCACGCCGGACGACGACGCGCCAGGTGCCTCCGGAGACGAAGACGACCGGTGGGCGCAGCACCCGGTTGTAGTTGGAGGCCATCGAGTACCCGTAGGCACCGGTGACCGGAGTGGCCACGAGGTCGCCCACGGCGAGGTCCGACGGCAGGCGGGCGTCGTCGACGATCACGTCGCCTGACTCGCAGTGCTTGCCGACGAGCCGGGCGGCGAGCGGCCTCGACGCGAGCGGGGCGCGGGGCAAGAACGCCTCGTACCCGCTGCCGTAGAGCACCGGCCGGGGGTTGTCCGACATACCCCCGTCGACGGCGACATAGGTGCGCAGGCCCGGGAGTCGCTTGATCGTGCCGACCCGGTACAAGGTCACGGCGGCGGCGGCGGCGATGGCCCGACCCGGCTCGGCGCTGAGGCGCACCTCGGGCGGCAGGCCGGCCAGCGACGCGGCGGAGTGGACCGCCCTTGCCCACTCGGTGAGGGACGGCGCCGCCTCGCCCTCGACATAGGCCACACCGAGGCCACCGCCGATGCAGCACTCGCAAAGCCCGTTCTCGACCACGAACGGGGCGAGGGCGGCGATCTCGGCCTCGAAGGCGGAGTCCTCGAAGATCTGGCTGCCGATGTGGGCGTGCACGCCCACGAGGTCGAACCCGCGGCAGACGCCTGAGGGCGCCGACCGCCTCGGCCGCCGCCCCTGAAGCCAACGAGAAACCGAACTTCGTGTCCTCCTGACCCGTCCTCACGTACTCGTGGGTGTGCGCCTCGATGCCCGGGCGTCACCCGCACGAGCAGCCGGGTGGGGCTGCCGCCCGGTGCCGAGCTCCGTCCGGGACCGCTCATGGCCTCGAGACGACCTATCTCGTCGAAGGAATCGACGACCAGGCGCCCGACCCCGGCGCTGAGGGCGGCGGAAAGCTCTTCGGACGACTTGTTGTTGCCGTGGAAGACGAGGCTCTCACCGGTTGCCCCGCCGGCGAGGGCGACGGCGAGCTCGCCCGCGGTCGAGACGTCGAGGGACATGTGCTCTTCCAGGGCGAGCGCCGCCATCGCCTTGCACAAGAAGGCCTTCGTCGCATAGGCGACGCCGGGGCCGAATCCGGCCACCGCCTCGCGGCAGCGCGCCCGTAGCTGGTCCTCGTCGTAGACGAAGACGGGAGTTCCCACCTCCTCGGCAAGCTCCACCAGATCGACCCCGCCGATGCTCAGGTGCCCGTCGGCGCCGACGCTGCTCGAGTCGGGCAGAAGGCTCCACTGGATCGGCCCCTCGGACGGCAGGCCCCGCCCGGTCGGTTCGGTCCCGGACCTCGACGGGGCCCCGGAGTTCGACTGGTCGGCGGTCACATCTCGTCCGGAGCGCGGACCCCGAGCAGGCCGAGCGCGATGGCCAGCCCGATCCTCACCCCGTCCACGAGCCAGAGCCGGGCCTGGGTGAGCTCGGGCGGGATCTCCTCGGCGAGGATCCGGCAGTCGTGGTAGAAGCCGTGGAACTCGCCCGCGAGCAGGCGGACCCAGTTCGTCACCTTGTGAGGCGCCCTTTCCTTGGCGGCCTCGGCGACGACGCGGGGAAGGTCGACGAGGCAGCGCATCAGCTCGAGCTCCCTGTCGTGGACGAGCAGGGACAGGTCCGCGGCCGCGATCGGGACGCGCTCGATGCCCCGCTCGACCCGCCTCCGGTCGATCGAGGCGATGCGGGCATGGGCGTACTGCACGTAGAACACGGGGTTCTCCATCGACTGGCTCTTCATGAGCTCGAGGTCGACCGTCGTCGCCTGGTCCACCGAGTTGAGCAGCGAGAGCAGCCTGGTCGCGTCCGGCCCGAGCTCATCGATGAGCGAGTCGAGCTTTATGTAGTTGCCCGCACGCTTGGACATGCGACCGCCGACCACGCTCACGAGCTGGCCCAGCCGGATCTCCAGCCTCTCCGGGTCTATGCCGAGGGCCGCCACGCCGGCCTTGAGGCTGGCCACCTGGCCGTGGTGGTCGGCTCCGAACACGTCGATGACCCGGTCGAACTTGCGGACGAGGAACTTGTCGCGGTGGTAGGCGAGATCCCCGGCGATGTAGGTGGCGTCGCCGTTCGACTTGACGAGCACGCGGTCGCGGCTGTCACCTACCTCGGTGGACCGCAGCCAGACCGCCCCGTCCTCCTCGTAGACGAGGCCCCGCTGGCGCAAAAGCGCGATGGTCTCGGCCACCTGGGCGCTCTCCTCGATCGAGGCCTGCGAGTACCACTCGTCAAAACAGATGTCGAGGCGGGCGAGAGTCGCCTTGATGTTCTCGAGGATCCGGTCGCTGGCGAAGCGCCCGGCTTGCACGACGTCGTCCGGGCCGTCGTAGTTGCCGGCGAGCTCTGTGACGTACTCGCCCTGGTAGCCCTCGTCCGGCACGACGTCGCCGCGGCGGCGGGCGAGCAGGCTTTCGCCGAGCAGCCGGATCTGGCCACCGGTGTCGTTGATGTAGTACTCACGTTTCACGTCCCAGCCGCAGCGGCTCATGACGCGGCCGAGGGCGTCCCCGTAAGAGCCGAGCCAGCCGTTGCCGACGTGCAACGGCCCTGTCGGGTTGGCGGACACGAACTCGATCTGGACACGTTCCCGGGCTCCGATCGCCGGGGTGGCGTAGCCCTCCTCGCCCTGTTCCACGACCTCCACCAAGGCCTTGTGCAACCAGGAGGAGGCGAGTTTGAAGTTGACGAATCCGGGCCCGGCCACCTCGACGTCGAGCAGGTCGTCGATCCCCGCCGCCGCGAGCGCGGAGGCAAGCTCGGCGGCGAGCTCGCGGGGCGGCCGCCCGGCGAGCTTGGCCGCGACGAGGGCGACGTTGGTCGACCAGTCGCCGTGCTCGGGGCGCGCGGGACGGACGAGCTGGACGAGCGCCGCGTCAATCGGGACCTGGAGGGTCCCGAGGGCGGCGACGATCGCGTCCGAGAGCTGCTGCCTGTTGTCATTGGAGTCCGAGGATGGCCGAAGTCCCGCTAGCATGCAACCCGCACCCCAACAAGCCCTCGTAGCTCAGGGGATAGAGCATCGGCCTCCGAAGCCGGGTGCGCAGGTTCGAATCCTGCCGAGGGCGCTTCTGCTTCTGCGGACCGGCCGAGGGATCGAACTGGAGCCGGGGGTCAACCGGCTCGCTTTCGAGGGCGAGGACGCCGAAGACGCACTCGTGCACCCTATAGAGCGGTTCGTGCGCGACGAGGCGGTCCAGGGCTTCGGTCCCGAGGCCGAATTCGGGCCGCGAGGCACGACTTCGCTGCCCGCTCGTGCCCGGGGTAGCGTCTTGTTCGAGCGGCTGGCCTGACCAGCCGGCTGCACGCCAACCATCCAGAAGAGGCTCCCCCCAAATGAGCACAGCCACCCGGGTGATCCCCGCCGAGCTGACGGTGAGCGACGTCGCCGGGATGATCGACCACTCGCTTCTTCGCCCAGAGCTCACCGATGACGATGTCCGCGCGGGCTGCGAGCTCGCCGACCGGTACGGCACGTGGTCGGTCTGCGTGAGACCGGCCGACGTCGCCTCGGCGACAGGGCTCCTCGCGGGCTCGAAGGTCGTCGTCGGGACCGTCGTCGGCTTCCCGCACGGCGACTCGATGACCGAGACGAAGCTGTTCGAGACGCGCCGGGCCCTCGACGAGGGCGCGCGGGAGATCGACATGGTCATCAACATCGGAGCCCTCCGCAGCGGACACCTCGCCTACGTCGAGGACGAGGTCGGCCGGATCGTCGAGGTCGCCCACGCCGCGCGCAGACTTGGTCAAGGTGATCCTCGAGAACGCCTACCTCGACGACCGTCAGATAGTCGGAGCCAGCAGGCTCGTCGAAGGCGCCGGCGCTGATTTCGTCAAGACCTCGACCGGCTTTGCTCCCGGCGGGGCGACGGTGCACGACCTGCTCCTCATGGCCGGGGCGACCTCCCCGAAGGTCCGGATCAAGGCGGCCGGAGGGGTCCGCACCTTGGACAGGCTGCTCGAGCTCGTCGCCATCGGGGTCACACGATTCGGAGCCACGGCGACGGCGGCCATGCTGGACGAGGCCACCGAGCGAAGCGCCGAAGGCAAGCATCTCCTGGTCCCAGCCGCGCCCGTGGACGAGGTCCTCGCCCCGGCGTGACCGACCGGGACCGGCCCGTTGCGAGTAGAACCTCCTGAGGAGCTCGAACCACCAGAGCGGAGCCAGGATGGTCCCGGAGCGAGGTCACCACGATGAGCCGGGGACACCCGTGGTGAGGCGCGCCCTTTTGGTCCAGTACCGGGTGATGGCCTACACGACGGCCGTCCTGCTCATCATCCTCGTCTTTGTGGGCGTACCTCTCCAGCTCGCGGCCGGCCAGCGCGGGGTGGTGAACGTGGTGGGCACCATGCACGGCTTCTTGTACATCGTCTACCTGCTCACAGCCTTCAGGCTGACGTTCAAGCTGCGCCTCCCGCTCTGGCAGACGGCCCTGGTGCTGCTGGCCGGGACGGTCCCGTTCGCGGCCTTCGTCGCGGAGCGCAAGATGTCGAGACGCTTCGAGGCCGCTGCGGGCAAAGCACCGGCCGACTCGGCTGACCGCTCCCGGAAGGACCGGAGCGCCCGGGCGGCCTCTGTTCGCAGGCGCTGGCTGTCCCGTCGGGCCCTGCTCTTGCACCTCGAGGTCGCCGTCGTCGCCCCCGGCTGCGCCGTGGCGGGTTGGTGGCAGGCGACCCGAGCCCTGTCGGGCAACGGGCTCAGCTGGTTCTACTCCGTCGAGTGGCCCGTGTTCGCCCTGCTTGCCGTCTGGGGCTGGTGGCACCTGCTCCACGAGGACCCCGATGCCTACCGCCGACGAAAGGCTCGTCCCGGAGAGGGCCAAGAGGAGACGACGGTCGAGTCCTCGTCACGGGCCGGGTCCGGTCGCGAGGACGAGGGCGTGGGCGACGGCGGGCTCGACGGCTCGACCGTAAGGCTGGCGCGGGCGCTCGTCGCCCTTCTGGCGGCGGAGTTCGTGCTCGGGATCGCGGCCGTCGTCGTCATCCCCTTCAGCCGGCCGGGCGGCTGGGTACCGGCCAAGGGGGCCGCGGTCTACGCCGCCCACGCCAGCTTGGGCGTGGTCGCCGTCCTCGGGGCGATCGCCCTTCTCGTCCGCCTGCGCGGCGCGCCGCACACGGCACACGTCGTGGGATGGCTGGGACTGGTCAGCCTCGTCGTCGCCGGCGCCGGCGGTCTTCTCACCGAAGCCCGCTCGACCGTCAGGTTCTTCGGGATGGCGCTGATGCTGATCGGCACAGCCTTCGCAGCCTTCGCCTACATGGTCCCGACATTGCTGAGCTCGCGTAGGACCTCGCCCTCAGCCGGACCGGAGTCCCTCGGCTGAGCCCGGGCCCCTGGCGGTGCTAGGCGTGAGCCGGGACCGGCCCGCCGTCGTCAGCAGGCCCGGCGAGCCCCACGCCCGCCATCATCATCCCGATGTCCCCACGCGTGTCCACACGTGGATCAGCCGACCCGATGATCCGACCCTCGTACATCACGAGAACCCGGTCGCAGATCGTCATGATCTCGTCGAGGTCCTCGGAGATGATGAGGACGGCGGTCCCGGCGTCACGTTGGGCCACGAGCCGTTCGTGGATGTAGCGCGTCGGCGCCGACGTCGATCCCCCTCGTGGGCTGGGCGACGAGCAATACCTGCGGTCTGCCCGACAGCTCACGGGCCATGATCAGCTTTTGGATGTTCCCCCCGGACAGATTCCTCGCGGGCGTCTCGAGCGACGGCGTCCTGACGTCGAACTGTGTGATCAGCTCCTGGCAGTGACGGCGGATGGCGCCCCTGCGGAGGAACCCGAGGCGTGAGTACCTCTGGTCCCGTGTTCTCCACGAGGAGCAGGTTCTGCGCCACCGAGAACTCGGGCACGACGCCGTCGCGCATGCGCTCCTCGGGCACGTACGCGAGCCCCGCCGCGCGGGCGTCGGCGGGCTTGGCCCCCGCCAGCTCTGCGTCCCCCAGCCGGATGGAGCCGCCGAAGGGCGCACGGATACCGGCAATGGCCTCGGCGAGCTCGCGTTGGCCGTTGCCCGAGACCCCGGCGATCCCGACGATCTCGCCCCCGCAGACATCGAGCGAGAGCTCCCGGACCGCCTCGGTCCCGCGGTCGCCCTTCACACGGAGAGTCTTGACGGAGAGTCGCACCTCGGCCGCCGAACCCTTGGCGGTCTGGCTCTCCAGGGCGACCGTGCGGCCGACCATCAGCTCGACGAGACGTTCCCGGGTGGCTTCCGCGGCTTGGATCGTGCCGACGTTGCGACCGCCTCGCAGCACGGTCATGCGGGCCGAGATCGCGAGCACCTCGTGGATCTTGTGGGAGATGAACACGAGTCCCCGACCGCCATCGGTCATCTGCCGCAGGACCACGAACAGCTCGTCCACCTCGCGCGGCGTCAGCACCGCCGTCGGCTCGTCGAGGACGAGCAGCGAGACGTTGCGATAGAGGGCTTTGATTATCTCGACTCTTTGCCGCTCGCCGACCGACAGCTGCCAGATGATGGCCTGCGGGTCGACGTTGAGCCCATAGGTCTCGGCAAGCTCGCGGATCCTCGCCGACACCCGCCCCAGGTCGGTCAGGGGACCACGCTGCGACTTCTCCCCGAGCGCGACGTTCTCCGCCACTGTCAAGGTGTCGACCAGCATGAAGTGCTGATGGATCATCCCAATGCCCTGGCGGATCGCATCGGCGGGCGACAAGATGGTGATCCGCTCGCCGTTCATCTCTGATCTCGCCCTCGTCGGGCCGGTACAGGCCGTAGAGCACGCGCATGAGGGTGCTCTTGCCGGCGCCGTTCTCACCGAAGAGGGTGTGGATCTCTCCTCTGCGGACTTCGAAGTCCACGTGATCGTTGGCGACCACCCCGGGGAAGCGCTTGGTTATGCCGGTCATCTGGAGGAGAGGAATCTCCTCGAGGTCTGGTCCGGCTGGCGGGGTGGTCACCACGATCATCTTTCCTGTCTTGTGTGTCGACCAGTCAGCTACTGGGGAACCGTGATGTTCCCGAGGGTGATCTGGCTGATCATCTTCAGTCCGGCAGCCTTCACGGAGGCGGCGAGGTTGTACTTCGTGTTGAACGAGATCCGCTCGCCGCCGTTGCCGAGGCCGATCACGTAGGTGGCCCCGCCGTAGGTCTTGGCGCGAATGGCGGTGATCATCTGCTTGAGGATCGGCACCCAGTTGTAGACCTGGGAGGAGACGACGTTCCCCGGAGCGATGGAAGCCTGGTTCCACTGCGTTCCGAACCAGGCCTTGTGGTCGGCCTTCGCGACGCCGATCGCACCGACGACAGATTGCGAGCTGCCCGTGAGCACGTCCGCGTGGTTGCTCACGAATGTCTTCGCGCAGCTGGCCATGAGGCTGTTGTCACTGAAAGAGCCGGTGTAGACGGCGTGCGAGGTGACCTTGAATTTGCCACTTGCCGCAGCCGCCTTGGCGCCGGCGACAAAGCCGTCGACGTAGAGCTTCGCGTCACCGGTCTGGATCGGGCCACAGATGCCGAGCACCTTGGACTTGCTCATCAGAGCCGCCATGTAGCCCTGGACGTAGCCACCCTCGTTCGAAGCCGCCTCGTAGGCGAAGACGTTCTTCATGCCGAAGGTCGCTCCCGCTGTGCCCCAGGCAAATGAGACGTGCGGGTACTTGGGCGCCAAGCGACTCGATGATCGACCCGTACTGGCTGCCGTGGGCGATGATCAGGTTGTAGCCCTTGCTGGCGTACTCCTGGATGATGTTCGCCGCCTGGCTGACCACGTACTCGTTGGACGAGACGGAGATCTGCAGGTTCTCGGAGCCCTTCAGGCTCTCGACGGCCGCGTACATCGACTGCGTGAAGGCGAGGTCGTTCGTCGCGCTTGGAGCGATGAGCGCCACCTTCAGCGCGCTGACATGCGGCGTGACCGAGTGTGAGTGCACCGTCGTGGCCGAGGCCCCGCCCGCGAAGGCTGCGGTGCCGAGCGCGATGCCGGCCGCAGCAAGCACCAGTGCGCCCCTTCTCGCTAGGTTCATATGCATTTGCTTCTCTCCCTTGCTAACTCGCTATTTGACTGCGATCTTCTCGGTTTCGAATCTCGGGACTGCATGGAGTTTCCGCCGATTCCTCTCGTTGCATCACCCTCCTCTCTCGTAGGGTTTCCCGAGAGCTGCCGGCTGCCTGAAACGCCGGGCGACGGTCAAAAGAGCAAGCACCGTGATCACTGCCGGCGCGGTCGCTGCCAGGTCCGAAGCGCTGAGCGGGATGATCCCGAGCGACTTCCACTCGAGGACGACGGCAATCGCCAGTCCGTAGAGCACCGAACCGCCCATGACCCCGACCGGGCGCCAGGCTCCGAAGTAGACGAGGGCCACGGCGATGAACCCTTCGGCCTGGGTGAGGTTCTCCTGGAAGATGCCGTCGAACATCAAGAGCGCGGCTCCTGCCAGCCCGGCGAGGACGCAGCCGATCAGCACTGCCTCCCAGCGGATCCGGACGACGTTGACACCGACGCTGTCGGCGGCCGCCGGGTTCTCGCCCACGGCTCGGATCTTCATGCCGAAGGTCGTCCGGTTGAGGACGAAGGTCACGACGGGAACCAGCACGAAGGCGAGATAGACGAGGATCGTCTGCTTGAAGAACATCCCGCCGACGGCGGGGATGCGGTCGAGCAACGGGATGTTGACCGGGTTGAGAGTGGCTATGGGCAGCGGAGTCCCGACGAGCTTTATGAACAACAAGTCGCTGAAGCCGAGCCCGAACAGATAGATGCCGATCCCGCTGATGCCCTGTTCGGCCTTCAAGGTGACGCTGATGAACGCCGTCACGACGCCCATCACCGCGCCCACGCCCATCCCGACGAGGATGGCGTAGAACAGGTTGCCGGTCCGAAGGGCCGTGAAGTAGGTGGCGAAAGCGGAAAGGAGCATGATCCCGTCGACGCCGAGGTTGATGACTCCGCTGCGCTGCCCCACGGTCTCGCCGAGGGCCGCAAGGAGGAAGGGGGCCGCCAGGCCGAAAGCGGTGGCCACCGTCGCTGTCAGGACTGAATAGGTGAAGAAGTGGCTCACGGGTCACCCCGCTCCCCGGCGGCGACGAGGGGGGTCCGCGGCCCGGCGGCGGGGCTGAGCGAAGTGGCACGGCTGCGCCGCCGCATGTACTCGAGCGAGACGACGAAGACGACGACGAGGCCTTCGAGGGCGGTCACCATGTCCGCGGGTACGCCGGTCGCGACCTGCAGGGCGTCGCCTCCCACGATCATCCCGCCGAAGAGGAAGGCCGAGATGACCGACCAGAGGGGGTTGAGAGCCCCGAACAGGGCCACGACGATCCCGTTGAAGCCGTCCGAGCCGGTGAAGCCGGTGAGGCTGCCGTCGGTCACCATCCGGTGGGAGATGCTGCCGAAGACGAGCAGGGCCCCCCCGATCCCGCACATCGCCCCGCTTATCGTCATGGCGAGCGTCATCGTCCGCTTCACGGGCATGCCCGCGTAGCGGGAGGCGTCGCGCGACAGCCCGACCGCCTGGAGACGGAAGCCGAAGCTCGTCCGGTACAGCAGCACCCAGACTCCCACCGACACGAGCACGGCGACGAGGACGCCGAGGTGCAGCTGGGTGTTGGGCACGATGATGGGCAGCCACGAGTTGCGGGGAAGAAGCCTCGTCTCCGGGATCAGCCCGTAGGTCGAGTTCTGCGTCTTGTCGACCATCGGGCCGGCCAGGAGCCAGTTCATGACCTGGACGGCGACGAGGTTGAGCATGATCGTGCTGAGGATCTCGTTCACGTTGAAATACGCCTTGAACGCCCCGGGGATGGCTCCCCAGACGGCCCCGCCGGCAGCGCCCGCCAAGAGCACGAGGGGGATGAGCACGACGCTCGGCAAGTGGGGCAGCGCGAGCGCCGTCGCGGAGCCGGCCAAGCCACCCATGGCGAGCTGGCCCTCGCCGCCGATGTTGAAGACGTTGGCGCGGAAGGCGACGCAGATACCGACCGCGACGAGAAGCAGGGGGGCGGCCTGCACAGCCGTCGAGCCGAGGGCGTAGCTGCCGTCGAAGGCACCGACGATCATGGCGTTGTAGCCGTTGATGGGGTTGGCGCCGAGGACGAGCATCATGACCGCGCCGAGGAGCAGGGCCGCCACGAGAGACAGGGGAAGAGCGACCCAGCTCAGCACGAAGCGCCGCGGGTCTTTCCAGGCGCTCGCGGCCGCAGCGGAGACGCGACTCATGCCGGGTCCTCGGCTGAACCTGTCAACGAGGTGCCGCCTAAGCGGCGGCAGTCGCTCAGCGGCTCCATTCCCTCAGGGTAAGGAAAGGCCGCTCCGGCTTCTTAGGCCGAAAGTCCCTTTTAACGGATGATTCCGACCCGATGACGGGGCCGACATGAGCGCTGGGACCTCGCCTAACGGCAGCTCGCTGCCAACCCGGCGGCGGGGCCTAGATAGCCTGCCTCGCCGGGACCGGGGCCACCCGCCAGCAGTTGCGGCCGGCCGCCTTGGCGTCACAGAGAGCCTCGTCGGCCGCGGCGAGGAGCTGGTCGGAGGTCATGCGCGCGGGGGTAGTCGAGCACGATGCCGACGCTCGCCCCGAGCTTCAGGGCCGGGGCGTCGCCGATCGAGATGGGCTCCGCGAGCCGCTCGACCACCCGGGCCGCGATCGCGATGACATGGGACTCACCGATGTCGCCTCCGCACAAGATGGCGAACTCGTCTCCGCCGACGCGGGCGAGATCGTCGGTCGGGCGCACGATCGAGGACAACCGCCGGGCGATCACGCGCAGGGCCGAGTCCCCCGCGAGACGGCCGAGCCGGTCGTTGACCTCCTTGAACCCGTCGACGTCGATATAGAGGACGGCCGGGCACTCGCCGGCCCCGATCCGCGAGTCGAGGGCGTCGAAGAAGCTCCCCCGATTGCCGAGAGATGTGAGCAGGTCGAGGGAGCCCTCCTCGAGCGGGCGGTCCCCCGCGGAGCCGCGGGCCATCATCAGCGAGGCGAGCATGACGGCCCGGTCGACCGCCGCTCGCTCGTTGGGTCCCATCGGGCCGAGATCACGGCTCCAGGCGACAAGGCAGCCGGACGGCTCGTTCCCGCCCCGGGCCGGGATGGGAAGACACGTGACGGACCGGAACCCGGCGGCCGCCGCCCGGGTGCGCTCGGGCAGGCCCTCGAGCTCTGTGTAGGTGACGGAGGCATCGGGCCCCGCCGCCTGGTCCCACGGCCCCGGTGCCGGCGGCCCGGGCGCAGGCGATTCAGCCGGAATCCGCCTTATCGTGCGGCCGTCTGCTGAGACGACCACGAAGTAGCACTCCCCCATCACCGGTGGGAGCCGCAGGGCTGCTGCGAGAGCTGCCAGGTTGTCCTCGAAGGGTGCGCCTCCCTGCGCCGAGCTGAGCACCTGGTCGAAATGGTCGTAGGCGCTCTCCAGCAGGAGGAGCACGACGAACCCCCCGAGCGACGGGTCGGCGAGGCGGTTCAGCGCCCACGCCTCGGCAAGGCGCGGTCTGCCGTCCGCGTGCACGTACGGCAGGCGTACGGGCCCGGTGAGCTGCTCGGGCGACTTGGCCGCGGACGCTGCCAGCAGCCAGGTCAACACCGGCCGGTCGGCCGGCTCGAGGTGACTGGTCAGCTCGGTCCCGACGAGAGCCTCGACGGGGCGTCCGGCAAGGTTCTCGATCTGACCCGAAGCAAAGCGCACGACGCCGCGGGCGTCGAGAAGTACGAGGACACCGGGGATGGAGGCAAGCAGATGAGCGTGGATACCGAGAACGTCCGGCCCTGGGTCGATCGGAGCGTTCACGGAAAGAAATCTAACTGCCGGAACGGGCGCGGGCGCGGCACCCGGCGCCACCGCCTGCAGGAACCTTCTCGTCACTCCGGACGGCACCGGACGCGCTCCTGCCGGCCCACGAGGGGCCGGCAGGAGCCGCATTTCTCGGAACTGGCGCCTTGCGCCCGGCGGGTTAGGCCTGGCGGACGGCCTCGGCCTCGATCTCGAGCCTGACCTTCGGGGAGACCACGAAGCCGCCCGTCTCGAGGGCAGCGTTGAAGCTCACGCCGAACTCGTTGCGGTCGATCTCAGCCGAGGCGGTGAACCCGAGGCGCTGGTTGCCCCACGGGTCCTGGATGACGCCCTCGAACTGGACGTCGAGCACGACCGGGCGGGTCGTGCCACGGATGGTCAGGTCACCGGTCACCTTCCATTCGCCGTTCGGGCTGAGCTCGACCTTGGTGCTGCGGAAGGTGATGGTGGGGAACTCGGCGACGTTGAGGAAGTCGTTGGTGCGGACGTGGTTGTCGCGGTTCTCATCGCTCGTGTCGATGCTGGTGGCCTGGATCGTGACTTCCACCGAGGACTGGGCGGGGTCGTCAGCGACGACGAGCGAGCCCTCGAAGTCGGTGAAACGGCCGCGGACCTTGGAGACCATGAGGTGCCGGACCAGGAAGCCGACCTGGGTGTGGGTCTTGTCGAGCACGAACGTGCCCGCCGCAGGCAGCGTCAGGCCGGCGGATTCCCTGGTCAAGGGGACTGGGGTGGTGGTGGTCATTTCGACAGCTCCTTGTCTTTGCGATCGGTTCTTGTTTGTGCAAGTAACAATACATGAAACTATTTGCCTGCGCAAATATTCCCGCTTTGCGGCTATGCTGTCGGCGTGGAAAATGTCGGAGGAGATACTGGCGGCGTGGACACTGTCGGGGCGCCGCGGCCGGCGGGTGGGCCGGCCGATGAGGTCGACCAGATAACCCTTGTCGGGCTCGTCCTGGAAGCGGCCAGTGGGCTGCACCGGGCCGTCGCAGCCCCGCTGGAACGCCACTGCGAGCTCGCCGGCCAGGACTTCGACATCCTGATCAGGCTCGCCCGGAGCCCGGGCAGCCGGCTGCGGATGAGCGACCTCGCCGCCCAGACCTCTCTTACCCCGAGCGGGCTGACGCGAGCGGTCGACCGGCTCGCGCATGCGGGCCTGGTCAGTCGCCAGAGCTGTCCGGAGGACCGCCGGGGCGCGTTCGCGGCTTTGACCGACGCCGGGGAGGCGCGCATGCGCGAGGCGCTCGAGATCCACCGTGCCCAGCTCGCCGAGCTGCTCGAAGGAGCACTCGACGCGGAAGAGGAGAGGGCTCTCGTCACGGCGCTGCGCAAGTTGCGCGACCGCGTCAACCCGGGGGCTTCGGTCCTGACACCTACTGACGCCACAACGGAGGCAAGGCTGTAGATGACCGCGACGAACAGCTTCGGAGCTGCCAGCACCTTGAACGTCGGCGACCGGAGCTACCGCATCCATCGCCTGTCGGCACTGCGGTCCACGGCCGACCTCGGAAAGATCCCCTTCTCGATCAAGCTGCTGGTCGAGAACCTGCTGCGCCACGAGGACGGCGTGAGCGTGCACGCAGGCGACATCGAGGCGCTGGCGAGGTTCGCGACCGACGGTGGCGGTCGGGAGATCGCTTACTCGCCCGCGAGGATCCTCCTCCAGGACTTCACGGGAGTGCCCTGTGTCGTCGACCTCGCCGCCATGCGCGACGCCGTCGAGGAGCTCGGCGGGGCCGCCGGCCAGATCAATCCGGTCATCCCGGTCGACCTCGTGATCGACCACTCGGTCGTCGCCGACGTCTACGGCCGCCGGGACGCCCTAGAGGTCAACACGGCACTGGAGTTCACCCGCAACGCCGAGCGCTACCGCTTCCTGCGCTGGGGCCAACAGGCCTTCTCGAACATGCGCGTGGTGCCCCCGGGCACCGGTATCTGCCACCAGTTCAACCTCGAGTACCTGAGCAGCGTCGTGTTCACCGACGCCGAGGGTGCTGCCTATCCCGACACGGTCGTCGGGACGGACTCGCACACCCCGATGGTGAACGGCCTGGGCGTGCTCGCCTGGGGAGTGGGGGGTATCGAGGCGGAGGCAGCCATGCTCGGCCAGCCGATCTCGATGCTCGTGCCCCCGGTCGTGGGCTTGCGGCTCACCGGCGAGCTCCCGGAGGGCACGACCGCGACCGACCTCGTGCTCACGGTCGCCCAGCTTCTGCGCAGCCACGGCGTGGTGGGCAAGTTCGTCGAGTGTTACGGGCCCGGCGTGGCCCAGGTCCCGCTCGAGAACCGGGCGACGATCGGCAACATGTCGCCCGAGTACGGCTCGACCGTCACGATCTTTCCCATCGACGCGGAGACACTCCGCTACCTGCGCCTCACGGGGCGGCCCGACGAAGTCTGCGCTCTGGTGGAGGCCTACGCCAAAGAGCAGGGTCTTTGGCACGACGAGACAGCTGAGCCCAGCTACTCCGAACGGATCGAGCTCGACCTTTCGACCATCGAGCCGAGCATCGCCGGGCCTTCACGTCCGCAAGACCGCGTGCCGCTGCGCCGTTCCAAGGCGATGTTCGCCGATGCGCTCGCGCGCTCGCTCCCCGACGGTGCCGCGGACAGGGGCGCCGATCCGTCGGCCGCCCGGGCCGAGGTGCACCTCGGGGGACGGGACGCAATTCTCCCTGGAGCACGGGCACGTCCTGATAGCCGCAATCACGAGCTGCACGAATACCTCCAACCCGCAGGTGATGATCGGTGCCGGCCTGGTGGCCAAGCGAGCCGTCGAGCTCGGGCTCTCCTCCAAGCCATGGGTGAAGACGACCCTCGCCCCCGGATCCAGGGTCGTCATGGACTACCTGGACCGAGCCGGGCTCGTGCCCTATCTGGAGAAGCTCGGCTTCGATCTCGTCGGGTTCGGCTGCACGACGTGCATCGGCAACTCGGGCCCTTTGCTCCCGGAGATCTCGCTGGCAGTGAACGAACACGGCCTCGCGGGAGCCGCCGTGTTGTCGGGCAACCGCAACTTCGAGGGCAGGATCCATCCCGACGTGCGGATGAATTACCTCGCCTCACCCCCGCTCGTGGTCGTGTACGCCCTTGCGGGCACGATGAACATCGACCTCGGCACCGAGGCGCTCGGTGTCTCCGCGGACGGCCGCCCGGTGATGCTGGCGGACATCTGGCCCTCCAACCACGAGGTGGCACAGGTCCTCGAGCAGGCGGTCGGGGCCGAGATGTTCCGCCGCGAGTACGCGGACGCCACCTCGGGCGACAAGACCTGGCAGTCGCTCGAGATCCCGGCCGGCCAGCGCTACGCGTGGGACGAGTCGACCTACGTGCGCAAACCGCCGTTCCTCGAAGGGATGAAGGCGGTGCCCGAGCCGCTCGCCGACATATCGGGGGCGAGGGTGCTGGCCCTTCTCGGCGACAGCGTCACGACCGACCACATCTCCCCTGCAGGGTCCATCCGCCCCTCCAGCCCGGCCGGCCTTTGGCTGCAGGACAACGGGGTCGCCATCGCCGACTTCAACTCCTATGGAGCCCGGCGCGGCAACCACGAGGTCATGATCAGGGGAACCTTCGCCAACGCCCGCATCCGCAACCACCTCGTCTCAGGAGAGGGCGGGGTGACGCTCCATCTCCCCGACGGCGAGCAGATGACGATCTTCGACGCCGCGGTCCGCTACCAGGCCGAGAACGTGGCGCTCGTCGTCATCGCCGGCAAGGAGTACGGTTCCGGGTCCTCGCGTGACTGGGCGGCGAAGGGTCCCGCTCTTCTCGGCGTTCGCGCCGTGATCGCCGAGAGCTTCGAGCGCATCCACCGCTCCAATCTCATCGGCATGGGCGTGCTCCCCCTGCAATTGCCTCCCGGCGAGAACGCCGCCTCGCTCGGCCTCACCGGCCACGAGTCGATCGAGGTGACCGGTCTCGCCGGCGCCACGGTCACCGAACTGGTCGGCCGCGAGGTCACGGTGCTCGCCGACGGACGTCCGATCCGGGTCGTGCTGCGGGTCGACACGCCCGGGGAGGCCGAGTACCTGTGGCACGGCGGCATCCTGCCCTTCGTGGTGAGGGCGCTCGCGACCGCCTGACAGGCGCCCGGCCGATGGGGCCGGGCCTCATCCGATCGTGATGAGGCTTCCGAGCCCGATCCGGCGCATCAGCGTCTCGAGGGCGCTCGTGACCGAGGTCAGCCTGTCGGCGAACAGCAGGATCCCGAAGCAGCCCATCACCACCACAGACACGACGGTGATGAACCGCGAGTGGCGCCGCACGAACCCGAGCAGGCCCGAAAGCCGGCCGAGAGCCAGGCCGACGACGAGAAACGGGACCCCGAGGCCGAGCGAGTACACCGCCAGCAAACCCGCTCCTTGCCCGGCCGAGCCCGTGCTGGCGGCGGCGGCGCTCACCGAGGCGAGGATCGGCCCGAGGCAGGGCTGCCATCCGAAGCCGAAGGCGGCGCCCGCGACCGGCGCCGCGAAAGGCCCGTAACGCTCGAGATTCGGGTGGAAACGGGCTTCCCGGTAGAGACCGGGCCGAGCCCAGACGAGCGTTGCCGCCAGGAACATCGCCATCGCGACCACGAGCGCTCCCGATATGCGCAAGAGGAGCTCCTTGTCACGGAAGACCGCGCTCCCGATCGTCGTGGCGGTGACACCGAGCAGGACGAAGACGATCGTGAAGCCGACGACGAACAAGCCCGTGTCCCGGGCGATGCGAAAAAGGTGGCGGCGCGACCCCTGCTCGGCATCGGTCAGGTCCAGGCCGGTGACGACGGACAGGTAGCCGGGGACGATCGGCAGCACGCACGGCGACACGAACGAGGCGACGCCACCGCCGAAGGCCGCGACATAGCTCACCGTGTTGGACATCTCGGCCTTGAAGTCTGCCCGAACCGGACCCAGCTCGGGCATCTTCGGCGAGGGTCCTTGCTTCGCGTGGCTGGGATTGGCATTGTCGGGTGGGATGACGCTTACCGATCGCGAGCGAGACGTGCTCGACGTGGAACGCGACTGGTGGTTGTCCGCCCCTTCCAAGCGCCAGGCGATACAAGAGCGCCTGGGCCTGACCCCGGGCGCCTACTACGGAGTCCTCCGGCGGCTCGCCGCCTCCCCGGAGGCCTTTGCTTACGACCCGCTCGTCATCCATCGCATACGGCGGCGGCTGGTCCGCCGGCGCCGGGACCGTTACGAGGGCCCGACCATAGAGCACCGGCGTCGTTGAGACATCTGGCACCGGGAGGATTCGCGTCACCGAGGTACGCAGGCTGACAATCGCAGAGTCATCAGCCCTCGAGCTTCTCGCCGAGGCACCGCGGCGCACAGGGCTGTGCTGCGACTTCGACGGGACGGTCGCCCCGATCGTGACGGACCCGGACACGGCCCGCCCCCTTCCTGGCGCGCTCGACGCTCTTCACGAGCTCTCGCGCGAGCTCGCCGTCGTGGCCGCTGTCTCCGGCCGGTCGGCGACGTTCCTCGCGGACCGCCTCGAGCTCGCGTCCCGCCGGTCTCCCCTTCGCGCCATCGGCCTGCACGGGCTCGAGGAGTGGCGGCCGGACGGCACGGTCGAGCTCCGTGCAGGTGTCTCGCAGTGGCGGCCGGCCATCGAGGCCGCCTACCACGAGCTGGGGCGGGCGGTCCCCGAGGGGGTCAAGGTCGAGGACAAGGGGTACGGGGTGACCGTCCACTGGCGCTCGGTGGCCGCCTCCGGCCCAGAGCTCGAGTCGATTGCCGCCCGCGCGACGGCGGTGGTGCTCCGGGTGGGGGCCGAACGGGGACTCGTTCCGCGGGCGGGCAAGGCGAGCGTGGAGCTGGCGCTCCCGCTCGGGATCGACAAGGGCACGGTCGTGAGCGAGCTGTGCGCTGGCCTTGAGACGGCTGCGTTTATCGGCGACGACTCCGGGGACGTGCTCGCCTTCCTCGCCCTCGACCGGCTCCGCGAGAGCGCCGGGCTGCGCACGCTGAAGATCGCCGTCGGCGGCGCCGAAGCACCGAGGGAGCTGATCGAAGAGGCCGACCTCGTCCTGGACGGGCCCGCAGCCGCCTCCGGTTTCCTCGAAGCACTCGCATCGCGCGCCGGCGAGGACTGACGGCGCCAAGCGGCGTTCAGGCTTCCCTGTCCTCGGCCCGCGGCACCCGGGCCGCGCCCCGCACCTCGGTCAGCCAGTCCGCAGGCGTCCGCGACCGCGCCCGGCGCCGCAGCTCAGCGGCCCTGCCGGCGCGCTCGGTCGAGCTCATGGAAAGGCCTTTTGCCATCGCGGCCGCCGTCCCGGTCGTGTCGAAGGGGTTCAGGCCCACGGCGAGGTCGGACACGAGGTCGTAGGCACCGGCCTCTTTGGAGAGCACGAGCACACCGTCGCGTTCGTTCATCGCCGGGCCCTCCAGGGCGACGAGGTTGAGCCCGTCCCGGACGGGATTGAGGACGAGCAGCTCGTAGCGGAGCATCGCCGCCACCGTGGCCGCGAAGTCGTCCTCGAGATCGAGCACCACCGGGGTGTAGCCCGGCGAGCCCCAGCGCTCGTTCAACCTCTCCACGACGTGCTCGGTCTCGGTCCTGTAGGCGAGGTACTCCGCCAGCGACTCGCGCGACGAATAGACCCGGGCCAGGAACACGAGGCGCCCCCGCCACCGCGGCGACGCCTCCAGGAGCTCGTCGAAGGCGAGAAAGCCCCGGATGAGGTTCTTCGAGAGCTCGACCCGGTCGCTGCGCAGCACGAGCTTGCGGCCGTCGAGGCGGTTCTCCAGCCGCTCGAGGTGCGAGCGGCAGGCATCGCTCCCGGCCACCGAGTCGAGTCGCGCGGCGTCGGCGGCGAGGGGGGCGACGAAGGTCGCGGACGCGCCCACCCCGACCGACGAGGCACAGCGCAGATAGGCGTCGCGCCAACGTGCGACGTGGAAGCCGCACGAGCCGAAGCAGGCCATCGACCCCATCAGCTGGGCTCGGGCCTCGTCGGGGAGCATGGCGAGATCTTCCGGTGGGCAGAACGGGGTGTGACAGAAGAACGCCGTCGCGAGATCGGGCCGGCGCTCGGCGAGGTACCGACCGACGAGAGCCAGGTGGTAGTCGTTCACCACGACCGTCGCCCCGGGGGCGGCCTCCTCGGCGATCGTCTCGGCGAAGGCCTCGTTGAACTGGCGGTAGAGGTCCCAGGCCTCGTGCCAGACGCGATCGAAGCGGGGTCGGCGGACGTGGTCGAACAGACCGTGGTGCAAGAACCACAGGGTCCCGTTGGCGATCACGTCGTGGGCGGCGCGCCCGGTCTCGGGCGCGACGGCGACAAAGCGCAGCTTCAGCGACTCCTGTCCCGTCGCCACCGCCCCCTCGGAGGCATGGAGACGATCTTGCTCGGTGAGGGCCGAGGCCACCCAGAGCGCCCCGTTGCCCGACGTGACGGGCCTGTCCGCCAGGGCGCCGCTCAGGCTCGGGGCCATGCCGCCCGCGGCCGGCCGGACCGAGACGCCGCCACCTGGCTCGCTCTCGAGGGTGAACGGACCCCGGTTCGAGACGACGAGGAGGTCGAAACCGCTCATGGGACCCGCAGTCCTGCCCGGCGCAAGGCGACGTCGAGCACGTCACGCGCCTGCGGGGCGAGCTCGTGCAGCGGGCGGTTGCGGTGGGTGCGGACCTCGAGGTCCACCTGGGCGATCGCGGCTGCGCCGAAGCCTCGGGCGATGTCGATGAGCATGCCGATCTCGACCCCGTAACCGTCGGCGAGCTCGATGCGCTCGAGGGCCCGCCGGCGCACCGCCACCTCTCCGGCCAGCGGCTGGACGACACCGGAGAGCTCGGGGAAGAGCAGGGCCAGCACGGGACGGGCCGTGAGCTCGGTGACGCGCCCGCCGCCGGTGGGGCTGTCGGCGAGGGGGCGCCGGTAGCAGGCCTTCACGAGCATCGTTTCCGGACGGCAGAGAAGTGCACCGAGGAGGCCCGTCACGAAGTGCGTCCCGAAGCTCTGCACGTCCCCGTCGAGGAAGACGACTATGTCGCCGCTCGTCTCCGCCAGGCCCTTTCGCATCGCCGCGCCCTTGCCGGCCCTCGATCCGGCGGTGTCCGACACCGGCACGACGCGGGCCCCGGCGCCGAGGGCGACCGACGCCGTCGCGTCCGTCGAGCCGTCGTCGATCACGAGCAGGTCGTCGACGAGGCCGGCCGCGAGCACGAGCTCGCTTCGCACCGAATCGACGATGGGGCCGATCGTCGTCTCCTCGTCCCGGGCGGGGATGCAGACCGAGACGCGGCTGTCGTGTTTCAAGCTCTGCAGGTCGGCCAGGAGAAAGTCCCGGTGGTGGTACGAGACGATCGGAATCGCGACATCGGACAAGGTGGTCATGACCGCAAGCCACGTTAGGGGCTGCGCCGGCTCCGGCGGCACGGCGTGCTCCGAAGGGTCCGCGGCGCCGTTGACGGAAGCCCGGCGATGGTCCAGACTTGTCGCCAATCATCCAGAGCGGCCGAGGGATCGGGCCCGACGAAAGCCGCGACAACCAGCCCCCGCCATCGGGCGGAGCCAGGTGCCAATGCCCGGAACGATGAGGAGGATCCGTTGGGTCATGTCCTAGGTCTTCGCTGCCGGGAGTGCGCGCACACCTACCCGGCCGAGGCGCTGCATGTCTGTGAATTCTGTTCGGGCCGCTCGAGGTCGCCTACGACCACGACGGGCTCCGGGCGTCGGTGACGCGGCGAGACGATCGAGGCCGGCCCGCCCAGCATGTGGCGGTACGCGGACCTGCTGCCGGTGTCGGCGAAGGCACCGGTCGATCTCGGGACGGGGATGACGCCGCTCATCCTCGCCGACCGCCTCGCCGCCGAGCTGGGCCTCGGCGAGGTCTGGGTGAAAGACGACACCCGTAACCCGACGGGCTCGTTCAAAGACCGCGTCGTAGGGGTGGCGCTGACCAAGGCCAGGGAGCTCGGCTTCAAGGTCGCCGCCTGCGCCTCCACGGGCAACCTGGCGAACTCGGTGGCGGCGCATGCCGCTCGCGCCGGCATGGAGTCCTTCGTCTTCGTACCGCACGACCTCGAGGCGGTGAAGATAATCACCACCGCCGTCTTCGGCGGCAATCTCGTCGCGGTCGACGGCAGCTACGACGACGTGAACCGCCTCTGTGCGGAGCTGGCCAGCGAGTTCCCCTCCTGGGCCTTTGTCAACGTCAACGTGCGGCCCTATTACGCGGAGGGATCCAAGACCCTGGCCTTCGAGGTCGCCGAACAGCTCGGCTGGCAGCTGCCCGATCACGTCGTTGTCCCCATCGCCTCGGGAAGCCAGCTGACCAAGATCGACAAGGGCTTCCGCGAGCTCGCCGAGCTGGGCCTCGTCGAAGGCGGCGTGGTGAGGATCTCCGGCGCCCAGGCGCAGGGCTGTTCGCCCGTGGCGACGGCTTTCGCCGAGGGGGCGGACCACGTCCGCCCGGTCAGGCCCTCGGGCATCGCCAAGTCGCTCGCCATCGGCAACCCGGCCGACGGCTGGTACGCCCTCGAGGTCGTCCGCCGCACCGGCGGTGCGATCAGCGCCGTCACCGACGCCGAGATCATCGAGGGCATCCGCCTGCTGGCCCGCACGGAGGGCATCTTCGCCGAGACCGCGGGAGGCGTCACCGTGGCGACCCTCGCCAAGCTCGCCTCCGCCGGCGTCATCAGGCCCGACGAGCGGGTCGTCGTCTACGTGACGGGCAACGGCCTCAAGACCGTCGAGGCGCTCGCGGGCGCAGTCGGCCCGTCGGCCACCATCGCCCCGACGCTCGAAGCCGTCGCCCGGCTGATCGATGCCGACGGGCACATGAGGGCGGCCAGGCCATGAGTGTCACGGTGCGCATTCCCACCCAGCTCAGGCCCCTGACCTCGGGCGCAGGCGAGGTCGAGGTCGAGGCGGTGACGGTGCGCGAGGCGATAGAGGCCCTCGAGCGCGACCACCCCGGGATCCGGGCGCGGGTGCTGGACGACCAGGGCACGCTGCGGCGCTTCGTGAACCTGTTCGTGGCCGACGAGGACGTCCGTTTCCTGCAGGGGCTCGACACCGGCCTTCCCGTCGGGCGTGACCCTCTCCATCATCCCGGCCGTCGCGGGAGGCTGAAGGGCCGCTCGCCGTTCGAAGGCCTTCAAGCCTGTGAGCTGCGGAAACATGGGCGCCCTTGCGCGCCGTCCTTGGGCGTGGTTTGCTATTAGCACTCGAACCATGAGAGTGCTAACGGTTACGGAACCGTCAGCCCAAGGAGGACATCCCCAAAATGCCGAAGTTGATCGCCTTCGACGAGCAGGCCCGCCGGGCCCTCGAGAGTGGCATGAACCAGCTCGTAGACGCCGTGAAGGTCACCCTTGGCCCGAAGGGTCGCAACGTCGTGCTGGAGAAGAAGTGGGGCGCTCCGACCATCACCAACGACGGGGTCTCCATCGCTAAGGAGATCGAGCTCGAAGACCCGTGGGAGAAGGTCGGCGCCGACCTGGTCAAGGAAGTCGCCAAGAAGACCGACGACGTGGCAGGCGACGGGACGACGACCGCCACCGTGCTCGCGGGTGCCATGGTCCGCGAAGGCCTGCGCAACGTCGCCGCCGGAGCGAACCCGATGTCGCTCAAGCGCGGCATCGAGCTCGGCGTGGAGACCGCAGTCGCCCGCCTGAAGGAGGTCTCGAAGGAGATCGACTCGAAGGACCAGATCGCCCAGGTCGCGTCCATCTCGTCTGCCGACGAGGAGATCGGCTCGATGATCGCCGAGGCGATCGACAAGGTCGGCAAGGACGGCGTCATCACCGTCGAGGAGTCGCAGACATTCGGCATGGAGATGGAGCTCGTCGAGGGAATGCGCTTCGACAAGGGCTACATCTCCCCGTACTTCGTGACCGACCCGGACCGGATGGAAGCCGTCCTCGAGGACCCCTACATCCTGCTGGTGGGCTCGAAGATCTCGGCCGTGCGCGACATGCTCCCGGTGCTCGAGAAGGTCATGCAGACCGGCAAGCCCCTCATGATCGTGGCCGAGGACGTCGAGGGCGAGGCCCTCGCCACCCTCGTGGTCAACAAGATCCGCGGCACCTTCCGCAGCACCGCTGTCAAGGCTCCGGGCTTCGGGGAGCGCCGCAAGGCCATGCTCCAGGACATCGCGATCTTGACCGGTGGCCAGCTCATCACCGAAGAGGTAGGCCTCAAGCTCGAGAACGTCGCCCTGGACCTCCTCGGCCGTGCCCGCAAGGTGGTCGTCACCAAGGACGAGACGACCATCGTCGAGGGTGCCGGCGACGACGCCGACATCAAGGGCCGCATCAGCCAGATCAAGACCGAGATCGAGAACACCGACTCCGACTACGACCGGGAGAAGCTGCAGGAGCGCCTCGCCAAGCTCTCGGGCGGCGTCGCGGTCATCAAGGTCGGCGCGGCGACCGAAGTCGAGCTCAAGGAAAAGAAGCACCGCATCGAGGACGCCGTGTCCACGACCAAGGCCGCCATCGAAGAGGGCGTCGTGCCCGGAGGCGGCGTGGCCTTGCTGCGCTGCGCAGCAGGGCATCCTGGACGCGGCCGAGAAGCTGGACGACGACGAGGCGACCGGTGCCAGGATCGTCGCTCGCGCGGTCGAAGAGCCGCTGAAGCAGATCGCCGTCAACGCAGGTATGGAGGGCGGCGTCGTCGTCGAGCGGGTCAAGGGCCTGAAAGGCGCCCACGGCCTGAACGCTGCGACCGGCGAGTACGAGGACCTCTTCAAGGCGGGCGTCATCGACGCCGCCAAGGTGACCCGCTCCGCTCTGCAGAACGCGGCATCGATCGCGGCCCTGTTCCTCACCACCGAGGCCGTCGTTGTCGACAAGCCAGAAGAGAAGTCGGCCGCCATGCCTCCGGGCGGCGGCATGGACGACTATTGATGCACGACCAGGCGTCCTAGAGGACCTACCTGAGCACCGGGGGCGCCGACGGCGCCCCCGGTGGCGCGTCCGGGCCGAGCCCAGAAGTTCGCCCGAGGTCGGGCCGGCCGGCTTCTGCCGCGGCATCGCCACGGGTCGGGCTGTCCGTAGACTCGCGGCCATGACCGCCCGGACCGGCTCGTGACCGAGGAGGCGCCGTTGAGCCCGAGCACGGGCTGGGGCGTGCTGCATCTTTTCTGCAAGCCTCGAGCCGGAGCAGAGGCCCGCCTCCTGCTCGATGCGATCGACGAGGCGCGCAAGGACGACTGCCAGGTCGTGACGGCTTCCGTGCTGGGGCACAAGGCCGACCTCTGCGTTCTCGCCCTGGGCCTGGACCTCCGCAGGCTCCGGCGCCTGCAGACAGAGCTGCAGTCCGGCGGGCTGGAAGTCGTCGACTCCTACGTCTCGCTCACCGAGGTGTCCGAGTACGCCGCGGGCGTGCCGGAGGAGATGAAGCAGGCTCGCTTGTACCCGCGGCTCCCGCCGGAGGGCATGGAGGCCATCTGCTTCTACCCCATGTCGAAGCGCCGCGCCCCGGGAGCCGAGAACTGGTACGCGTTGAGCTACGACGACCGTCTGGAGCTGATGAAGGGGCACGGGAAGGCGGGCCGCGACTTCCGCGGCCGGGTGCTGCAGCTCGTCACCGGTTCCACGGGACTCGACGACTGGGAGTGGGGCGTCACCTTGTTCGGTGTCCACCCTGACGACCTCAAGGACTGCGTCTACTCGATGCGCTTCGATCCCGCTTCGACCCTTTACGCCGAGTTCGGTCCCTTCTACACCGGGATCGTCGCAGACGCCGAGGACGTCCTCGGCGCGGTCGGCATAGCCTGAGCCGGTGAGCCGAGGCGAGAACACCGGGCCGGCTCCGCGCGCGCTCGAACGTCTGGAGGCCGTGCTGACCGATCTCGGGCGCGTCGTCGTCGCCTTCTCCGGCGGGGCCGACTCCGCCCTCGTCGCCGCCGTCGCCACGAAGGTCCTCGGGGCAAGCCGCGTACTTTGCGCCACGGCCGTCTCGCCCTCGCTCGGAGCCGATGACCACGCCCATTGCGCCGCGCCTGGCAGACGACTGGGGCTTGCGCTGGGTGGCCGTCGACACCCACGAGCTCGACGACCCCGCCTATGTCCGAAACGACCTCGACCGCTGCTACTACTGCAAGCGCGAGCTGATGGACGTCCTCCAGCCCCTCGCCACCGCCGAGCAGGCGACCGTGGTGCTCGGGGTCAACCTCGACGACCTTGCCGACCACCGCCCGGGCCAGCGGGCGGCCGCCGAGCGCGGTGCCGTGTTCCCCCTCGTTCTGGCGGGCCTCGACAAGGCAACTGTGCGCGGCGTCTCTCAGGCGATCGGCCTGAGCACCTGGGACCGGCCCGCGGCAGCCTGCCTGGCTTCGAGAGTGCCGCACGGCATGCCCGTCACCTTCGGCATCCTCGAGCGGGTGGCGACCGCCGAGTCCTCTCTTCGACAGCTCGGCTTCACGGCCCTGCGGGTGCGCCATTACGGGGACGTGGCCCGGATCGAGCTCCCGCTCGAGGCGCTCCCTCGTGCGATCGAGATCCGTGAACAGGTCGTCGAAGCCGTCCAGGGCGCCGGGTACCGGTACGTGACGCTCGATCTGGAAGGTCTCCGTTCCGGCAACCTCTCCCGCGCCGCGTTGGCTGTGAACGAGGCGAGCCCGTGAGGGCGCGTGTTCGGCTCACCTTCCCCGAGGAGCTCGTACGCGAGCCGGTCGTCGCCCAGCTGGTGCGCCGATTCGACGTCGAGCCGAACATCCGCAGGGCGAACGTGGAGTCGCACCAGGGCTGGATCGTCTGCGAGCTCGACGGTGCCCCCGAAGCCGTCGCAGGGGCGGTGGCGTGGCTCGAGGAGACCGGCGTGAGCGTCGAGCGCCTCGGCGACGTCGTGGAGGGCTGAGAGCGGCTGCCGCCGCCGTTCAGCGCCTGGTGCCCGGTGGCTCCTCGCCGCCCCGGGCGCGGACCTGCCAGCCGCTGGTGGCGGTCTGGCGGGCCTCGTAGAACACACAGCCGTCCGCACATGCGAACGGAACGGTCTCGGCGGCGCCGAGCCGGCAGCGCTCGGTCCGGTCGCCGTTGCGCACCGTCTGCATCACATAGTGCCGGCAATCGTCCTTCACGCTCACGCCGGACATGTTCGCGCACCGACGAGCCCGTTGTGTCCCTCGCCGCTGCCCGGGGTTAGGTTGAGGCCCGTGGATGAGCAGCCGGCTTCGACGCGAGACCTTGTCCGGTGGGGGGAAACCCTCGCCGCGATCGCGAGGACGGGCCTTGCTTTCACGAAGAACCTCTTCGACAGCGAGCGCTACGAGGAGATCCTGAACGTCGCCGGGGATGTTCGGGCGGCGGCGGCGGCGGCGCTTTCCCGCGAGGGCCAGCCCGTCGCGGGCACGCAAGCCGGCGAGCTCGTGCTCGAGTGGATGAGCGACGTGCGCCAGGGCATCGCCGGCTACGTGACGCCGAAGCTCGCGGTCGGCGCGATCGTGGGCAACGAGAAGGACCAGATCCTGTTGGTGCAACGGGCGGACTCCGGGGTCTGGCTGTATCCGACCGGTTGGGCGGACGTGGGCTACTCGGCGGTGGAGGTCGCCGTGAAGGAGGTGCTCGAGGAGACAGGCATCGAAGCCGAGCCCATCCGGCTCGTCATGGTGCTCGACGGCCTCCGGCTCGGCTTCACCCAGGTGCCGCTCTACTCGCTCGTGTTCCACCTGCGGCCGGTGGGCGGGGAGCTGAAGGCGCATCCGCTCGAGTGCGCCGACGTCGGATGGTTCGCAGAAGACTCCCTGCCCGTCCCGCTCGCGAACGCCGGGGTGTGGACTGCCCACGCCTTCGCCGCCATTCGCGGCGAGTCGGTCGACGTCCTCTTCGACTGGCCCCGCGACCAGATCTGGCGAAGGGCGGAGCCGACCGAGCCCTCCCGATGACCCTGCGCGGGCTCGGGGAGGGCCGAGGTGCTGGGTACACTCGCGCCATGCCTGCGACTGCAGTGCTGGTCGAACGCGTCTCGGAGGTCACCGACGAGCTCGTGACGGTGATGGCACGCCTCCTGCCACAACTTTCCTCGACGGCCGTCGCCCCCGATCGGGCCGCGCTGGAAGATGTCGTGTCCTCTCCCGCCAGCTCGCTGTTCGTCGCCCGGTTGCACTCGCGCCCGGGCGAGATCATCGGCACCATCACCCTCGTGATCTACCGCATTCCCTCAGGACTGCACGCCGTCATCGAAGACGTCATCGTGGACGAGTCCGCCCGCAATCACGGCGTCGGCGCCGCGCTCGTCTCCGAGGTCGTCGGCATCGCCCGCGGCCTCGGCGCCCGCCACGTCAACTTGACCTCGCGATCGGCGAGGGTGGCGGCTAACCGCCTGTACCAAAAGGCCGGCTTCTACGTGCGGGACACGAACGTCTACCGGTTCGACCTGAGCTGATCGGGCTCGGCGGCAGGTGCCGCAAGCTCGCCGTCCGGGCCGGGGCCGGAAAGGGCGGGATCGCTCCTCTCGCCCGCCGCGGCGAGCGTGACGAGGCCGAAGACCACCCCGGCGAAGCCCGCGAGGCGAAGCCCGAGCGGTCCTGGCGACGTCGGCAGGTGCTCGTTGAACAACACCGTCCCGACGGCGATGACATAGGCGGTCGAGGTGACGATGTTGACAGGTGACACGACGGACGCCGGGCAGCGCTGCAGGCCCGTCTGGAAGAGCACGAGGCCGGTCGCCATCGAGACCGCCAGCAGGTAGACCTCCGGGGAGACGAGCAGGTGCGGGACGGAGCCGAAAAGACCCCACCGCTGCACGAAGGTCGCCGCCGACTTGAGGCACAGCCCGGCGACTCCGTAGAGAAGGCCCGCGGCCATTCCGAACAGGGGCGCTCGCAGCTGCTTGAAGCGACGACCCGAGACGTGGACCCTGTCCGCCACCTCGAACACCAAGAGCCCGACGGCCGCCGTCGGGAGGGCGGCCAGCAGCAGATAGGTCAGGTTCGCGGGGCCGCCGGCGTGGTCGACGCGCGTGTCGATGGAAAGCCCGAGCAGGACGAGCGCGACGACTATGACCACAAGGGCGAACCACTCCACTTTCTGCAGGCGGTCGTGCAGGACGAAGTGCGACAGGGCGAGCAGCAGGACGATCCCCGAAGCGAATATCGGCTGCACGACCGAGATCGGCGCCAGGGAAAGGGCGAGGCCCTGGAAGACGAGGCCTCCGAGCAGCAGGGCGCACCCCCAGAGCCACTGCGAGGAGGCGCACAGGGTGCGGATCATCAACCAGAAGCGCTTGGCGTGAATGTCGGGCAGCCGCTGCAGGGCGATCTTCTCCACGACGGTGCCGGTGCCGGTGAGCAACGCCGACATCGCCGCGATGGCGATGCCCGCGGTCGAATGATCAGCGCTCATAGCGGACCTTCGCCAAGCGGGGGGACAGGGACAAGGCCTGAGAGGCGGCACAGGAGCCGGTCGAGAGACGCAACGACGAGGGGACGTCACGGCACCGCAGCCTGGCGTTGCTGGTTTCGCGTTCGCGCTGCAATCGACGAACTCCTCGAACGGAGAGAGGGCGGCTGGGCCACGCGTTCCCGGAGGCCCCCGTCATCGTACCCGGCCACCGGGCCCGGGCGCCGGCGGGCCCCAGCCCGGGCCCCGCGCAAACGCAAGGGCCGCTGCCGGCCGCCTCCTGGCGCCGGCGCCGGGCGCGATCGCTGCCCGCGAGGTGAGCGCCGTGCGGCACCGCCATAGGATGTGGCGACGACGAGCGAGCCGGCTCGTCCATCGCCCGGATGCCGACGACGTCAACCTGGCAGAAGCCGACAGGAGGTGGAGGTCGTGGTAGAGAGCGTGACGATCACCGATAACCGAAACGGTCAGACGATCGAGATCCCGATCGTCGACGGTGGGGTTTCGGCGGAGGAGTGGGCCAAGCTCCTGCCTGGCATCTGGTTCTACGACCCTGCCTTCATGACGACGGCGGCGGCAGAGAGCTCGATCACCTTCGTCGACGGCGACAAAGGAGTCCTCGAATACCGCGGGTACCCGATCGAGCAGCTGACCGAGCAGTCGACCTACCTCGAGGTGACCTACCTGCTGCTGTTCGGCGAGCTGCCGACGGCCGGGCAGCTCGAGAGCTGGGTCGAGGAGATCACCTACCACACCTTCATCCATGAGAACATGCGCAAGCGTTTCCTCGAGGGCTTCCACTACGACGCCCATCCCATGGGCATACTCGTCTCGGCGGTCGCCGCCCTCTCGACGTTCTACCCCGAGGCGAAGGACATCTTCGATCCCGACGTCCGCCACAAGCAGATCGTCCGCCTGATCGCGAAGATGCCCACGCTCGCGGCGGCGGCTCACCGCTTCAGCGTCGGCATGCCCTTCGTCTACCCGGACAACTCGCTCGACTTCCCGTCCAACTTCCTGTCGATGATGTGGAAGACGGCGGAGCCCCGTTTCGAGGCGAATCCCATCCTGGCGAAAGCGATGGACGCCCTTTTCATCCTGCACGCGGATCACGAGCAGAACTGCTCCACGGCGGCGATGCGGGTCGTCGGCTCGTCCCACGTGGACCCGTACTCGTCGAGCGCCGCGGCCTGCGCCGCCCTTTACGGGCCCCTCCACGGCGGCGCGAACGAGGCGGTCATCCGCATGCTCACCGAGATCGGATCGCTGGCCAACGTGCCCGATTTCGTCCGCGCCGTGAAAGAAGGCCACGGTCGCCTCCAGGGCTTCGGTCACCGCGTCTACAAGAACTACGACCCACGCGCCAAGCTCATCCGCAACATCGCCTACCAGGTATTCGAGGTGACCGGCAAGAACCCCTCCTCGACATCGCCCTCGGCCTCGAGGAGGTGGCGTTGGCGGACGAGTACTTCATCGCCCGCAAGCTGTACCCGAACGTGGACTTCTACTCAGGGCTCATCTACCAGGCCATGGGGTTCCCGCTCGAGATGTTCCCGGTGCTGTTCGCCATCCCCCGCGTGACGGGCTGGCTGGCGCACTGGGTGGAGATGCTCGAGCACAACACGAAGATCGCGAGGCCGCGACAGCTCTACGTCGGGAACCGCCGTCGGGACTACGTGCCACTGTCCGGGCGCTGAGCGCCAGCCGTGCCCCGGGGCGATGTTGTCCGGCTCAGTCGGCCGGTTCCGCCCGGGTGCGATCACCCCTGCTGGGCTGCCCTTTGCCGGGTGACCTCGAACATGGCGACGGCACCGGCCGCCGACACGTTCAACGAGTCGATGGAACCGTGCAGGGGGATGCGTGCGAGAACGTCGCACCGCTGTCGAGAGAGCGGCGCCAGACCCTTGCCCTCGGCGCCGATGACAAGGGCGACCGGCCGGTCGCCGAGCTGGAGGCCGAACAACGGCTGCGGTCCCCGCTCGTCGAGACCGACCGTCCAGACTCCGAGACGCTCCAGCTCCTGCAGAGCCCCCGGGACTCCGGGAACCACCGCTATCTTCGACGTGCTCGACCGCGCCGGCCGCGACCTTGGCGACGGTCGGGGTGACGTGCGCGCTCCGGTGGCGGGGCAGCACGACGCCGGTCACGCCCGCGCACTCGGCGCTGCGCAAGAGGGCGCCGAGGTTCTGAGGATCGGTGACCCCGTCCACGACGACGAGAAACGCCATCTTTTCCGCCTCACGCCGGCCGCCCACGATCCCGGCCCTCTCCGGAGCAGCTTCCACGGCGGCCTCCCCGTCATCGTCCGCCGCAGTGGCGGCCGCCGCCTCCTCGGTGCCGGCCCGCGGCGACGCCGACCGGGTCCCGTCGCCGGTCAGGCCGACGAGGTCGGAGAGATCGGCCTCCGCCAGCGGTTCGGCGAAGGCGATCACACCTTGCGGGGCTTCTGAGCCCTGGGCCTGCTGAATCTGACGGGGCGTCACGAGTCGCACCGGAACATGGCCGGATCGGGCGAGCGATTGGATCTCGCGCAGGATGGCGGCCGGGTCCGAGCCCTCCATCATCCAGACCTCGTGGACTTCCCGCTTGTGAGCGGCGAGAAGCTCCCTGACCGCCTGACGGCCCTCTACCTGGTCACCTCCGAGCTCTCTGCGGACTCTCGCCGGGCCGCGAGCGGCAGAGGTCTCTACGCTGCGTGCCCCACGGCCGAAAGGCTTGCTCGGGCCGGCCTGGCTTCGCCGAGCGGGCGGTGCAGCCTCGTAAGCGGTGGCGGAAGAGGTCCGGCGGGGGCCCGACCGCGAGTCGCTCCCCGGCCGCGGCGCTCCGCGACCGGTGCCCTCGAAGTCCCGTTGCGGCCTGCGAGGCGCTTCCGACCTCGGGGCGCGAGGCGTCCGGGGCCACAGGTTGCGGCCCGTCGTGGCGGCGCGGCCCATCGAGCTCGGTATGGGGCCGGAGTCGGAGAAGCCTTCTCCGTCCGGCTCGCGGCGGGCACCTGGACCTTCGCGTCGTGAGGCGGCGGGGCCGTCCCGGCGGGGAGCCGGCCTGTCCCAGCCGCCGTCCGGCGACTCGCGACGGCCGGTCCGTGGTGCGGCCTTGAACGGCGGCCTGCGCTCCGGGAACTCTCCCCGGGTGGCTGAGCCCGGAGGGCTCTGGCGGCGGGGCCGGAGCTCTGGCGAGGTGGGTCGCCCCGGTAGGACCGTGCACCTGAGGCACCTTGGCCGGGAAGAAGAACCGCGGTAGCCGGAGCCAGCCGTGCCCGATCCTCGGTAACCGCTACCCGACGGGCTCGCACCGCGATATCCCGTGTTGGAGCCGCCTGCTCCCGCACCCCGGTATCCCGCGCCAGAGCCGCCTGCTCCCGCACCCCGGTATCCCGTGTTGAGAACCGCGGTAGCCGGTGCCGGAGGCGGCTGCGCCGTCGGCCCGTCCCCGCGTTCTGCTGCCGGTGGCCCCTCGAGGCGCGCCGCCGACGCGCCCGGCGGGGCGACCGGTCCCGCGGCTGGCTGCGCCGCTCGCCCGAGGGACTCGCGGGCCCCGCGACGCCCCGTCTGCTCTGTTGCTTCCTGCCATGGTCAACCGATCTCTTCGAGGAGCGCGACGGCGAGACAAGCGATCCCTTCGACGCGCCCGAGACTCCCGAGTCCCTCTGGCCGTGTCGCCTTCACGTGCACGGGACCCTCCGCCGCTGCGCTGAGCCTTTCCATCATGATCCCACGCGTGTCGCCGATCCGGGGCGCCTCGCAGATGACGGTGCAGTCGGCGTTCACCAGTCGCAGCCCGGCGGCCGCGACGAGTGCCGCCACCTGCGCCAAGATCGCGAGACTGTCCGCTCCTGCCCATCGAGGGTCGGTGTCGGGGAAGTGCGCACCGAGATCGCCTAGTCCGGCTGCACCGAGCATGGCATCGGCCACGGCATGCGACACCACGTCGGCATCGCTGTGACCCTTCAGAGCCGCCTCAGCGTCGAACCGGACCCCGCCGAGCACGAGATGCCTTCCGCTCACCGGCTCGGTGACAAAGGGGTGCTGGTCGAATCCCGTCCCGATCCGCTGGCCGCTCATCGACTGCTCCATCTCTCGGCAATGGCGAGGTCCTCGGGTGTCGTCAGCTTGAGGTTGTGGAACTCGCCAGGGACGACCTCCACGCTCAGACCGAGCGCCTCGAGGAGACCGGCATCGTCGGTTGCCTCAGGTTCCTCGGCGTGGGCCCGCCGGAGCGCCCCGGCTCGGAAGGCTTGCGGCGTCTGCACCGCCACCAGCTCACCGCGGTCGAGCGTCTCGACGACGCGCCCGCCGCGGACGCGTTTGATCGTGTCGGTGACGGCGATACCGGGAATCGCTCCATCTGCCCCGGCGACGACGGCCGCCACGACGGAGCGGAACAGCTCCCGTGACGCCAGCGGACGTGCCGCGTCGTGCACGACGATCACGTCCGCGTTCACCGGGACAGCCGCCAGACCCCGCCGGACCGACGAGGCCCGGGTCGGGCCTCCTGCGATGACCCGGTCGGCCGCCTTGCCGAGCCCCGGCGCTGCCCACAGCCGACTCGGGCACGACTGCCACGACGCCCCGAGCGACGGAGCGGGAGGCATCGAGACCCCATTCGATCACGGGGCGCCCGCCGAGAAGGGAGAACTGCTTGGGCTGGCCGAAGCGCCGCCCTTCGCCGGCGGCGACGACGATCGCCCAGATCTCGACGCTCACGCGCCGGTCGCGCACCCTGCGCTACGGCAGAGCGGCGTTGAGGCGCTCCTCCGCCTCGGCCTCGCTGACACCAATCGCAAAAGTCAGCTCGGAAACGAGGATCTGCCGTGCCCGTGTGAGCATGCGCTTCTCACCAGCGGAGAGGCCGCGGTCCTTGTCACGGATCGACAGGTTCCGCACCACTTCTGCGACCTGGTAGATGTCGCCCGACTTCAGCTTTTCCACATGGTTCTTGTAGCGACGGGACCAGTTGGTCGGCATCCGCGCCTCTTTCTTGCCGAGAACAGCGAACACCTCCTCCACCTCCTCGTCGTTGATCACTTCACGCAGACCTACCTCTGCGGTGTTGTCGGACGGCACCATGAGCGTGAGATCGCCATACGCGAGCCGGAGCACCAGGTACTCACGCTTCTCGCCGAAAGCCTCTCGGATCTCTCGCCGCTCAACTACGGCGGCACCGTGATGGGGATAGACGACTTTGTCCCCGACGTCAAACAATGGAGCTCCTCACAAAACAAGGGAGGGTGGAGTCCTCTCCAGGGTACGGACGTCGCGGCCTTCGCTCAACTCGGCACTCCCGCCGCACCCGGCCCACGGACCAGATCTGGCGGCAGGTACCACGCCGAGCAACAGCCGGACTGCCTCAAGAAGGGTACCTGCTCGGAGCAGCTCCAGCTCCACCGGGCCCTCGGGAGACGATCGCGGCACCACCGCACGACGGAATCCGAGCCTGGCAGCCTCGGCCAGACGCCGCTCGGTCGCCTGCGACCTGGCGCAGCTCGCCGGCCAAGCCGACCTCCCCGCAGGCGACGACGTCCTCGCCGATGGCGATACCCGTCACGGCCGACACGAGAGCCAACGCGATGCCGAGGTCGGCGGCGGGCTCGTTCACCCGCAGACCGCCGACCGTTGAGACGAACACGTCCGAGCTCGCGACCGCCACGTGGCACCTTCGCTCGAGAACCGCAAGGAGCAGCGCCAGCCGACCTCCGACGACGCCTTGGGCGACTCTCCTCGGGGCTCCGGAGGTCGGGGGTCCGACGAGGCCCTGGATCTCGATTATGAGCGGCCTGCGACCCTCGAGCACGGGCACGGCGACGCTTCCCGGTACTCCGGGGCGTCGGTCGCCGAGGAGCAGGGCGCTCGGGTCCACGAGGTCCCTGAGACCGGTCTCGGTCATCTCGAAGAGCCCGATCTCGCCTGTTGGCCCGTAGCGGTGCTTCGAAGCCGAGAGCAGGCGCAGGGAGTGATGCCGGTCGCCGTCGAACGACAGCACCGTGTCGACAAGGTGCTCGAGCGTCCGGGGGCCGGCGAGGCCGCCGTCTTTGGTGACGTGCCCGACGAGCAGGGTCGCCACTCCCAACGACTTCGCGTAGCGGACGAGCCTGGCGGCGCACTCGCGCACCTGGCTCGGCGACCCGGCCTGGGAGGGGCAGGCGGCGTCGGCCACCGCCTGGATCGAGTCGACCACGAGGATCGAGGGCTCCAGCTGGCCGGCGGCATTGATGACGGCGTCGAGGTCGGTGGTCGCCAGCACGTAGCATCCCTCGACCGCCGCCCCGAGGCGGCCGGCTCTCCGCCTGACCTGCTCACCGGACTCCTCCGCCGCGATGAGGAGCGAGGTCGCGCCGCGGGCGGCGGTGGCCGCGAGCATCTGGAGGACGAGGGTCGACTTGCCCACGCCGGGCTCGCCGCCGAGCACGCTCACCGAGCCGGCGACAAGGCCGCCGCCGAGAACACGGTCGAGCTCTCCGACACCGGTCGCGACGGCGACGGCGCCGTCAGGGCTGATGTCGCGCAGCGCCAAGGGCGTCGCGTTGGGCCCTGCGGCGAACGGCCGGGCCGGGCAGGCCGGGCCGCGGGCGCCGCCGGACGCGACCGGAAGGGGCGTCTCTTCGACAAGAGTGTTCCACTCACCGCAGGAGGGGCAGCGCCCCGACCACCGGGGCGAGCCATGCCCGCAAGCCTGGCAACGATGAACCGACTTGGGTCGCGTCATTACCTCGACGCTACGGGCCGGGTGTCACACTCACAGGCGGCACCAGGGTCGGCACGAGTCTCGTGCCGACCCGGCGGGGTCACTCGCGACGGCTCAGGAGTCTGCGCCTGCGCCTGCGAACTCGACCGCCGGGGGCTCGAAGCCCTCGACGGCGCGGAAGACGAGCGCACCGTTCTCCTCGTCGACGATGACCGTCTCGCCGACGCGGAATTCCTTCCAGAGGATCTTCTCCGAGAGCGGGTCCTCGACGAGCTGCTGGATGGCCCGGCGCAACGGCCGCGCTCCGAGCTCGGGCTCGTAGCCCTTCGCGGCGACGAACTGCTTGGCCGCGAGCGTGAGCTCCAGGCCGATGCCCTGGCCCTCGAGCTGGTCACGCACCCGGCGAATGAGAAGCTCGACGATCTCCACGACCTCGTCCATGGTGAGCTCGTGGAAGACGATCACCTCGTCGATCCTGTTCAGGAACTCAGGCCTGAAGTGGTTCTTCAGAGCTTCCTGGACACGCTGCTTCATCCGCTCGTAGGTCACCGACTCGCTCGACTTCTGGAAGCCGAGCGAAAGCTTGCGCAGGTCGGCCGTGCCGAGGTTGGAAGTCATTATCAGCACGGTGTTCTTGAAGTCGACCGTGCGACCCTGCGCGTCGGTGAGCCTGCCGTCCTCGAGGATCTGCAGCAGCGTGTTGAAGATGTCCGGATGCGCCTTTTCGATCTCGTCGAAAAGCACGACGGCGAAGGGCTTGCGCCGTACGGCCTCTGTCAGCTGGCCGCCTTCCTCGTAGCCGACGTAACCGGGGGGTGACCCGACGAGGCGGCTCACGGTGTGCTTTTCCATGTACTCGCTCATGTCGAGCTGGATGAGCGCGCTCTTCGTCCCCGAACAAGAGCTCGGCGAGAGTCTTGGCGAGCTCGGTCTTTCCCACGCCGGTGGGGCCGAGGAAGATGAACGACCCGCTCGGGCGCTTGGGGTCCTTGAGCCCGGCACGGGTACGGCGGATCGCCCGCGAGAGGGCGTTGATGGCGTCCTCCTGGCCGATGACCCGCTTGTGCAGCTCCTCTTCGAGTCGCAGCAGGCGGGCGGTCTCCTCCTCGGTGAGCTTGTAGACCGGGATGCCGGTCCAGTTGGCGAGCACCTCGGCGATCACGTCCTCGTCGACCACGTCGAACAGCTCTTCGCCGGCGGTTCGCCAGGAGACGCTGAGGGCCGCCTTGCGCTCGAGCGCCTCTGTCTCCTTGCTCGCGAGCCTCGTCGCCTCCTCGAAGTTCGACCGCCCGATGGCGGCGTCCTTCTCGTGGCGGATCTTCGAGAGCTCGGCATCGATCTTCTTGTGCTCGGGCGGCGTCGACATGCGCCGGATCCGAAGGCGCGACCCCGCCTCGTCGATCAGGTCGATCGCCTTGTCGGGCAGGAAACGGTCCGAGATGTAGCGATCGGCGAGGTTCGCCGCCGCTACCAGTGCCTGGTCCGTGATGGTGACCTGGTGGTGCTTCTCGTAACGGTCGCGCAAGCCCCTCAGGATCTCGATCGTGTGGGCGAGAGAAGGCTCCTCGACCTTGATCGGCTGGAAACGCCGCTCGAGGGCGGCGTCCTTCTCGAGGTGCTTGCGGTACTCGTCAAGGGTCGTGGCGCCGATCGTCTGGAGCTCCCCACGGGCGAGCATCGGCTTGAGAATCGAGGCGGCGTCGATCGCCCCTTCGGCTGCGCCTGCCCCTACGAGGGTGTGGAGCTCGTCGATGAACAAGATGATGTCACCGCGGGTCCGGATCTCTTTGAGGACCTTCTTGAGCCGTTCCTCGAAGTCGCCGCGGTATCTGCTGCCGGCGACGAGGGCTCCGAGGTCGAGGGTGTAGAGCTGCTTGCCCTTGAGCGTCTCGGGGACGTCGTCCTCGACGATCTGCTGGGAGAGCCCCTCGACGATGGCGGTCTTGCCCACGCCGGGCTCTCCGATGAGAACGGGGTTGTTCTTCGTCCGCCGGGAAAGCACCTGCATGACGCGTTCGATCTCCCGATCGCGCCCGATGACCGGGTCCAGCTTGTGGTCCCGCGCCAGCTGGGTGAGGTTCCTTCCGAACTGGTCGAGCAGGGGCGACCCGGCCGGGCTGTCCGAGCTGGAGGCGCCGGGGGCTGTCGCCGCGCCTTCGCGGCCCTGGTAGCCCGACAGCAGCTGGATGACCTGCTGGCGCACCCGCGGCAGGTCGGCGCCGAGGCTGACGAGGACCTGGGCGGCCACGCCTTCGCCCTCGCGAACGAGCCCGAGCAGCATGTGCTCGGTGCCGATGTAGTTGTGACCGAGCTGGAGAGCCTCTCGCAGAGACAGTTCGAGGACCTTCTTCGCGCGGGGGGTGAAGGGCGGAGAGCCGGTCGGGGCCGATCCTGCGGGCCCGATGGTCTCCTCCACCTTCTCGCGGACGGCCTCAAGCGAGATGCCGAGGGATTCGAGCGCCTTGGCCGCGAGTCCCTCGCCTTCGTGAATGAGGCCCAGCAGGATGTGCTCGGTGCCGATGAAGCTGTGGTTCAGGAGGCGTGCTTCCTCCTGCGCCAGCACCAGTACCCTGCGCGCCCGATCGGTGAATCGCTCGAACAACTCAGACTCCCTTGTGTCTTCCCTTGAGGGGAAGTCTACCGGTCCGGTGCGCGAAAACCCGCCGCCACGGAAGCTGCCGCTCCCTCTTAGCATCGGACTGCGGGCGCCCGATCCTTAGCAAATCGGCTCACGCCATCATAAGGCGGCCCCTCGGGACCGGCTTCGGCTTCGAGCAGCGACCGGGGTCGGTTGGTGGGGGCGGCAAATTGAGCAGGTGGGAAGGGACGACTAAAGTGCCGGAGACCTATGGGACGGGCATCAGGCTGTCGGCCTGCTGCCCCTTGGCGTAAGGTGGCGGACTTGGTGAGCAGCCCCGACCCCTTCGCCCTCCCGATCCGCGAAAAGGATCTTGCCGGTCTCGAGCTTTGCCTCCGGGACTCGGTCATTGGCGACGACTCGTTCTTGAACGAGGTCGCGAGCCACCTCATCCAGGCCGGAGGCAAGCGGCTGCGGCCGTCTTTGACCATCGCCGCCGCATACCTGCAGGCCGGCGAGGTGACTCCGGACACCCTCCTCGGAGGCGTGTCCGTCGAGCTCGTCCACCTCGCGTCGCTCTACCACGACGACGTGATGGACGAGGCGACCCGGCGGCGCAGCGTGGAGAGCGTGAACGCCCGCTGGGGCAATCTCGTCGCGATCGTGGCGGGCGACTTCCTGCTCGCCCGGTGCAGCCGAGATCGCTGCAGGACTCGGCACCGAGGTCGCCGGGCTCCTGGCCGCGACGCTCGCCCGGCTCTGCCAAGGCCAGGTCGCCGAGGTGAGAGCGGCTTTCCAGATCGAACGCGACGAGGACGACTACCTGCGGGGCATCTCGGACAAGACGGCGGCGCTCATGTCGACCGCGTGCCGCATCGGCGCTCTCACCGCCGGCCTCGACCGGACCCAGATAGACGACCTGTCCGCCTTCGGCGAGGCCTTCGGGATGGTCTTTCAGATCCGCGACGACGTCCTCGACGTCGTCGCCAGCGAGAGCGAGCTCGGCAAGCCGCCCGGGCAGGACCTCGCCGAGGGCATCTACACGCTTCCGGTGCAGCGGGCCCTGCTGGATCCAGCCGTGGGCCCGAGGCTCCGCGACGTGCTGGGCCACCCCCTCGACCAGGCTGAACGCGAGGAGGCGAGGGCGCTCGTCGCCGCCTCGCCCGGCATCGCCGCGGCGCACGAGATCGCCCGCGACTACGCCCGGGCCGCGGCCGCGGCCGCGGAACGGCTGGGTGACGGCCTCGTTCCCAAGGCCCTCGTGGAGTTCGGTTACAACGTCGTGGACGACCTCGAGCGCTCCACGGCGAGAGTTCTCGCCAGCTGAGCAGTCCACCCGGCGTTTCGCGACTCGGCGGTTCTAGGGCTCGGTCGTGCCTGCCTGGGCCTCGGGCGGCTTTTCCTCGGGACGCAGCGCCGGGAACAGCACCACCTCCCTGATGTTCGCCACGTCCGCGTAGAGCATCACGAGGCGGTCGATTCCGAGCCCGAGGCCGCCCGTGGGGGGCAGGCCGAGCTCGAGAGCCCGCAGGTAGTCCCAGTCGATCGACATCGCCTCGTCGTCGCCGAGGGCCCGTTCGCGCTCCTGGTCCTCGAAACGCGCCCGTTGGTCATCGGGGTCGACGAGCTCGCTGAAGGCGTTGCCAAGCTCACGACCGGCGATGATCGGCTCGAAGCGCTCCACCCAACCGGGCTTGGAACGGTGCGCCCGTGCGAGCGGCGAGACCTCCTGCGGATAGTCGCAGACGAAGATCGGGCCCCACAGCTCGGCCTCGGTCGTCTTCTCGTAGATCTCCAGGATGAGCTTGCCCGGTCCGTACCAGGGCTCGAAGGGCACGCCGAGATCGGCCGCGATCGCCTGCAGTCGCTCCACGCCCATCTCGAGGTCGAGCTCGACGCCGGCATGCTCGGCTATGAGCTCGACGAGCGTCGCCCGGCGCCAGGGCGGCGTCAGGTCGATCTCGCGGCCCTGATAGGGCAGGACGGTCTTGCCGAAGAGCTCCTCTGCCGTCCCGCCCACGATGTCCTCGAAGATGGCCATCATGTCGGTGTAGTCGGCGTACGCCTGGTAGAGCTCGAGCATCGTGAACTCAGGGTTGTGACGCGGCGAGAGGCCCTCGTTGCGGAAAGTGCGGCCGATCTCGAAGACTCGCTCGAGGCCGCCCACGACGCACCTTTTCAGGTAGAGCTCGGTCGCGATCCGCAGGTAGACGTCCGTGTGGAGGGCGTTGTAGTGGGTCACGAACGGTCGCGCGGTCGCTCCGCCGGCGATGGGGTGGAGCACCGGCGTCTCGACCTCGACGAAGCCTGCGGCGCCGAGGCGGCGCCTGATCGAGGCGACCACCTTGGACCGCATGAGGAAGATGTCCCGTACGCCGTCGTTGGCCCACAGGTCGAGCTCGCGCTGGCGATAGCGGATGTCGGGGTCGTTCACGCCGTGCCACTTGTCCCCAAAGCCACGGCGGGCCCGCGCGAGGAGCTCCCAGGAGGCCACCTTGACCGACAGCTCGCCCCGGCGGGTGCGGACAACCTCGCCGGCGACGCCGATCCAGTCCCCGAGCGAGAGGCGGCAGTATTCGTCGAACTCGGGGGTCAGCGCCGCGAGCGCGAAGAGCTGGATGTTCCCCGTCCAGTCCCACAGCTCGCCAAAGGCGAGCTTTCCCTGCGGCCGTGACCGCATGAGACGACCGGCTACAACCACCTTCACGCCCGACTCCTCGCCGGGTTCGAGATCGGCGAACGTACGGGCCACGTCACCGGCCCCCGACGTCGGCTCGAAACGGTACCCGGGCTCCCTCACGTCTGCCTCCCGGTCTCGTCCCGCGCCACGTTGCGGTCGAAGACGAGGCGAAGCCCGTGCAAGGTGAGCCAAGGCTCGTGATGCTGGATCATCTCCGACAAGGGCGTTATGAGGCTGGCGAGCCCACCCGTGGCGATGATCGTCGACGGTCCGAGCTCCGCGGAGATACGGCGGCACATGGCGTCGACGAGCCCGCTGTAGCCGTAGATCACCCCGGACTGGATCGACTCGACCGTCGACTTGCCGATCACGTTCCGAGGCTCGACAAGCTCTACGCGGCGCAGCGCGGCAGCGTGCTCGAAGAGGGCGTCGACGCTGATCTCGATTCCCGGCACGATCGCGCCCCCGAGGTACTCGCCCACGGCGGAGATGGCGTCGAAGGTGGTCGCCGTTCCCATGTCGACGATGATGGCCGGGCCCCCGTACAAGTCGAGAGCGCCGACGGCGTTGGCGATGCGGTCCGCCCCGACGTCCTTCGGGTTGTCGTAGAGGATCGGCATACCCGTGCGGATGCCCGGCTCGATGACCACCAGCGGCACCTCGAACCAGGTGTGGGCCATCTCCCTGACCGCCGAGGTCACGTCCGGCACCGAGGACGACACGACGATCCCGTCCACGCCGTCGCCGCCGGCCCCCGCGGTGAACCCCAGCCCGACCAGGTCGAGCAGCTGCGTAACGAGGAGGGCGTACTCGTCGGCGGTGCGCTCGGCGACGGTCGCGAGCCGCCAGTGCTGCAGCAGGTCCACCAGATCGCCCGACGGGCCCGGCGGCGGCCCCTCCCGTCCCCTCCGGACCGCAGCCGTCATCATCGCCGCGGCCGCGCGAGAGCGCTTCCCGGGCGTCACCTGAGGCGAAGAGGCCGATCACCGTCTGGGTGTTTCCGACGTCGAGTGCAAGCAGCATGAGGTCTCTGTCTACCTCAAGACGAGGCCGCGTTCTTCTCCCCGCCTCCGATGCGGCCCGCAGGTGGGCCCGCGCGTCGGCCATGGTCGACGCCGGCTGCCTTTGGCGCTAGACAGCCAGGGTGCGATCGAGGCTCTCGCGAAGCGACGTCTGGCTGCTGTCGGCAAGCGCCGTCCTCACGGTCGCATCCGGCGCCACCCGCTATGCCGACGTGGGCCGGGTCGCTCCGTTCGTCGTGTCGGCGCTGGCCCTCGGCGTGCTCGCCGCTGTCGTCGGACGCAGCGTCGACCGCCTCGGGGATCGCCTCGGCTCGGGGATGACCGGCGTCGTGCAGTCCGCGCTCGGCAACCTTCCGGAGCTCTTCTTCGGTATCTTCGCCCTCCGCGCCGGGCTCGTCGGCGTCGTCCAGGCGGCCCTCATCGGCTCGATACTCGCCAACGTTCTCCTCGTGCTCGGCCTGGCGTTCATCGTCGGCGGCCTCAGGCACGGCACTCAGAGGTTCTCGGCCGACAGCGCCCGGGTGATCGTCGTGCTGCTCGTGCTCGCCGTCTCGGTCGTGATGATCCCGACGTTCGGGGTGCACCTGGACGTGGCCGTCAGGCATCACCGGGTCGCGCTCTCCAACATCGTGCCCGTCGTCCTGCTGGTCGTCTTCGTTCTCTCGGCGCCGAGATCCGTCCGCCGTGAGGTAGGCGAACCGACCGAGGGGGACATCGAGATCGCCGGGACCGGCACGGACCGAGCCCTCGATGAACCAGAGGGGCAAACCTTCGCCTCGCCCGCGGCGTGGTCGATCTCCCTCGTGATCGTGGCGCTGCTTGCCTCGAGCGTCGCCGCGGCCGTTCGTCTCGGACTGGTTCGTGGCAGCTCTGAGCCCGGCGCTGTCCGCGTCTGCACATGTCGGAGGCATTCGCCGGACTGGTCGTCGTGGCCATCGCGGGCAACGCCGTCGAGAACGTCGTCGGAGTGCAGCTCGCGGCGCGTAACCGCAGCGACTACGCAGTCTCGGTCATCCTGCAGAGCCCTGTTCAGATCGCCCTCGTCCTGATACCCGCCCTCGTGCTTCTCTCCGGGGTCATCGGGGGGGCGCAGCTCACTTGGTTCTGACGCCGTTTCTTGCCGTCGTCCTTGGCCCTCACCACCTTGATCGCGGCCGTCGTCGTCCTGGACGGAGAGTCGACGTGGCTGGAAGGCGCCTGCCTGGTTGGACTCTATGTCGTCATCGCAGCGTCGTTCTGGTGGGGCTGACACTAGGACCCAGGTCACGGCACATGCGGCGAGCAGTCCCGAATCGGGTGGCAACCTCACCGTCGAAGGTGAGAGACGCTAAATAGGCCGCGAACCCTACCTTCCGGATCCCTTTCGTTCGGAGCCCTCGCCGACTGGCAGGATGGTCAACCATGACTCCCCGCCCCGACGGTCCTTCGGTGCCCGGCGATCTCCCTTCTGGACTTGAGATCCGCGTCGAGACGCCCGCTGATCACCGGGCAGTGGCGGCCGTCGTGGCCGCGGCCTTCGGCTCCCCGACAGAGGCCGAGCTCGTGGAGGCGATCCGCGCGTCCCCGGAGTTCTTGCCGGAGCTCTCGCTGGTCGCCGACGTCGGCGGACATGTCGCCGGCCACGTGATGATCAGCTACGCCACGATCCGCGACGGCAAGGTGAGCCACCGCATCGCCATGCTCGCGCCCTTGGCGGTGGCCCCGCAGTTCCAGCGCCGCGGCATCGGATCGGCACTCGTAAGGGAGGTGACACGTCGGGCCGACGAGAGTGGGGAGCCGCTCGTCGCGCTGGAGGGCAGCCCGATCTTCTACGGACGCCTGGGCTTCGAGTACTCGGTCCCCTACGGCATCCACCTGAAGCTGCCCTCATGGGCTCCTGCCGAGGCGGCTCAGGTCCTGCGCCTGAGCAACTACACCCCGTCGATCCGCGGGCTGGTCATCTACCCGGCCGCCTTTGACGAGGTGGCCGGGGACTGAGCGCAACTCTGTAGCTTGTCGCCATGGACTCTCCCTCATGGACCGAGCTCGCCCACAGGCTCACGGCCAGCCTCGGGCTGAGCACGCCCCCGATCGCCATCACCTTCGCCGCCGGCGTCCCGGACGGGGTGGAACCTTACGCAGGGCCGAAGCCTGCACCCGCGCCCGACGGGAGAACCGGACCCGTCCCCGCAGGATGCGTGTTCTGGACCAAGGCGGTCGGGAGAACCTTCTCCACGGTCGCCAGTGACCACGCCAACTGCAGCGTCGGCACCCTCGTCCACGGCTTCGCGGGTCTCGACGAGGTGGCGGGCAATTCCGACGTCGCCGCCATCTTGGACTCGGGCTGGGTCACCATGGAGCAGATCCCGGCCATCCCGACGGTAAAGGACAGGCCGGGTTCGGTGACCTACGGACCACTCGCCGAGGCTTCGGAGACCCCGGACGTGGTCCTGGTCCGGATCGCGGCGGGACAGCTCATGCTCATGGCCGAGGCCGTTCCCGGGTTGAAGATCGGCGGCAAGCCGCAGTGCCACGTCGTCGCCGCCGCCAAGCAGTACGGCGAGGTCGCCGCGAGCCTCGGTTGCACGCTCAGCAGGTCGCGAACCGGCCAGGCCGACGACGAGATGACGTGTGCCATCCCGGGCCTGCGCCTGGCCGATGTCGTGGCGAGCGTCGAGGAGAAGGCGAGGATCGACGCCTTGGCGGAGAGCTATGCCGCGGCCGACCTCCAACGCTTCGGCGAGATCTGAGGCCCCGGAAGCTTTCCGGCGGCAAGGGCCGACCGGGATCTACTTCTTGGCGGCCTCGTAGTACGGGTTGGAGCCCGAGGCGTGGTCGGTGACGTCCACGACGTTCACGATCTCGGGCACGCCGTCGCGGATGGCCACCTCGATTCCCTGGCTGAGGGTGACTGCGGCCAGCCCACAGCCGGCGCAGCCCCCTGACAGGCGCAGATAAGCGGTGTCCCCCTCGACCGCCACCAGGTCCGCGCGGCCGCCGTGGGCGGCGATGGCCGGGTTGATCTGCTCCTCGAGAACCTGGATGAGGCGTTGGGCGACGTCGCCGCTCAGATCGGGCGGGGGTCCGCTCATCGCCGGGCTGCGGGGGGAGGGAGGCGGGCGGTTCGGGTTGCGGATGACCATTCCGGCGCCGTCCTCGTCCTGGCTGAGGTCCAGCACCGCGCCCCGCAGCCGGTCGAGGCTCTGGGCGGGCACGATCAGGTGTCAGGCCTTCGTCGAGACGCTCGACCCAGTCGCCGGGGGCGGAGTCGGAGATGACCTGGAAGTACATGTCGTAGGTGTAGGCCTCGTCCTGGGATCCGCTGATCTCCACGCACAACCCGAGCGTGTCGGGTGCGGCCTCGCTCTGCCTCAGCTGCAGGATCTCGGCCAGCGCCGGAGCCGTCAGACGAAGGACCGGGACGCCGTCAATGTCGCTGTTTCCGCTGTCGCTCATCAGGTGTCCTCGGGACGGTGGGGAGACACCATGTTAAGTCCCCACGAACCTGGCGCCGGCCGGACGCCTGTAGCGTCCCGGCGTGCGCCTGCTGCTTGTGTCCACCTACGAGCTCGGACACCAGCCGCTGCACGTCGCCTCGCCGGCCGCCGCTCTACGTGCGGCCGGCCACGACGTACGGGCGATCGACGTCTCGGTGGAGCCCTGGAACCCGGACCTTGTGAAGTGGGCCGAAGCCGTGGCGTTCTCCGTTCCCATGCACACGGCCATGCGCATGGCGGTCGCGCTCGCCGCAAACGTCCGCAGAGAGCGTCCGGACCTCCCGCTTTGTTACTACGGCCTCTATGCCGCCATGGGCGGCGCCGCGGACTTGGATGCGAAGGCCGACAGGTCGATCGTCGGGGAGTACGAGCCCGGACTGCTCGCCTGGGCCGACGAGACCGCTCTTGCTGGAGGTGGCGGGGTCGCTGGCGGCTCCGGTGGGGTCGCTGGCGGCTCCGGTGGGGTCGCTGGCGGCTCCGGTGGGGTCGCTGGCGGCTCCGGTGGGGCCGTTGGCGGTCCCGGTGGGGTAATCGTCCATCTCGGGCGGAGCGGGTTCAAGACCCCGGCCCGGGACCTGCTGCCGCCGCTCGAGAGCTACGCCCGCCTCGTGCTGGGCGAGGAGCGCAGGCTCGCCGGCGCGGTCGAGGCGAGCCACGGATGTTCGCACCGATGCCGGCACTGCCCGCTGCCGGTCGTCTACGACGGACGCCTCCGCATAGTGCCCGAGGACGTCGTCGTCGCGGATGTGTCCCAGCTCGTCGCCATGGGTGCCAGGCACGTGACCTTCGCCGACCCGGACTTCTTGAACGGGCCCCGGCACGCTCTCCGCGTGGCCGAAGCCGTTCACTCGTCCTTCCCGGAGCTGAGCTTCGACTGCACCACCAAGGTCGAGCACGTGCTGGAGCATGCGGACCTCTGGCCGGCCTTGGCCAGGGCCGGGTGCCTCACCAAAT
>CAWDPZ010000051.1:0-28459 GCA_963804265.1 uncultured Acidimicrobiaceae bacterium
GTAGGGCACCAATTCACCGATCGGACCGCTGAGCTGGCACTATTCGGCACCGTCGAGCATCATCTGCCATGCCCCTCGGCCTCTGCTATCTCGTCATGTGCCGGATCTTCGGCCTGCTGAGATCCTGCCGGCGGACACCTTTGGAAAAGGACATCGAGCTGATGGTGCTCCGCCACGAGGTCCGGGCGCTGAAGCGTCAGCTCCATGGTCGCGTTCGCTACCGGACCACGGACCGAGCGATCCTCGACGGCGCTCAGCAGGTTGCTCCCGCGATGGCGGTGGCGTTGCTTTCTCGTCACGCCCGATACCCTGCTCCGCTGGCATAAGAAGCTGGGGAAGACGCAGTTGGAAACATTGGCGAAGGCCCAGAAGCAAGGTATCAAACGTAGCCCGCTTCGCGCTGAGATCGTCGAGCTGATCGTCAGACTGCGGCCGAGAGACCGCCGCTGGGGATGTTCGCATTCGGGGCGAGCTTCACGGTCTCGGGATCCGTCTCTCGGCGGCTCGATCCGCCGGGTACTTCGGACCACGGTCTCGGACCAGCGCCTCGGAGCGGGCCTACGTCGAGGGTTCCTCGCCGCCCCGGCAAGCGGCATCTCGCCACCGACTTCTTCGTCGTCGACACCATCAGGTTCGCCCGGCTCTATGTTCTATTGGTCATCGAGATCCCGAGCCGCATAGTCCGCATCCTCGGGGTCACCGATCATCCGACCGGCTCCTTTGTCGCCCAGGTGCCGCAACCTGGCCGGGGATCTCGCCGAGCGCCGTCGGTCTTTCCGGTTCTTGATCCGAGACCGCGACGCGAAGGTCACCGCCGGCTTCGACAGGTGTTCTCCTCGAAGGCGTCAAGGTGATCAGAGCGCCGGTGAGATGCCTAGATCGACACGATCGCGGAGAGGTGGGTACGGTCCGTCCCGGAAGAGTGCCTCGACTCGACGCTCGTCTTTGGCCGTCGTCTGTCGATGCGGTGCTCGCGACTACGTCCAGCACTATAACGAGCACCGGCCTGCCCGTGGCCTGCGGCTCGAGGCGCCATCACCGGTCGCCACGATAAGCCCTCTTGCGGAAGATAAGGACCACGGACGGAACTACTCGTCCATTACGTGCCGCTCACCGCGCTCGGTCCCATCGCCGGCCTGCGGTCGACTAGCGTCATCGCGAAGTGCGGAATCTGTCAAGGGCGACGGAACGGGCCAGAGAGGGACGACTCTCGCTGTCCGACGTGTTCCACGACGAGTCGCATGGGCCATTTACGCAGCGAAGGTCGCCCTGAACGCCGACCTCTTCGCTGGGTCCACCGCCCCGATCAGACGGGAGGATCGCTGGTTCTGATCGTCCCCCGCACTCCGTGTCTCCTCCGGCGTCTGCCGTTAGCCTGCACGTGAGGCACGCCTGAAGGACGAGGAAGGGGCGAGCGGCAGGGTCGACCTCGGGGCACGTCTAGGACCTGCGCTGACGGCTTGCATCGGCGTCACAACAAGGGGCGTCCGCGCATCACGCCTGATGCACAAGGTGCCAGGACCGGCGGCGGCGTCCGGCGCGGACGTCCGAGCCTTGCGGCACTCACGGATCGCGCCGTGTTCGCGGAGCATAGTCGCTCACGAGGACTTTCCGTCGCTCGACACCGGCCTCGGTGCGGGATTCAGGTCGTCGCCTTGTCGATCAACCGCCACTCCGCTCCGAGGGCGTCGGCGAGACGAAGGAGCGTCTTCTCGTTCGGGAAGATCGAACCACGCTCGATCCTGCTGATGTCGCCCTGGTCGATGCCGGTCTTCTCGGCTAGCTCGATCTGAGTGAGGCCGAGGAACTCCCGGCGCTCCATCACCTGAACCGCGAGCCGGTAGGTCTGTTCGAAGACCGCCCCGTCACTTCGCGTTTCGGCCGGCAGGCGCGCACGGCGGGTCGTCGAAGCCTCTTCGTAGCTGCGAGTCATGTCGCCTCCTCAGATCATTATGGGCTTTCACCCATAGCACGCCCAACGCGATCGTGGCGTGCGCCTGGCCGTCAACGACGACGGGAGCGGCACCGCCCCCGGGCGTCGGCTCCGACCCGAGTCCTTCTACTCACAGGGCTCTGACCTGGGCTGTGAGTGTTCCTGTGAGTGTTGCTGTGAGTGTTGCTGTGAGTGTTGCTGTGAGTTGCCGGTGCGCGCAGACCCTCCCCTGCGTGATTGCCGACCGAAGAAATCGCCCCACGATCTCGTCTGTGAGCACTGCTGTGAGTGTTGCTGTGAGAGGTGCTGTGAGTCGATCGGCGCACCATTGCGCAATGGCTCGGCTCCGTTCCGCCCGTCGCGCGTCCACCGGTACGTCTCCCCTGCTCCCCGAATCGGCGTCCTCGGGGCAGCCCACGGCCGGAAGGCGACCGGCGGTGTCGCAACCAGCAATGAGGGATGCTGTGCATGATCGAGGGGGGTTGACCCCGGCACAACGATCCCTTCGCTCCCGCTTGGCTGCCTACAGCCTTCACGCCAAGCGCGACCCCAAAGAAACGACCCAAGCGGCCCGTGCCGCGTTCCTGACCCGTTTCGAGCGTGAAGTAGACCCCGATGGCTCTCTGCCGCCTGCCGAGCGTGCCAGGCGCGCCCAGGCAGCGCTAAAGGCGCACATGACTCGACTGGCTTTGGCATCGTCACGGGCGAGGTCGAGAACAACATGAGAACGCAACCGGTGCTGGGGTATTTCGCCAGGGGCGCGACGGTAGATACGGCCAAACGCGACACGCGCACCGAGAGACGCTCCGGGCACAGCGGTTGAGTTCTAGATGCGGTCACCGGGGAGGATTCGCCGGTAGCTGTCGCGGGCGCGCTCGTCAGCGTTGGAAGCACCGTACCTGTTCAACATGACGCGACTCTTCCATCCGAAAAGTCTCATTGCGTCGGTCTCGCCTCCGCCAGAGGCGAGCCACGCATGGGCGGCAGTGTGTCGGAATTGATGAGGATGCAGCTGAGCGATACCCGCCGTCGCGCAGCGCCGCCTGAGTATCTGCGCGACGCCGCTGGTGGTTAGGCCACCTTTCGGACCGAGCCACAGGGCTGGGCAATGCGACTGAGGATGGCGCTTTCGCAGACGGAGATATCGGTCAAGAGCGGAACTGGTCTTCGGTCCGTACGGTGCCGACCGCGGACGCTTTCCCTTGCCGACGACGTTGATGACTTCGGCCTCCAAGATGACATCCTCCACCGCGAGGTCCGTTATCTCGGCGAGGCGACACCCCGTGTCGATGAACAGACGCAGAATCGCCATGTCGCGTCGGCTCTCGAAGTCTGTACCTTCACAAGCCTTGAGCAGTCTCCTGAGGTCATTATCGGTCACGATCGGCACGGGCACGTCGGGGATGCTCGGGGGCTTCATGCGGGCCATCGGCGAATCGGTCAACTCCCCTTCGTCCACGAGGTAAAGGAAGAACTGCCGCAGCGCCTGGTGCCGTGTAAGCGCTGTTGTCGGCTTCCATCGAGCTAACTGGTCAGCGATGAAGGCTTCAACGTGCTCGCGCTTGACCTCACCAACAGCAGTCGGCATGTCGTGACAGCGCAGGAACTGAAGAAACAGTTGAACTGTCTCGCCATAGCCACGGATTGTCTTCTCCGAGCGGTTGCGCGCTCGAAGGCGACGGCCCCAGCTTTCGAGATACTCGTCGACCTCGCCACCTTCTGCATCAGCGAGCTTTGTTGCCACTCGGTCCCCTTGCGGCTACCGGCTCCGAGATTCGGGCCGTGCCACACTTCACCCTAGCGCTATTAGCAGGTCTGGGTGCGCTGTGCGCTGTGCTCAGTCCATCTGGACTTCGCTATACATCCAGGTAGATGGCACTTTGTGGGCGCTGACGGACTTGAACCGCCGACCTGCTCGTTGTAAGCGAGCTGCTCTAACCACCTGAGCTAAGCGCCCGTCGTCTCTTCGTCCGAACTCCGGATGTGACGACGATACGACGTCTCGTCAGCGAGAACCTCTCGAAGCGGCACGGCAGGACACATCGCCCACTCCTTAGCTGGCGAGCGCGGCCGCCTTGACGATCGCCGACACCGAGATCGTCGGCCCCCCGCACGCCGTGAAAGCCTCTGCGACCGCGAACCTCGAGGCAATCCCGGGTAGCCCGACCGTCATCGAGCTGACGACCGGGCAGGTCTGCTCACCATCTGTCGGTACGTCGCTCGACTGCACCAGGAAGCCGACGGCGGCTGCACCTGTCGGGGGCAGCGTCAGCGTCGAGGGCGCGGTGGAGAACACCGGCTCGGACCCGGTGGTCTGCACCGTGGTCGTGAGCGGCCCCGGCTTTGCGCCCTGCAGCGCGCCGATCAAGCCGACATCGGGCCGGCCGACGAGCGAGCACGCCGTCGCCGAGGTGTTCTCCACTCCGACCGGGCTGTAGATCGTCCCCGCCGCCCCGGTTCCCTGCAGGGCCACGACCTTCAACTGACTGGCGCTGCAAACGGGCGCCGGCCCCGCCTGGGTGGTGGTCGTCGTCGAGGACGTAGTCGTCGTCGATGTCGTAGGTGGAAGCGTCGTAGTCGTGGTGGTGGTCGAAGTCGTCGTAGTCGTCGTCGTGGTGGTGGTGGTAGCCGCGTTGTTGGAGCACCCGCCGATGACGAGCAGCCGAGCAGGAGGAGCGTCACAAACCCACCGACAACTACTGATTTCGTACCGCGCATGAGCCTCCTGGCCATATGAACCGCACCTCCGGACGCAGCACTCGCGACCCAGCCCGCCGACGCGGACGCCGAGCTCAAGTATGGCGGCCGGTCGACACCGACCGGTGTCAATCGCCGCTCAGCTCCCGCAGGCGCGCACCGGCGACGGCATCGTATTTCCAAAAACGTGGCAGCGCGGCCGCCAAGGCGACGGTACCCACGACGCAAAGTACGCCGCCCGAGACTATGGAGGCGCGCAGCCCAGCCAGGGACTCGACGAGACCGGCCTCGACGTTGCCGAGCGTGGGACCGGAGGAGTAGCTCAGCATCTCGATGCCTGCCAGACGCCCGCGCAGCGAGTCGGGGATGGACTGGTTCCACATCGTCGTCCGGAAGAGCCCGCTGACCATGTCGGCTCCTCCCGCCACGACAAGACCGACGATCGCCAAAGGGAGCGTCCGGGCGAAGCCGAAACCGATGATCCCGAGACCCCAGAGCCCCGCCGCGAGCGCCACGGCGCGGCCGTGCCGCCTGACGCGGCTCGCCCACCCGCTCGTCAAGGTCACGACGAGCGAGCCGGCCGACGGCGCTGCGTAGAGAACGCCCAGAACCGCCGCACCTCCGAGGTGGCTGGCAACCTGGGGGAACAATGCGGTCGGAATCCCGAAGAACATGGCGTTCATGTCGACGAGGTACGAACCGAGCAGGTCCTGCCTGCTCTTCGCGTACCTGAGCCCGTCTGCGATCGCCCGAAGCGTGAGGCCGTCGGACTCAGGCGGCGGAGGCACGGCTCGCATCAGAGCTGAGGGCGATCAGCGAGACGACGAAGGTCGCGACGTCGACTCCGTAGGTGGCGGGCAGCCCGACGGCGACGATGAGGACGCCGGCGACGGGCGGTCCGGCCACCATGCCCAGATTCGCCCTTGAGCGAGGAGAGGGCGGAGGCCGCCGGAAGCTCCTCGACCGAGACGAGCCTCGGCACCATGGCGTCGAGCGAGGGACGCTGCAGGCCGTCGATGCCGGCTGCAGCGAAGGCGACCGCGAACAGCACCCACAGCCGCGGGTGGGCAAAGAGCGAGTTCGCGCACCAGCGCTCCGACGACGAGGCACATGGCGCTCTCGGTGAGCCGGACCATGCGGCGGCGGTCGACCGAGTCCGCGAGAGCTCCGCCGACGAAGGCTGTTATGAGCAAGGGGACGAGCTCAGTCAGGCTCAGCAGGCCGACGATGAGGGACGAGTGGCTTATCCGGTACGCCTGGTAGGGCAAGGTGACGTAGGTCACCATGCTCCCGAAGAAGGAGACCCCCTGACCGAGGAACAGCAGGCGGAACTCCCTCGAGCGCCTGAGCGGGGCGAGGTCGATCCGCAACATGGCGGCGAGGCCGTGGCCGGGCTCGGCCGGGGCCTGCCCACCCGGCTGGGCGGGGACCGCAACCGTCTCCGGCGGCTCGGGCAACGGGCCTGCCCGCGAGCCTTCCGGTGCCGGATGGGAGTGGTCCATGGCCTCCAGTGTTGCCGCCGGCGGTCACCGCCGGCGACGGGCCGGCTCGAGGCCCCGGTCTGGCTAGGGGAAGAGGCCCCTCAGCTCCATGGCCTCTCCGACGCGCTCTCAGCGCCACCGCCACCGCTCCTCGCCGGGGCGTCACCTTCAGGTCGCGAGATCTGCGCCACACGGCGTCGAAGGCTGCCGACATCACGCGCTTCAGACGCTCGGCGACCAGGTCCCCCTCCCAGGAGAAGCCCTGCCGGCTCTGCGCCCACTCGAAGTAGGAAGCCGTGACACCGCCCGCGTTCGCCAGGATGTCCGGGATCACGACGATGTTGCGTCGTTCGAGGACCGGGTCCGCCTCGGGGAGAGTGGGCCCGTTGGCGGCCTCAACCATGAGCTGGGCCCCCATCTTCTCGGCGACGTCCGCGGTGATGACACCGGCCAATGCCGCGGGAACGGCCAGCTCGCACTCGATCTCCCAGATCCGCGCCGGGTCGAGGGGGTCGGCGCGTTCGAAACCGGCGACGCTGCCGGTCGGTGTCGACATGGCGCGCCAGTGCGGCGGCATCGAGGCCCGCCTGGTTGTAGACGCCGCCTCCGGCGTCGGTCACGGCTATCACCCGCATGCCGGCCGAGTGCAGCATGTACACGAGCGGGCCGCCGACCTTGCCGTGTCCCTGGATAACCGCCCGGGCTCCGGTCATCGAAAGGCCGAGCTCCTGGAATGCGGCCCGTGTGCAGATGAGCACCCCTTGGGACGTGGCGCCGACGTGACCGAGGCTGCCGCCAATGGCGAGCGGTTTGCCGGTCACGATGCCGGTCATCGCCTCCCCGCTCACCATCGAGAGGGTGTCCATCAACCACGCCATGACGTTGGCGTCGGTGTTGACGTCCGGGGCCGGGACGTCCCGGTCGGGACCGATCATCGAGGCGATGCCCATCGCGTACCTGCGCGTGAGGCGTTCGAGCTCGCTCGTGGAAAGCGTCATCGGGTCGACCTGGACGCCGCCCTTGGCACCCCCGAAGGGCACGTCGACGACGGCGCACTTGAGCGTCATGTCGGCCGCGAGCGCCATGACCTCGTGCGCGGTCACGGACTGATGGAACCGGATGCCGCCCTTGCCGGGTCCGCGGGCACTGTTGTGGTGCACCCTCCATCCCCGGAACACCTCGATGTCCCCGCTGTCACGGCGGATCGGGACGGCCACCTCGAGGGTCTTCTCGGGCAGGCAGAGCATGCGCAGCAGGTCCGGGTCGAGCCCGATCAGCGACGCCCCGTCCGCGATGCGCTCGAGGATTGCCTCCCATGGATCGGATCCCGACATCTCCCGGCCTCCAAGACTGGTCTTTGGCCCCAACCTTACGGGCGGGGAAGGCCTAGCGCGGAGAACCCGCCCGCCGCAGCCGGGGCTTGCGCCCCTCGGTCCGAGGTCGCATCGGGTCGACGCATCCGGCCTCGAGGCGATCGGCGACGGAGTCAGCCTCCGCCTCCAGCTCCGCCTCGTCGAAGAGAGCTGGCTGTTCGGACACGAGGAGGTGCCACGACCTGCGGTGCTCTTCGCAAGGCCCGATCTCGAGCAGTCCCGCCCGGTGCTCAGGCGCGGCGTAGCCCTTGTTCGAGTGCCACCCGTAGGCGGGGTAGGAGCGGGCGAGCTCGACCATGTGCGTGTCCCGCGCCACCTTGGCGATGACGCTCGCCGCTGCCACCGACGCACACGTCAGGTCGGCCTTCACCTTGAGGCTGACCCGGTCCGGTTCGATTGCCGCCGGCGACGCGGCCGAGCGGGCCGGTCGCGTGAACCAGTCGTAGTTGCCGTCGAGCAGGACGAGATCGGGACGGATCGCGAGCTCGGCGAGGGCCCTTTCGCCGGCGAGGCGGAGCGCCCGCAGGATGCCGATCTCGTCGATCTCGGCTGCGCTCGCATGCCCGATCGCGGAGCAGCACGCCCAGGAGCGGATCCTCGGGACGAGAGACTCGCGGACCGCCGGCGCGAGCAGCTTGCTGTCGCGCAGACCGGTCGGTGGCCGGCGCGTGGCGGCGTCGACGACCACCATCCCCACCGAGACCGGGCCCCCCAGGGAACCCCGCCCGACCTCGTCGCACCCGGCGACGGCGAAGCTGCCGGCAGCAAGCATCTCCCGCTCGAGCTTCAGATTGGGAGCGCGTCCCGCGGCCACTACGGCCACTCGCCCGAGACGGCCGCGGTACGCACGAGAACGACGGTACCTCGGCGCGACAGTGCCGCGGAGGCGCAGAGTCAGCCAGTCAGACTTGCCAGATGTCAGATATGCTTGCCGGCATGACAATCTCATCTCGATACCGCGTCGCGGCCGTCGCTTCCGTGGCAGTGGTGGCTCTGGCCATCTCGGGCACGGCCGCAGCCGCTCCGACCAGGCCGGCGACAATCCAGAGGGCGGCGACCACCGCCGTGGCAAAGACGGCCCACGGGACGGCCAGCGTCGCCTATGCCGGCTCGCTCGAGCTTCTCGCCGCCACTGCTCTCGGCCCGAAATTCACGGCCGCGACCGGCGACGGCTTCCAGGGGCGCTCAGGAGGCTCGGGGACCCTCGCCTCCGAGATCCTCGCCAATGAGATCAATCCCGGCGTGTTCATGTCGGTCGGCAAGAAGAACATCAAGCGGCTCTGGCCGAAGGGCAGGTCCAAGTTCGTCATCCAGCTCGCGACCGACCCGCTCGTCGTGGCCTACAACCCGCACAGCAAGTTCGCGCCCGAGCTCAACGCCATCGCCAACCACAAGGCGCCCTTCTCGTCCCTGTTCACCGTTCTCAGCTCGCCCGGCATCCGCATCGGGCGCACGGACCCGAACGCGGATCCCCAGGGCGCCTACTTCATCTTGATGATGGAGCTCGCCCAGTCCACGCTGCACCTGAAGTTCGACCCGGCGACGACGGTGCTCGGCGTCACGAGGGAGACGCCGTTCGGCTTGCCGGCGCAGATGTTCGACGAGAACTCGCTCATCACGGACCTGCAGGCGGGCGACTTCGACGCCTCGAGCGCCTACATCACCCAGGCGATCCAGTACCACCTGCGCTACATCACCTTGCCCAACACCTTGAACTTCTCCGTCGCCTCCGAGAACGCCCACTACGCGACGGTGAAGCTCACCCTCACCAACGGCACCGTCGACGTGGGCGACCTCATCACCTTGAACGTGACCCTCGTGCTCCCTGCGAGCGCCAAGTCGACTCCTTCGGCGGCCGACCAGGCAGCTGACGCCGACTTCGTCGCCTGGCTGCTCTCGATGGGCGGACAGGGCCAGCTCAAAAAGGGCGGCTACCCGCTGACTCATCCGGTCTACACCGGCGCCGCCAGCGCGGACACGCCCGCGGCGACGCTGCCGGCCAATGTGCTCAGCGCGTTCCACTCGGCGGGTGGTACAACCTCGTCCTGATGAGGTCGACCGCTCCGGCAGGCAGCATGGCCGCCACCGGGGTGGTACCGGGCTTCCCCATCGCCTCGCGCCTCGTCGCACGGGGCTCGACGGTGCTGGCCCTGCTCGGCGCGCTCGTGATCTGGCTGGCGCTCCTCGGCCCGTTCGCGGTGCTGATCAAGAACCTGTCGTTCCACTCCATCCGGGCGGCCCTCGGGCCGCCCGGAGCCCTGGAGCCTCTCTGGATATCACTCGGAGCGAGCGCCGTCGCCCTCGGCGTGATGATCCTGTTCGGCACGCCGCTCGCCTACCTGCTCGCCCGCGGCCGCCTGCCGCTGGCGAGGATCGTCGAGCTGGGCGTCATGCTCCCGCTCATGATGCCCCCGCTCGTGATCGGGCTGCTCCTCATCTTCCTGATCGGCCCTGAGGGCACCCTCGGCAACCTTCTCGCCGACATCCACCTGACCGGGGTGAACACCTTCTTCGCCCTCGTCGTCGCCGAGTTCTACGAGGCGGCGCCCTTCTACGTCCTCGGAGCCCATGCGGCCTTCGCCTCCGTCGACCCCCGCATCGAGCAGGACGCCACCTTGCTCGGCGACCGGCCCCTGCAGGCGTTCGTGCGCATCACTCTCCCCCTTGCCGCGCCTGGCCTGGCAACCGGGCTCGCCACCGCGTGGGCGCGTGCCATGGGCGCGTTCGGGGCGGTCATCATCATCGCCTACTACCCGCGAGGGCTCCCCAATCAGATCTTCATCGCCTTCCAGGAGTTCGGGCTGTCGGGTGCATTGCCCTTCGCCCTCCTGCTCGTCGTGGCGGCGCTGCCCTTGCCGATCCTCGCCTATCTCTGGAGCGCCCGGACGCGCGCCCGCGTGGCAGGGGTCGAAGCGACATGAGCGTGGCCGTCCCGGCACTGTTGGAAGTGGACCTCCGAGTCGAGCGAAGAGCGGTCACCGTCCAGGCGGGGTTCCGGCTCGAAGCCGGCGACCGGTTGGCGATCTTCGGCACCTCCGGTGCGGGCAAGACCACGATCCTGGAGTCGATCGCCGGGCTGACGAGGCTGAGCGGCGGGAGCGTGAGGATCGGGGGCAGGCTCGTCGCCGGCAAGCTCAAGGGCCAGACCGCCTTGGCCCCACGGGACAGGCAGGTCGCCATCGTGCGCCAGCCGACGACTCTCTTCCCCCACCTCACCGTCGAGCAGAACGTCGCCTACGGGGTGCGCCACTCCCCCGGCCGGAACCACGTCGCCGAGCTGCTGGAGCGTCTCGGGCTCACCGTGCTCGCCCGGGCCCGCGGAGCAGCCCTGTCCGGCGGGCAGCGACAGACGCGTGGCTCTCGGAAGGGCCCTCGCCGGGCCGTTCCGGGTGCTGTTGCTGGACGAGCCGCTGTCGGCAGTGGACCTCGACGCCCGCGAGGCGCTCCGCCAGCTCGCCATCGAGACCTCGCTCGCGCGGGGCGGCGGGAATCCTCGTCACCCACGACCTCGCGGAGGCGCAGGGGTTCGCCGACAGGCTCGGGATAATCGACAGCGGCCGCCTGCTGCAGATGGGCGGAGCGCACGAGGTCGTGCTCTCCCCCGCCAGCCGGCGGGTGGCCGAGCTGGTCGGCTACGGCGGCTTCATCCCGGTTCCCCTCACCGCGGGTCGCTGGCACGCCATCCATCCCGACCGGGTCATTCTCGGTTCACGACCGGAACGTGGCCTCGTGCTGACGGGACCGGTGATCTCGACGCGACCGTTCGGGGCGCGCTACGAATGCACCGTGTCCGATCGCTCCGGAGAGCATTTCACGGTCCATCTCGACGAGGCTCCACCTGCCGGCAAGGTGTGGATGTTCACCGCACTCGATCCCCCGGTTGTCGGAGCATGAGACCCGGGACGGACAGATGACCGGTTCCAGCCAGAGGATCGACGACCGCTTCCGCCTCGCGCGACTGGCCCGAGGCCTGTCGCAAGGGGCGCTGGCGGACATAGCCGGGGTGACCCGCCAGTCGATCTCGGGAATCGAGTCCGGTCGATGGTCCCCGTCCCTCGAGGTCGCGCTGGCTCTGGCCGGCGCGCTCGGCACGAGCGTCGAAGACCTGTTCGGCGCCGCCCCCGAGCTCCCGGCGCTCGGCGCCCGCCTGGCCGCACCTGCGGTCGAGGGCGCCCGGCTCCTGGTGGCCGAGATCGCCGGCGACCCCGTGGCGTTCCCCCTCTTCGGCGACCTCGGCTTCGCGCCTGGTTTCCGGCCCGCATTCGCCCACATGGGCGACGGGAAGGCCGCCTCGACCGGCGAGCTGGTCAGCGTGCAGCCGATCGCCAGCTCCGGGCCGACGCTCGTGCTCGCCGGCTGCGATCCGGCGCTCGCCCTACTTGGCGGGGCCCTTGGAGCGCCACAGGCCGCCGACGGGCCTCGTCTGGTGGTCGTGCAACAACACCGCCGCCCTGCAGCTGCTCGATGAGGGCTCCGTGCACGCCGCCGCCGTCCACCGGCGAGCGGGCAAGGCACCGAGGCGCCCCGATGGCCACGAGATCGTCGGCTTCGCCGCCTGGCGCGAGGGCCTCGTCGTGTCCGAGAAGCACGCCGGCTCGGTGGAGTGCCTCTCGGATGCGCTCGAGTTGGGCTTGCGACTGGTCAACCGCGAGCCGGGCTCGGAGGCCCGCAAGCTTCTCGACGAGGCGCTCGAGGACATCGCCGCCGACGCGGCTTCGATCGCCGGCTACGAGAGCGCCTGCAGCGCACATCTGCTCGTGGCCTCCTCGATCGCATCCGGGCTGGCCGACTTCGGGGTCGCCAGCGAGCCGGCGGCTCTCGCCTACGGGCTCGGCTTCGTGCCGTGGCAAGAGGAGGTATGCGAGCTGCACGTCCCGATCTCGCTCCTCGGCATGCCAGAGGTCCGGGCCCTGCTCCACGTGCTGGCCGGCAGGGAGCTCCCCGCCCAGCTGGCCGCCATCGCAGGCTACGACGTCGCTCCCTGCGGGCGGGTATCGGAGGCGTAGCCTGCAAAGCATGACTCTCGGCGCCGGCGACAGCGGGCTTGGCGGGACGCCCCGGGCGCCGGGTAAGCGACGCCGCAGGGTCAACGTCGTGCCGCACACGCACTGGGACAGGGAGTGGTACTCGCCCTTCCGCACCTTCCAGCTGCGGCTGGTGGATCTCGTGGACAAGCTGCTCGAGCTCATGGAGACCGACGCCTCCTACGCCCGTTTCCTCTTCGACGGCCAGATGGCCGCGGTCGACGACTATCTCGAGGTCCGTCCGGAGAACGAGGGCCGTCTCCGCCAGTTGGGGGCAAGCGGACGGATCGCCTTCGGGCCCTGGTACGTCCTGATGGACGAGTTCCTCGTCTCGGGCGAGACGATCGTGCGCAATCTGCAGCTCGGGATGGAACGGGCGGCGGCCTTCGGGGGCGCGATGGAGGTCGGCTACCTCCCCGACATGTTCGGCCATGTCGCCCAGATGCCCCAGATCCTGCGGGCAGCCGGCTTTTGCGACGCCGTGGTCTGGCGCGGGGTCCCGACCGCTGTCGACAAGATGGCCTTTTCCTGGGCGGCTCCTGACGGCTCGGTCGTGCGCGCCGAGTACCTCCTCGGCGGCTACTCGACCGGCGCCTCGGTGGGAGACGACGCCAAGGCGTTCGTGCGGCGGCTCGAAGCCTACGAGGACGAGAACGGGCAATTCCTGCTCGGACCTGACGGGCCCATCCTCTTCCCCAACGGCACCGATCACCAGGAGCCGCAGCCCTGGCTCGGTCGCGTCGTGGCCGAGGCCAACGCCATGCAGGACCGCTTCGAGATAGCCATCTCGTCGCTGCCCGAGGCGCTCGCCGGGGCACCCCGCGCGGGCCTGCCCGAGTGGAAGGGCGAGCTGCGCTCCGGCGCGCGGGCGAACGTGCTGATGGGCGTCGCCTCGAACCGCACGGACGTCAAGCAGGCCGCCGCCTTGGCCGAGCGGACGCTCGAAAGGCTCGCCGAGCCGTTGGCCGCCGTCTTCTTGCCGCCTGACGCGCTACCCGAGCTCAGCGCTCTCGATCGCCTGGCGCGAGCTCGTGCGGAATTCGGCCCACGACTCGATCTGCGCCTGCTCGCACGACGAGGTCGACAGCGCCGTGCTGCATCGCTACGCCGAGGCGACGCGGATCGGCGAAGGGGTCGCCGAGCGAGCTCTCAAAGCTCTCGCCTCATCCCTGTCGGCGCCCTGCCACGTCGCCGTGAACCCCCTCGCCCGCCCGCGCTCAGGCATGGTCGAGCTCATCATCGGCGGGGAGGGGCCCGTAGAAGGGGCCCAGGTACTCGACGAACGGGTCGGGCTCGCGGCCGATCTCGTCCTCACCGCGACCGAGGTGCGAGGCGTTCTCTCCCAGATCGGAGAACAGGACCAGATGGGCGACGGCGCCTACGTCGCCGGAGTCGACGTGGAGGAGGACGACAAGGGCATCGACATCGCCGTGCGCGTCCTCCCGGAGCGCTCGCCCGACGTGCGCATAGCCGAGATCAGGACCGACCTCCTCGCCCGGCTCGCCCTCCGCCCGGACGCCCGGGTGAAGGTGCATCTCGACCAGGCGTCTTCCCGGCGCGTGCTGGTCCGCGTCGAGGACGTACCGGGCTTCGGCTGGAAAGCCTGGGCGACAGGGCCCCTCCGCGACCCGGTCAGTGCCACCGAGGAGGCCGACGGGCGCATCGTGCTCGCCAATTCGCTCGTGACAGTCGTCCTCTCGCCGGACGACGGCACCTTTGCGGTCAACGGCCTTCCCGGCTTCAACCGCCTGATCGACTCGGGCGACTTCGGGGACACCTACAACTACTCGCCCCCCGAGCACGATCTCGTCGTCGACACGCCCTTCGCGGTGAGCCTGTCACTGGCGGAGGTGGGCCCCGTCCGGGCGGTGGCGATCGCCGAGCGCACCTACCGGTGGCCGGAACGGATCGACGAGGGCCGTCGCGCCCGCACCGGCGAGCGCGAGGTGGTCGTGCGCTCCCGGGTCGAGCTCCGCGCCGGTGAGCAGCTGGTCCGGGTCGCCACCAGCCTCGACAACACCTGCCGCGACCACCGGCTGCGGGCCTGGTTCCCCCTGGCCGAGCCGGCCGCCCATTCGAGCGCCGAGTGCGCCTTCGATGTCGTCGAACGCGGCCTTGTCGCCGAAGGGGGACCGAGCGAGAAGCCCCTCGCCACCTATCCTTCCCGGCGCTTCGTGCAGGCGGGCGGGCTGAGCGTCTTCCACGACGGCCTCTGCGAGTACGAGCTCGTCGACCTCGCCGAGCCGGGCTCCCGAGAGGCCGACTACGGCGGCGGGACACGGGCGCACGGCCTGGCCCTGACCCTTCTCCGGGCCACGGGAATGCTCTCGCGCCTCACGATGGTGAACCGCCCCCTGCCCGCAGGCCCGGTCGAGCGCCTCGAAGGCCCACAGATGCAAGGCCCCCGCACCCTGCGCTACGCCCTCTCGCTCGGGCCTGGCGATGACTACGCCCTCGCCGACGACGCCTTCTGCGACCTGCCGGTCGTCTCCAGCCTCGGTGGTGGCGCGCGGGCTCTCGAAGCCTCGCTGCTCTCCGTGCACGGCGCCGAGCTGAGCGCCCTGCGCCGCGTCGCGGGAGGCTCCCTCGAGCTGCGGGTGTTCAACCCGAGCGCCTCGCCACGGCCCGCGTCGAGCTGCGCAGCGGCAGCGAGCACGCCCCGGGTGCCGGCGAGCCGGGAGCGCCCTTGCGGGGTCAGCTCGTCGACCTTCGCGGTCGCCATGTGGCCAGCTTCGAGGGGAGCTTCGAGCTGGGGCCGCACGGCATCGCCACGGCAAGGCTCGTCGGGAGATGACAGACGGGGTGACGGCACGCAGCGTGCTCGTCCCCGTGAAGTCCTTCCGCGCAGCAAAACACCGCCTTGCGGCGGTGCTCGGCACAGATGCCCGCGAGGCGCTCGCCAAGGAGCTGGCTTCGAGGGTGATCGCCGCGGCCGCCCCGCTCGAGGTCCTCGTGGTCTGCGACGACGACCAGGTCGCCGCCTGGGCCCTCGCGCAGGGTGCCGCGCGTCGCTTGGACGCCAGGACTCGGATTGTCGGCGGCCGTCATGGCCGGCGTCGCCCAGCTCGCCTCCGAAGGCGTCGGGCTGGCGGTCGTGGCCCACGCGGATCTCCCGTTCGCCACGGGCCTGGCGGCACTCGGCGAGCCCGGTACGGTCACGCTCGTGCCCGATCGCCGGCGCGACGGGACCAATGTGGCGGTCGTCCCTACCGGCGCCGGGTTCTCTTTTGCCTATGGACAGGGAAGCTTCGAGCGCCACCGGGCCGAGGCGGCCCGCCTGGGGCTGCCCTGCCAGATCGTCTACGACCGCAGGCTCGCGATCGACATCGACCTACCGGAGGATCTCGCGCGCTCGCGAACGTGGCAACCTGACCGGATGGATTGCAACCTTCCCCTCCCCGCCCGCGCCCTTGCCGTGGGGGCGCACCCCGACGACGTCGAGTTCGGCTGCGGCGCAACGCTCGCGAAGTGGGCCGCCCAGGGCTGCGAGATCTTCCATCTGATCTGCACCGACGGGTCCAAGGGCACCTGGGATCCCGCCACGGACCCGGCCGAGCTCGTCGTCACACGACGTAACGAGCAGCAGGCCGCCTCCATCGCCCTCGGGGGAAGGGGCGAGGTCGTCTTCCTCGGCTGGCCGGACGGCGAGCTCGAGTCGGGTCTCCGCCAACGCTTCGAGGTTGCCTCGGCTATCCGCAAGCTGAGGCCCGACGTCGTCTTCGGCCACGACCCGTGGAAGCGGTACAGGCTGCACCCGGACCACCGCAACGCCGGCTTCCTCGTGACAGACGGCATCGTCGCAGCCCGGGACCCGCTCTTTTCCCGGAGCTCGGCGACCCGCCGCACCGCCCGAAGACCCTGCTCTTGTTCGAGGCGGACGAGCCGGACCATCTCGAGGACGTGACCGGCTTCGTCGAGGCCAAGCTCGCCGCCCTCCTGCGACACGAGAGCCAGCTGCGCTCCACGATGGGGATCGCCCGACGTGACGCCGGGAACGAGAACCAGGAAGTGCTGGACTTCAGGCAACGTGTCATGGACCGGCTCGCCGAGCACGGGCGTGAGGGCGGCTTCGCGGCGGCGGAAGCCTTCAAGCGCATCGACAAGCTCTGAGCGGCGCATCCCCATCGTCGGCGAGCACGCGACAAGGCCTCACGGCGCAGATCACGCCGCGAGGCCTTGTCGAACAAATACCTGCAAAGGCTTGCCTCTAGCGAGCAGCCCTCTTCGCGGGTGCCTTCTTCGCCGGGGCCTTCTTAGCAGGAGCCTTGGTCGCAGGCGCCTTCTTGGCCGGAACGGCCTTCTTCACCGGTGCTGCCTTCTTCGCCGGAGCGGCCTTCTTGGCCGGGGCCTTCTTGGCCGGAGCGGCCTTCTTGGCCGGAGCCTTCTTGGCCGGAGCGGCCTTGCGGGCCGGCGCTGCCTTGGCGGCGCTTGCGACAGCCGCAGGGCCCACCCAGTCCGGCTTGTCCAACGCGGAGCGAGAGTTCAGGTCACTCTTCAGTCCTGCGCCGGCGGCAAAGCCGACACCCTTGGACGCCTTGATCCGAACGGGCGCGCCGGTCTGCGGGTTGCGGCCACGCCGAGCGGCGCGGTCACGAACCTTGAAGGTCCCGAAGCCGGTGATCCGAACGGTGTCGCTGCCGCGCAGTGCCGAGGTGACCACGTACTCGAAACCCTTGAGCCCGCTCTCCGCCTGCTTTGTCGTCAGTCCGGTGTGCTTTGACACCTCGCCGATTAACTCTGTCCTATTCAATTTTGCCTCCTGGCATGTTGTCCGACCCACACGCAATACAAAGCGATTTTCCCGGTGGAAATCAAGCATTCTCCAAACGGGGACGCCTGAGGCCTTATTTCTTCGGCCTGTTCGGCCTTCGCCCGCCCGGCGACGAGCGAGAGAGCCGGCGACTTTTGGCAGGAAATATAAGGTGTTTATGAACAGGGCCGCCATTTGCAGGCCAAAGTCGGGCCGCGAAGCCCCTCCCGGCGCCCGGGGCCCCGGCGAGGCCCCACGAGCCATGAATTCGCTCAGTTTCGCGATCGGTGCGTTCGGGAGTGCCCGGGACGGCCGAATTCCGCTCCGAGCCCGAAGGGGCCGTCGGGCCGGCCGCGGGGCTCGCGAACGGCGGGTTGTGTCAGCCCTTCGCCACGAGCGGAGCCCGCGGGGCGCCGGCGACGACGGCGCCGCCACCTGTCGCTCGACCGTGATGTACGCCGGTAGGCGGCCGCGGTAGGACTGGACGGTGACCGGGCCGCCGATCGATCCGCATGCCATCGCGCTCTACGAGTCGCAGCGCTACGGCTATGGCATCTATCTCGGCCGCACCGCGGGCCACCCTCGCGGCGTACCTGTCTTCGCAAGACCTCAGGACGGGGTGCTCCTGCTCGGCCCGCCGCGGTCGGGCAAGACGTCCACGGTCGTGGTTCCCAACATCCTGGCGGCCTGCGGCCCGGTGATAGCCGCGTCCACCAAAGCCGACCTCCTCGCCACGACCTGGAGCCGCGCGGTCAGATCTCGGCCCCGTCTTCTTGTACGACCCGAGCGGCTCTGTGCCGTGCCCGCCGGGCGTCGAACGTGTCGGCTGGTCGCCGCTCGGTCCCGCCCGCACATGGGACGGGGCCGTTCTCGTCGCCGAGTCCATGGTGCGGGCAGCCCGGCCCGGTACCGACCGCGGGGAGGCGTCGCACTGGAGCGAGCGCGCCGGCGCACTGCTCGCCACCTTGCTGCACGCGGGGGCCATCGATGACAAGCCCTTTTGCGACGTGCTCGGCGCCGTCAACCGGCACGACGCGGACGAGGCCGTCGCCGCACTGGCGCGCCGCGGGGCGGACAGGGCGCTCGACCTCCTCGAAGGCGTCCTCGCCACAGACAGCAGGGAGCAAAGTGGCATCTGGTCGACGGCCGCGGGCGTCCTCGCCGGGTTCCGGACCGATGCGGCCCTCGCCTCGACCGAGGGCCGCCTCCTCGACGTCCGCGAGCTCCTCGGCGATCGGGGAACGCTCTACGTCTGCGCCGGAAGCGACTATCAGCGTCACGCCGCGCCCCTCGTCGCCGGGCTGCTGCGCGAGGTCAGAAGCGCCGCCTACCAAGACTCTCTGAACGCAGCTGTGGCCGGAGCGGGCACCGGCGGAGAGCCGTTTCTCGGTCGAGCCGAGGCCCATGTGAAGCCGCCCCTCTTGCTCGTGCTCGACGAACTGGCGAACATCGCCCCGTTGCACGACCTTCCGACCCTCGTGGCCGAAGGCGGGAGCCAGGGGGTCCTCACCTTGGCGTGCCTGCAGGACCTCGCCCAGGCCCGGGCGCGCTGGGACCGCGAGGCAGACGGGTTCCTGTCGTTGTTCGGCACCAAGCTCGTCTTTCCCGGCATCGGCGACACGCGGACGCTCGAGGCTGTCTCTCTGCTTGCCGGCGAGCACGAGGTGCCGACGGTGTCGTTGGCAGAAGGCCCCCGCCGGCGGGGCTCGGAGCCTTTCGGCGCAACACCACCCGGACGGTGTCGATGCGCAAGGAGCGCATCTTGCCGGTCGACGCCATCGCCCAGGGCGAAGCCGGCCTTGTGCTCGGCATCGAGGGCGCGACGCCCGGTTACTTGCAGGCGACACCGTGGTACTCGAGCTCACCTTGGCGCGAGACGGTGATCAACGGCCGGGTCCGTGCCCACGCGCGTCGAGGCCCGGAGCTGCCCGGGTCGAACGCCCGCACGTCGATAGCCCGTGCCTCGACAGAAGGTCGCGACCGCTCCATCGGGCCGCGCTGAGACACGGCGCTGTCGTCAGGCGGCCGGCGGCGGGAACTCCAGCGACCGCCGGATGTCCCACTCGTGGTGGACCACGTCGTGGGCATTGGACCGCACGGAGTCGAGCAGGGACAGCTCGCCGCGCTCTGGGTGCACGATGACCACGTGGCTGCGGTCGGCTTGCAAGACGGCTTCCTCCCAGTCGCCGACGGCCTTCGACAACGACCACATGGACCCGGCGAGGGGGATGGCGCCGTAGGAGCGGGCCACGGCGAGCAGGTTCTCGTCGTAGGGGGCGATCTCGCGAGGACCATGCACGACGCCGGCGTAGCGCTCGGCCCAGATCCGGGTGTTGTCGGCGACATGGCAGACATAGCCCGACACCGACCAGGCGAGGTCCGGGTGGCGCTCGCGGCCGGTGCTGCCCTCGACAAGCCGGCCGTAGTGTTCGGGGGCTCCGGTCACCGTCGATACCGCCGCCTGCATGGAGATGCTGAACGAGAACCCGCACTCGCGGCAGGGGTCTCCGTAGGTGTCCTCCGACCAGGTGTTCATGTTCGCCGATTCTCGCGCCCGCAGGCGGCGACCGGGCGCGGTGTGCCTGGCCGTGCGGCTGCAGGCCGTTCCGCGACTCCGGCCCGCCCGCGGCTTTTCAGCGCGACCGGCCCATCGTCTCAGGGGAACGACGCCGCGAGCCCGGTGCGGACCGCTCGACCGATGTCGTCGCCCGGCGCACCTCGAGCCTCGTCAGCGCCGCGTCGGCAAGGGCGGCGCCGTCGAGTTGTCTCACCGTCCGGCGGTCGCCGAGAGCATGCTCCGGGTCGTCGATCGACCACCGCCGGCGGAAGGTCTCGATCGCCACGGCTCCTCGTCGCCACGAGGCCCGTTCGTCTGGGAGCGATCTCGCCGCCCCGAGCTCCGAGACGAGATAGCGCGGTCGTGCCACCTCTGCCGCGACGGCGAGCCGCTCTCGAGGATCGCGGTGCACAGGAGCTATGGCCACCTGCACGAACCTGGAGGCCGCTTCCCGGACGCCGCGTCGGCACGGAGCCCACGGCGACGACCGGCCCGTCGTGGCGCGGGGCCGCCCCGCCCGCGAGGTGGCGAGCCTCGACGACCTCGTCGGGCCCTCCCCCGGCGTTGCGAACCGCGTCGCGGAGCGACCGTACGACCGAGTCGTCGCTTGCCACGACAAGGCAGCGCTCGCCCGCCTCGCGCGCCGCCGCCCACGTGAGCAATGCGGCCTCGCGCGCCTCGGGACCGTCACCGACGACGAGCACTTCCCGGCCGGCGAACAAATGGCTCTCCCACCCGTTCGACCGCGACTCGAACGAGGCCGCGCCCCGGTCGAGTCGCGGCGGGACGAAGGCGCCGAGATGGGGCGCCAGGACCGCGGCAGGCCCGAGGCTGGCCTCGAGTGAAGCTGCGGGCGCGAAGAGGACCACCCGGCTCCTGCTCGCCGTGGCGGACTCGAGCATGGCGGACAGCTCCCAGGGACCGAGACGATGGGCCTCTGCGAGCACGAGGACGCCGGCCTCGGCCGGCCCGGGCACCGGCGCGGACGCGGTGCGCCGCAGCGCGGCGACCGGCGTGCGTCTCGATCCCGGTCACCGCTTCGAAGGAGGCGGCGGCGTTTCGCGCCGGCGCCACGGCGGCGATCTGCGCCTGCGGCCCTGACAAAAGCCCGCCGAGGGAGTCGAGCGCCGCGAGGCGCTCGCCCGGGCGGTACGCGAGCAGCTCGACCGCTCCCGGATGGTCCTGCACGAGCTTTCTCATCCGCTCCTGCAAAGCGAGGAGCTCCGGGGTCGTGTACAAGGGCTCGGCGAAGCCTGCGGGAATGGGCCGTGACGAGGACGGCGCCTTGAGGGTGAGGCCGGGGCGGCCCGCCGCTCCGGGGACCGGGACGACGCGGCCCTCGGCCACGACCGCGTCCACGTCCCGCTCGACGTCGCCCACGGGCGCACCTGAAGGCAGCGTCGCGCAACGCGCCCGGACGAGATCGCCCCGGCGGAAGGTGCCATCCCGGGCGGCGACACCCCTCTCGCCGAGCGCCCGCTCTGCCCACGGCTCCGGTGTCGATCCTTCGGGCCGGGGTCCGGCGCCCGGCTCCGGGACTCCGGCCGACGCGGAGCCGGAGGGTGCCATGGCCGAGCCGGTCCGAGTGCGTCCGGACACCGCGGCGAGCCGGGCGTCGGAGACGCCGAGGCGGTAGGCGCGCTCGCGCCACTCCGAGACGAGCTCCTCGTAGGGAGTGCCGAGATCCTTCTCGGGCCTCGTCCTCACCGCGGCAATGCGCCGCGCTCTCGGTCCAGTCAGGCCCGACTGCTCGAGGGCGGCCGCGATCTCGGCCGAGCGGCGGGAGAACGCCCGCACGACGTTCGGGTCGATGCCCCCGAGGTCGGCCCAGGAGCCTTGCAGCTCGCGCCACGACACGCCGAGGCGGCGCGTCAGCTCGGACCGCAACTGGGTCTCGTACAGGTCACGGGCCGCCCCGAGCTCGAGGTAGATGCCGCGGCCGTCGAGCGCCGACCAGCGGCCGTCCGGTCCCTGGGCGAGGTTGGCGACAAGGACATGGCTGTGCAGATGCGGGTCCGGGGCGCGGCTCGTGCGGTGAAGGAAGGCCGCGGCCACGAATCCGGACAGCGGGAACAGATTCCGTCGGCTCGCCCGCGAAGGGCTCCGCCGCACACGGGCTCCACGCCGCTCCAGATATCCGAGAGCCGCCTCGGCCGCCTCTTCGTGGCCGGCGCGCACATGGTCCCGCACCTCCTCCGGGCCGAGAGCGTGCAGCAGGCTCACGGATTTCGGCGTCGAGTAGGTGCAGTCGTAGGCGGCTACTCGTACCCTGGCATGCCTGTCCGCCAGCAGTTCCCCGGTGGTCGGGTCGACCCCGGAGAAGAGCGCCCTCAGAGCAGCGCCTTCCACCGTGCCCGAAAGGCCGAGGGCTGCCGAGGCACGGCCGAGCCAGCGCCCGTCCGGCTCGATCAGGCCGCCCGTCTGTTCGCGTCCGGACGCCAGCGTCGCCAGGTAGTAGCCCTCCCTTCCCCGGGCCAGCTTGGCGACACTCAGCACGCACCTTGGCTAAAGGACGCGGCAACCGCCGAACCTACCGGGCTCGGTCAGGGCCTCCTCGCCGGATGACGCCGTCGAGCGACGGGGACGCCCCGCCGAGGTCTCCGGGCCGGCGCTGCGTACGGCAAGGCCTCTGGCGGCGTCGTAGCCTGTGGGCCAGGAGGGGGTGGGCGATGCCTTGTCCCAGCTGCGGCGTCGAGAACAGGTCGGGCGGCAATTCTGCCACGAATGCGGGAGCCCGCTCGCTCGCGTCTGTCCGAGCTGCGGAACTTCCGTCCTCGCCGATGCCAAGTTCTGCGACGAGTGCGGGACCACTCTCACCCCGGCCGCGCCCGTTGCCCTAGCGACGCTAGGCCCGCCTCTGACGCGCCCGCATCGGCCGCCGGCACGGGGACCGAGCTCCGCCATGTCTCGGTGCTTTCTGCGACCTCGTCGGCTTCACGCCCTTGTCGGAGTCGCGGATCCCGAGGAGGTCCGCGAGCTCCTGTCGGGCTACTTCGAGCTGGCCCGGGCCATCGTCGGCCGCTACGGAGGCGTGATCCAGAAGTTCATCGGCGACGCCGTCATGGCCGTCTGGGGCGCACCGGTGGCCAACGAGGACGACGCCGAGCGGGCCGTGAGGGCCGGCCTCGAGCTCGTCTCCGCCGTCTCGACCTACGGCCAGGACCGCGGTTCGACCTCGCCGCCCGGGTTGGCATCGTGACCCGCAGCGCGGCGACGACCGAGACGGCCGAGGAGGGCCTCGTCATCGGCGACCACGTCAGCACCGCCGCCGCGCATCCAGTCGGTCGCGCCTGCGGGCTGCTGCTGTGTGGACGAGACGACGCGGGCCGCCACGGCCGCCGCCATCGCCTACGTCGACGTCGGGATCCATCAGCTCAAGGGCAAGGCCGAGCCGATCCGGGTCTTCCAGGCCGCCAGGGTCACCGCCGCGGTCGCAGGCTCGCAGCGCTCGAGCGGTCTCGAGGCGCCCTTCACCGGGCGGGACCACGAGCTGCGGCTCATCAAGGAGCTCTTCCACGCCGCCGCCGAGCGCCACTCGGCCAGGCTCGTGCTCGTCTCGGGTGTCGCCGGCGTCGGGAAGTCCAGAGTTGCCCTGGGAGTTCTTCAAGTACATCGACGGCCTCGCCGGCGGCGTGCTCTGGCACGCGGGCCGCTGCCTGTCCTACGGGGAAGGCGTCAGCTACTGGGCGCTCTCGGAGATGGTCCGGGCGAGGCTGCTGATCAGCAAGGAGGACCCGCTCGACGTCGTCGCCGGCGGCTGCGCACGGGCCTCGAGCGCTCGATATCGACCCCGCCAACCGCGAGTTCATCGCCCCCCGCCTCGGCCAGCTCCTCGGCCTGCCCGCGGCGCAGGTGCTGGCGCGAGAGGAGCTCTTCTACGGCTGGCGGCTCTTCTTCGAACGACTGGCCGAGCACCAACCCGTGATCATGGTCGTCGAGGACCTGCAGTGGGCCGATGCCGGCATGGTCGAGTTCCTCGACCACCTGCTGGAATGGTCCGGAGACCAGGCCATCTTCCTCCTCGTCCTCACACGGCCCGAAGGCACGGACAAGACGCGCGAGACTCGGGCTGAACAAGGAGGAACGTCAGCGCCGTCTCGTTGGACCATTCCAGCAGGTGGTCGAGGAACTCGACCATGCAGGCATCGCCAGCTGCAGGTCCTCGACGACCGTGATCACGGGTTGGTGCTCGGCCCGTCGAGTTCGAAGAGAGCCGCCCAGCTGAGAAGAGCTTGTTCCGCGCCAGCACCTGCGCCGCGGCAGGCCGAGGAGTGCCACAGCGGGGGGCGATGAACTCACGGTGGGCGGGGTGGAGGATCCTGCAGCACTTGGAGGACCGTGCGCAGCCGCTCGGCGACGACATCAAGCAGCTGTCCTCGCTGATCAGCAGCCTCGGCCGGACCAGCTGTTCCCGAGAGCGCCCAGTAGCTGACGCCTTCCCCGTAGGACAAGGCAGCGGCCCGCGTGCCGGAGCAGGCACCGCCGGCGAGGCCGTCGAGGGGGTAGCCTGAAAGTGAACAAGCTGTTGGACTTCCCGAAGCACCAAGGACAACGTCTGGGCCAGGTGCTGCGGCTGGAAGAGCTCCTTGATGAGCCGCGGCTCGTGGTCCCGCCGTGAATCGAGACCGCTCGAGCGCTGCGAGCCTGCGACCGCAGCAGTGATTCAGCAGCCTGGAAGACCCGGATCGGCTCGGCCTTGCCCTTGAGCTCATGGGATCCCGACGTCGGAGCGTGGGCGATGGCGGCGGCCGTGGCGGCCCACCGTCGTCTCGTCCACACAGCAGCAGCCCGCAGGCCGCAACCGACTGGATGCGGGCGGCGGTGTTGAGCGCGGTCGCCGATGACGAGGCCCTCCTCGGCCCTCTCGGTCGTCGCCGCGGCTCCGGTCACGATGCCAACCCGGGCGGCGAGGGTCGACCACATGGGGCCGTAGGTGGGGACGGCGGAGACGAGCTCGAGGGCCGGCCCTCACGGGGGGCCCGCTCGCGTGCGTCCTCCTTGGCCACCGGTGCGGGCCCAGACGGCCATGACGGCGTCGCCGATGAACTTCTGGATCACGCCTCCGTAGCGGCCGACCAGGCAGGCTGAGAAGTAGCCGAGGGGGGCTTCGCGCACCTCCTCGGGCTCGCGCGGACTCCGACAAGGGCGTGAAGCCGACGAGGTCGCAGAAAGCACCGAGACATGGCGGAAGCTGACCTGCCGCTGCACACCTGCGATGCGGCGCACGCTCAGAGGCGGGCCTAGCGTCGCTAGGGGCAACGGGCACGCCGGGTGAGAGTGGATCCGCGCACTCGTCGCAGAACTTGGCATCGGCGAGGACGATTCCGCGCCGACAGACACAACAAGCAGGCTCCGCTCCGCGGGCGGGACCCCCCGCCCGACCTGTTCTCGACGCCGCAGCTGGGACAAGGCATGGCCCGCCCCCTCCTGCCCGACAGGCTACGACGCCGCCAGAGGCCTTCCGGTACGCAGCGCCGCCGGAGACCTCGGCGGGCGGATTCCCGTCGCTCAACGGCGTCATCCGGCGGAGGAGGCCCTCGGACTCCCGGTCGCCACGGTGCCAGGTCCAAGGTCGTGCTGAGTGTCGCCAAGCTGGCACAGGGGAGGGAGGGGTACTACCTGGCGACGCTGTCCGGACGCGAACGGCGGTAAGGCGATTCGAGCCGGGCGCTGGCTCGGGCGTGGCGCGGCAGCCCTCGGCCTGTCGGGCACGGTGGAAGGCGCTGCTCTGAGGGCGCTGTTCTCCGGGGCCAACCCGAGCACCGGGAACTGCTGGCGGACAGGCCCGCCAGGGTGCGGGTGGCCGCCTACGAGCTGCTGCGACACCGAGAATCCGTGAGCCTGCTGCTCTCGGCCCGGCGGAGGTGCACGACCGAGCGTGCACGCCCGGCCACGAAGAGCCGCGGGCGGCCCTCGGGGATCCTGGAGCAGCAGCACGTGGCGGGAGAAAGCTCGCACGGCGAGCCAACAGAATCTGTTCCCACATTGCAATTCGTCGCCGCGACCTTCCTTCACCGTCGACCGCGCCGGACCCCGCATCTGCCGCCATGTCCTCGTCGCCAACCTCACGGAGGGGACCCGACGGCCGGCTGGTCGGCCCTCGACGGCCACGGCGTGGAAACACCTGGAGCTCGGGGCGGCCCGCGAGCCTGTACGAGACCAGGTGGTCCGAGCTGACGCGCCGCCTCGACATCCTGCTGCAGGCTCCTGGGCCGACCTGGGGGCATCGACCCGAAACTCGTCAGCGGTACCGCGCCGCTCGGCCGAGATCGCGGCCGCCCTTGGAGCAGTGGCCGGAGCGGACCGGGGAGAGCGAGGCGCATAGCCACGGTGAGGACGAGGCCCGGAGCTCGGCACCCCCCTACGAGGAGCTCGTGTCGGAGATCGCACGAGCACCGCCTACGGCCTCGGCGTCTCCGACGCCCGGCTGGCGGTGTCCCCGGCGCGCGCGGGACCGCTCGGCCATGGCGCCCCCCAGGCCCCGCGCCGGCCCCAGAATCCCCGAGGAAAAGGTGGCCGGGCTACGGCCAAAAGGGTCGACGCCCGAGTGGGCAGAGCGGGCGCTTGGCGGGAGGCGTGCGCGCCCCGGGACCGCCTCCGCCGGCGATCTCGTCCCGGGCAGCGGTTCCGCGACGCAAGGATTCCGTGGACGACGTCGAGCGGGACGTGGGAACCAGGTCGTGGCCGAGGAGAAGAACCAATACGAGCTCCGGACCGGCGGGCCGCCCCAGCCGCAGCCTCAAGGCGCCGACGCGTCGGCCAGCGGCCCCGTCCGCCGGCATCGCCGAGCCCTTGTACCCTGAGCTCCTCGCCCTGCAGGAGCGGATGAGAAAGCTCGTGGCCGTGCGGGAGCCGTCGAGCTGCTCGCGTACCGCCCTGGGGAACGCGCGCGGCTCTCGACCACCTCGGCGGGAGTCTCCTGTCAGGACCGCCGATCGCCGGCATGACACGGCAAAACGCCACCGCCTCTTTCGAAGCAGTGACCGGGATGCGACGACGCCGGTCTCCGCGCTCAGCGCACCACGTCCCCACGCCGGGGCCGGGGCCCACTCAGGCAGGCGTCCTCGTGCTCGCAAGAACCCCCCATCGCCTCGGTCCGTGGGAGCTGTCCGCCCACTGCTCGAGTCCGCCTTGGCGGAGCGGAGCCGGGTGGTCCTCTTCGGCACCCGGGGCTTGCCTCGAGGCGAGTCAGGGGCCTCCACGGTGCTCGCGCCCCCACCTCGGTGCCTTCGCTCCGTCGCCACTCGAGCAAGGGCACGGCCTCGGGCGGGTCGCGCGCGAGCGGGTGGGGAGAGCCGCCGTACGCGGGCCGGGAGGAGTGTGCGTGGCTGGCGCCCGGGCACGCGGACCACGCTGCTCACGTGGGCGGCGGTTGGGAGGCGGGCGAGAGCTGTCTTGTCGTGGCGAGCGACGACTCCGTCGCAGGGTCACTTTTCGCGACGCGGTTCGCAACGCCGGGGGCCGGACGAGGTCGTGCGAGCCCGCCACCTCGCCCGGCACCGCGACGGCCCGCGCCGGACCGGTCGTCGCCATTGGCTCGTCCGCGTGGGCGCGGCCTCCTCCGCTTCGTGCAGGTCATGCTGCCTCTGCACCATGGTGCTGGGGACCGCGGGTGGGCGCGACCACGTTCTCCATTCTCGGAGCTCGGGGCCGCGAGATGGCTCCACGGAGCGGGCCTCGGTGGCGACGGGGAGCCGTGGGCGATGGAGCCTTTTCCGCCGGCGGTGGTCGATGGACGACCGGATGGCACGTGACAACTCGGAGCACAGCCAGTGCCGAACACAGCGCGGCGGAGGGCTCGAGGTCGCCGGGCAACAAGACATCGGTCGAGCGGTCGGCGCCGGGCTGGCGGAGTCGTTCCCCGGGGAGATGGGCGGGTCCTGGCTGGCCGCCGGGCAGGCCGGGAACCGCCGCACCGCACAGCAAGGCGCGGGCGGCTCCGTGACCGCCTCGGCCGCGAGAATCGGCGAACATGAACACCTGGTCGGAGGACACCTACGGAGACCCCTGCCGGGAGTGCGGGTTCTCGTTCAGCATCTCGATGCCGGCCGCGGTATCGACGGTGACCCAGCCCGAAGACTACGGCCGGCTCGTCGAGAACAGCACCGGTCGCGAGCACCACCCGGACCTCGCCTGGTCGGTGTAGGGCTATGTCTGCCATGTCGCCGACACACGCGGATCTGGGCCGAGCGCTACGCCGGCGTCGTGCACGGTCCTCGCGAGATCGCCCCCTACGACGAGAACCTGCTCGCCGCGGCCCGCTCCTACAGCGCCGTCCCTGCTCCCGGTCCATGTGGTCGTTGTCGAAGGCCGTCGGCGCTGGGAGGAAGCCGTCCTGCAAGCCGACCGCAGCCACATGGTCATCGTACATCCGGAGCGGGGCGAGTTCCGTGCTCGACTTCGTGCGGTCCAATGCCCACGACGTGGTCCACCACACGTGGGACATCCGTCAGTCCTGAGATCCCGCCGCCCGCCGCCTGACAACAGCGCCGTGTCTCAGCGCCGCCCGATCGTGGAGCGGTCACGACCTTCGGTGGTTCACGGGCTGTGTCGAGTACCGCGCTGTCGAGTCACACGCTGTCGAGTCACGGCCAGTCAGCGTGCGGGCCATGGCCCGTGCGGGCGTTCGACCCGGGCAGCTCCG
>CAWDPZ010000052.1:0-7369 GCA_963804265.1 uncultured Acidimicrobiaceae bacterium
CCGTTCTTGATCAAGTTCGATGGCCATCTCTATTTCCCGGCCTTCGTCAGCTATTCCGAGACCACCTTCGGCGGCGACTTCGAGACCGCGGCCGAGGGCCACGCGATCCCTATCTCGGAAATAGGAAGCTGATCAAGGACAATGTCGGGACCACCGTCGGGCCGCTGATCCGCCATCCCTACGATACCCACAATCTCGATCTGCCGACACCGGCACCATCGAAGCCGACCTGGCTGTTGACGGAGGCCGAATGCAGGGACGTGGTGCAGCGCAAAGGCCTGAAAAGCTGCCGCGACCTCGAATACAACTGGCTCGGCACCGACGATCAGGGCCGCGACGTGGTGGCGCGGCTGATCTATGGCTTTCGCATCTCGGTGCTGTTCGGCCTGAGCCTGACCATCATTTCCTCGATCATCGGCATTGCCGCGGGCGGCGTGCAGGGCTATTTCGGCGGTCCCAGGCCAGCGCCCGTCGCCCGCGTCCGTCTCGGACCGGGTCCTTCCGGCACCACGACATGGGCACCGGGCTACTATCCGACGCGTCGGGTGGCCCGGCGGGCGGCGGTTCGGCAGCCGTTTCGACCCGGCGGTCCTGATGCCATCATGGAGTGCGACCGGGAGCTGGCTGACTTGTGACGAGCTACGGGCTGGACATCCCACCTCGAGGCGCTCTCGATCTCGTCGCGCTCGGGGCGCTCAACCACCGGCTCGATCCGGGCGTCGTCCCGTTCCGCAAGGCCACCGGGTGCGCCCTTTATGTGAGCGGCGCCGAGTTCAACGTTGCCGCCAACCTGGCGGACTGCTTCGGGCTCAGGACCGGGATCGTGAGCGCCATGGTGGACTACCCGATCGGCGACCTGATCGCCGAGGCGGTCCGGGCCAAGGGAGTGGCCCCGTTCTACAAGCACTTCGCGGACGACGGCGTCACAGGACCGAACATGGCGACCGTCTACAGCGACCGCGGCTACGGCGTGAGGGCTCCGGTCGTGTTCTACAACAGGGCCAACGAAGCCGCAGCCCGGTTGCTGCCGGGAGATTTCGACTGGGGCGAGATCCTCGGGGGCGGCGTACGGTGGTTCCACAGCGGCGGAGTCTTCGCCGCCCTGTCGGCCACGACAGGAGAGGTCATCATCGAGGCGATGGCAGCCGCCAAAGCCGTGGGCGCGGTCGTGTCGTTCGACCTCAACTACCGCGAGAAGCTCTGGAGCATATGGGGGGTGCCGACAATGCGGTGTCGACCTACCGACGCATAGTCGAGAACGTCGACGTCCTCGTCGGCAACGAGGAGGACCTTCAAAAGGCCCTCGGCATCCCAGGCCCTCCTGTCGGCCACCCGAGCGGCCTCGACACGAGGGCCTACACGAGGATGATCGAGCAGGTTCTGGCGGAACACCCGCAGATCAAGGTCGTCGCCACGACGTTGCGGGCGGTGAGCTCGGCCAATCGGCACAGATGGGGAGCGATCGCCTGCATCGACGACCAGATCTACACGGCGCCGACCTGTGACCTCGACGTGCTCGACCGCGTCGGCGGTGGAGACGGGTTCGCCGCCGGGCTCTTCTACGGCCTCCTCGCCGGCGAGGAGGCCCAAAGTGCGGTCGATCTCGGCTGGGCACACGGAGCCCTCCTCACGACCTTCCCGGGCGACACCACCATGGCGACGCTGCAGCAGGTCCGCGACCTCGCAAGAGGCGGTTCCGCCCGGGTGCAGCGTTGAAGGGCCGTGCTCGCGGAACTGGCCGCGTGCCGCACGGGCAGCGCATCGGGGTAGGGTCCGGTTCGTGACGGTCGAGGCGACATATGTCCACACCAACCTTGTCGCCCGGGACTGGCGACGGCTCGCCGCCTTCTACACCGCCGTGTTCGGGTGCGAGGTCCGTGGCGCGGAACGGGCCCTGCACGGCGCCTGGCTGGAAGCGCTCACGGGCCTGGCCGGCGCGCGGCTGGAGGGTGTCCACCTCGGCCTGCCCGGTCACGGCGACGGAGGTCCCACGCTCGAGATCTTCACCTATGGCGAGACCGAGGAGTCCCCGGCGCCCGGGCCGAACCGCGTCGGCTACGGGCACATCGCCTTTCGGGTCGACGACGTGCCGGCGGCTCTGCGGAGGATCCTCGACAACGGTGGAGAAACCCTCGGGGGCCCGGTGCGCACCACGGTCGCGGGCGAAGGCGAGCTCGAGGTGGCCTACGCACGCGATCCGGAAGGCAACATCGTCGAGCTGCAGCGCTGGGGCTAGAGCCGGACCGGCTTCCGTGCGGTACCGGTGGCCGGCTGCGTGGCGCGCCCGGCGCGCAAGCCCTACTTGTTCACGTAGCGGCCGAGGAAGCTGAGATCCGCGTGACCCAGGCGTTCGGAGGCGTTGGCAGCCTGGTGCCAGTACGGATAACGCAACGTCTGGAGGCTGACGTCGTCGAGGCGCTGCATCTCCTCCCCGGTCAGACGGAGATCGGCCGCTTGCAGGTTCTCCGACAGCTGTGACTCGTTGCGCGCACCGACGATCACCGAGGTGACCGCCGGCTTGGCCAACAGCCACGCGAGGGCCACATGGACCGGCGGCACGCCCCTCGAGGCGGCGATCGCGACCAGCACCTCGATGGTGTCGTAGAGCTGCTGCTCGTCGGGGATGGGCGGCTCATCCCAGTCACCGCTCAGGTGCCGGCTGCCCTCGGGCGCCCCGGCTCCCTCCCGGCGGTACTTGCCCGAGAGCAGGCCGCCGGCGATCGGGCTCCAGACGAGAATTCCGAGCCCCTGGTCGAGGGAGACCGGTACCAACTCGGGCTCCGCGTCCCGGTTCTGCAACGAGTAGTAGATCTGCTGGGACACAAAGCGCGGTAACCGTCCCGCGCCGAGATCCCGAGGGCTTTCATCAGGTGCCAGGCGGAGTAGTTCGAGGCACCGACGTAGCGGACCTTGCCCGACTGCACCAGGGAGTCCAGGGCGCTCAGGGTCTCCTCCAGAGGCGTCTGGCCGTCCCATTCGTGCACCTGGTAGAGGTCGATGTAGTCGGTGCGCAGGCGGCGCAGGCTCGCCTCGGCCGCGCGGATGATGTGGTGGCGGGAGAGCCCGGCGTCGTTCGGCCCCGACCCCATCGGGAAACGGACCTTCGTGGCCACCAGCACCTGGGTCGCGGTCGGCCCCGAGGGCTTCTCCGAGGATCTCCTCGGACAGGCCATTCGAGTACACATCGGCCGTGTCGAACAGGTTGACGCCCGCGTCCCGGCACAGACTGATCTGCCGGCGCGCCCCGTCGACGTCGATACTGCCCACAGAACTTGCCCAACCGGTGCCACCGAAGCCCATCGTGCCGAGGGTGATGGTCGAGACTCTGAGTCCGGAGCTGCCAAGCTGACGATATTCCATTCAGGTGAAATTAGCCGCCCGGGACGGCGCTGTCTAGAGGTCAGTCGCAAACCGCCTTGAATCTCTACTGGTTCTTGCCGGGCAACTGGCTCGAAGCCTGATAGGAGCGAACAAGGCCGCCTGCGGGCAGTCGTTCTTTCTTTGACCAGCAAAGCGGGGAAATGAACAGGCTGGCGAAAGCGTCGATCTCATCAGGTCAGAAGGCCGACAGGCGAGGGCAATATCGGCCCATGGCCGATCAGACCCACAAGGTTTCGGATCGTGTCGTGCCGCGAGATGCCTCTCAACTCGGCCTCAAGTGAGCTCGCTTACACCTCAGAGGTTTCCGTTCAACCCATCGTCACATTCACGAGCGGCTTCAGAATAGACGGATCGCGTCGCGCGGCCGTCAGGGCGTCCTCGCTCGCCTCGAGGGAGAACCGCGCATCGACGAGCTCTTCCAGGTTCACCCTTCCCGAGGCGATGAGAGCGACGGCTTCGGGGTAGGTGTTGGCGTAGCGGAAGGTCCCCGTGAGGCGGATCTCCCGGTTCTGGACGACAGAGATCGGGAACGGCACCTCCGAGGCCGGACACATGCCCACCAGGACGGCGCTTCCTGCCGGCCGGACGGACCGGATCCCGTCGAGAATCGCAGAGCTGGAGCCGGAGCACTCGACGAAGACGTCCGAGTCGGCCGCCTCCCTCTCCAGGCTGGCCGAGGCGGTGTCGACGACCGCCGTCGCCCCGAGCCGAAGGAGTCTCTCCCGCCTGGCCGCCACCGGATCGCTGACCACGACCTGCGCCGCGCCCGCGGCCAGGGCCACGAGCGTCACCGCGGCACCGATCGGGCCGGCCCCGGCCACGGCGACGCGGCTGCCGACGGTTATCCCCCCCTTCCGGCAGGCCCAGAGCCCGACCGACAGGGGCTCGCAAAGGGCGCCGGCGTCGAGGCTGACGTGATCGGGGAGGGCGAAGGCGAACTCCTCGTGAATCACGACGTAGCGCGCGAGAGCGCCGTCGACGGGCGGAGTGGCGAAGAAGACCACGTCCCGGCACAGGTTGTAGTGACCCGTGCGGCACTCGCGACATGACCCACAGGGAACGCCGGGCTCGAGGGCGACTCTTTGCCCGAGCTCGTGGCGCCTGGCGGAGCCCCCCCGACCGACGACGGTTCCCGAGGCTTCGTGACCGAGCACCATCGGGGACTCCACCACGTAGTCGCCGATGCGGCCGTGCTCGTAGTAGTGCACGTCCGACCCGCATATGCCGACCGAGGCGATCTCCACGAGGACCTGGTTCGGTCCGGGGACCGGCATCGGCCAGTCCTCGACCCGAAGGTCACCGGTCCCGTGGAGAACGGCTGCTCTGTTCGAAAGCTGTGTCATCGCCGGTCAGCTCCTTTCGAGCCGTGAAGCCTTGCGTGCGAGCCAAGGCGCCCTCGCAACTTAGCGTCGACCATGAGATACGCATTGCCCGCTGGTGCCCGGAGAGCCGGGCCCTCAGCCAAGCTCGGTCATCCGGCGCCGGGTCTGGCGTGCCGCTGCCGCGTCGCCCGGGCCGCCCCGTCGCTCGAGCTCGGAGATGACCGCCTCCCGGTGCGCGAGGTCGACGTTGCCCCCGTACTTGAACTTCGCCCGAACCTCCTCCAGACCGATACGGATGCCACGGATCGTGCGCAGCCTGGCCCCGTGCGCTTCCAGCGGATCGGCGACCTCGACGCCGGGCTGGAGCGTCCCCAGCTGCCGCCGCAGCAGGGCTGCGACCCCAGGGGGGTCCGCCACCACGCTCGCCGAGCCTTGCAGCTGAACCGCGGCGTAGTAGGTCGTCGGTATCCCGAGCCGGGGATCCTCGTCCCCGATCGCTTTCCAGCCCGAGGGTATGAATGCCCAGTCCCCGGCGACGCTCATGAGGACCTTGGGCTGCTCGGCTATCGCTTCGAAGATCGGGTTCCTCCCGACGAGGTGCAGGATCAGCTCGTCATGCTCGAGGACGAACTGGGTAGGGACGACGACGGGGACATCCCGTCCGTGGCCGGCGGCCACGAGATGGCCGAATCCTTGCGCGACGACAAACTCGCGCCACTCGGCGTCGCCGAAGCCGGCGTCCACCTCAGCTATGTACACGCCATCACCTCACGGATCGCCCGGCAGTACCCAGGGCTTCGCGTGGAGAAGGCGGTCGGCCGAGGGTGCCCGCGAGCGCACGTTCACCTCGCCCATGATGGGAAACGCCCTGACGAGGATCCTGGGCGAGCCGCGAAGCGCTGGGACGTCGCGCACTGAGACCTTGCGGCTGCCCATGATCGACAGTCCCGTCACTTCCACCTCGATCCCCTCGGGAGCGACTATGTCGATCTGTCCCATGATCCCGACCGCGGTGATGACGATCTCGGGACCGTCGATCTCGGCCCGGCTCAGATCCACGTGGCACTGGCCCATCAAGGCGACGACGGCAGTATGCCCGCCGAGGCGCCAACGGCCCTTCGACTCCGACTCGCTCATGACGGCGACGATCCAGCGCCGGGCACGGCGGCGCGGCGGTTCGGGAACAAGGGGCCGTGACAAGGCGGGCAGGTCGGTGAGCAAGGCGCCGAGCTCGCCCTTGGTGCGGGCCGCGAGGGCAGCTCCTGTGCGGTCCGAGAACTCGTCAAGGGTCAGCCTGCCGGCCACGAGGTGGTCGCGCAGCGCCGTCACGACCGAGTCCCGGTCGGCGTCGCCGGCACGTTGCGAGACAGCTTCGGGCGCTCCCGGCGGGCCGGCCACGACCGGTGACTGCGGTGAGCTGGCCGGCGCCGGTACCGGTGCCGGAGGGGGAGCCGGTTCCAGGGCGTGGTCTTCGGCCATGGCCCCAGTCTCTTCCTTTCGGTCCCGGATCGCCAGGGCCTTGGCGTCGCGTCGGGTTGCAGGGCCGTGAGAACCAGGCACTATGGTCGGTCGGGGAAGTCAGATAAGTCACAGCGACAGTCCCGGGGTGTTCAACGATGAAAGCTCTCGTCAAGGCCAGGCCCGAGCCGGGCCTCAGCTATGAGGACGTCCCCATGCCCGTCATCGGCAGGGGCGACGTCCTGATCAAGGTGCTCCGCACCGGGATGTGCGGGACGGATCTCCATATCTACTCCTGGGACTCCTGGGCGCAGGCGAACGTGCCCGTTCCCCTCATCGTCGGCCACGAGTTCGTCGGGAGGATCGTCGAGCTCGGGGTCGATGTCGAGGAGCTCTCGATAGGCGACCTTGTCAGCGGCGAGGGCCACCTCGTCTGCGGGCGATGTCGCAACTGCATCGCCGGCCGGCGCGTGATGTGCGCCCGGACGAAGGGGATCGGCGTCAATCACCCGGGCGCCTACGCCGAGTACATCGCGCTTCCCGCCGCGAACGTCTGGCGCCACACCGATGACATAGACCTCGACGTAGCAGCCATCTTCGACCCGTTCGGCAACGCCGTGCACACGGCGCTGAGCTTCCCGGTCCTCGGCGAGGACGTGCTCATCACAGGGGCCGGGCCCATCGGGATCATGGCGGCCGTGGTGGCCCGGCATGCCGGAGCGCGCCATGTCGTCATAACCGACGTCTCCGAGTACCGCCTCCAGTTGGCCCGCTCGGTGGGCGTGACCCTCGGCGTCGACATCGGCCGCACGAGCGTCTCGGAAGCCATGCGCCAGCTCGGCATGAAGGAGGGCTTCGATGTCGGCTTCGAGATGTCGGGCCGCGCCAGTGCTTTCCAGGACATGCTCGCCAACATGGCCCACGGCGGGAAGATCGCCATGTTGGGTCTGCCCTCGGAGAACTTCGGGATCGACTGGTCCCATCTCGTCATGAACATGATCACGATCAAGGGCATCTACGGCAGGCAGATGTTCGAGACCTGGTACTGGATGTCCGTCCTCGTGCAGTCGGGCGTCGACATATCGCCGGTGATAACGCATCGCTACGCCGCCACCGACTACGACGAGGCCTTCGAGGCCATGCGCCTCGGCGAGTGTGGCAAGGTCGTGCTCACCTGGTCGGAAGCCTGATCGGAGACCCGCCATGTT
>CAWDPZ010000053.1:0-58222 GCA_963804265.1 uncultured Acidimicrobiaceae bacterium
CTCCATCCATCCAACAAAAAGAATTTGAAGGACCGCTGCCTGCCGCTCCGAACAGATGCCTAGGGGCGTCGTCGTTCGATCACCGTGGCGGCTCTGACGGAAGCCGCCGTGCCAACTCGACGGCCCTTCGTGCGTCCGCCGTGGGGAGCGGAGCGGGGTCGTATTGGGCAGGTGTCTTGAACCGCAGCAGCTGGGACAACTGGCGAGCCGCATATCGCCCATCGTCACCCGCGGTTGCCAGGAGACTGAGAGCTTCGACGTGCTCGCCTCCGGCGCGTTGGCCGACGAGCGCGCCGGTGATGGCGTCGCACGCGCCAATCCCGGCGGTCACTGCGCTTCCGGCAGCGACATCCCATCGGGAGGCGTCGAGGCTTTCGACTGCCGCTTCGAGCCACGCCTCCGATTTGGACAAGTAGGCCCGGGCGTCACTCGGGGAGACGGGGTGACGGGCGCTCGGCGTGGAGTCATCGCGGACCACCGACAAGGTCATCGAACTGCGAGCCGACGAGCACAACGGCATCGCGGCGAACCGTGGCCAGAAGTCGCGTCCTTCCTTGCTTTTCGGCCCCGCTTTACGACGCAGCTCCTCGAGGTCGTAGTCGATCAGCTGGACGTGATTCCCAGCCAGGGCTTGCGCCTGTTCGGCGAAGCCGGACAGCGAGGCCGCCCATTTTTCAGGGTCGGCTGTCGGTGGGCGAACAGCCAGCACATCGAGGTCGCTGTCGGCGCCGGCTTCGCCTCGCGCAAACGATCCGAAGATCAGCAGCGTCTCAGGGGCCGGCTCGATCTTGGTGGCGAGCGTGCGAAGCCGAGCGATCACCTCCAAGTCGAGGTGGGCAAGGCGATCAATGAGTTCCCCGGCGGCGCTACGTCTCGCCAGAGACACCAGGACTGTGCGGCCGACCTCTCGTCGTTCGACGACGCCCAGGGCCGAAAGCTCGGCAATGATCCCCGATGCGCGAGTTCTGCCCACTCCTGCGATACTGGCCACAGTGGAGACCGGTAATTCCGCTTCCACGCGACCGAGAGCTGCCAGGAGTCGACCCGTAGCTCCGGGGATGACTGCTTCGACCGGCCGCACGTAGTCCATATGCGCAGTATAGCGAACATCAATGTCCCATTTACTGACGTGTAGTTGCCGGCCGGTGCGGGCTCGACTTGTGCTCTCCGGCCTACCAACCGTTAGTAACACGTGTTATTACGGGGCGGATTTGGCAGCACCTCTCGGACGAAGAGACGGACGGAGCCCACGTCGACGGACGGAGCAACACTGGACGGACAGATTCCAACACCTTGCCAAGGTGAGGGTCGCGGTTCGAATCCCGTCGTCCGCTCCAAAAAATTGGTTCGACAGTCAATTCCGCTTTCGGTACGCGTCGATGGCGGTGTCGATGTCACGATATCCGCCTCGTTCGAGGCCGTCGTACAGCAGGTCCGCGGCAAAGGCCGACGTCGTGGCCAACTGCCGCCAACTCGGTACGGCTCCACTACGACGCCGGCGATCATTTGGCGCTAGCCCCCAGCTCCGCGCCAGTCGACGGAAGCGACGCAGGTCGACCAGGCGGTGGCGGCATGGCCGGAGAAGTCACCCACTCCACGACCTTGACGGTCTCGAGCCGAGGGTCCGGGAGGAGTGATCGCGAGCGGAAACGACAATGGCCGGGAAGTCGAGCATCCAGTGGAGAATCTCGGCCAGATCTTCGACCGAAAGCATCGCCGGCGCAGCGGGATCGTCGGTCCGGTGGGCACGGTCGTCGGGCCGAAGCGACCCATTCAGCTCGGCGGGGTTGATCATGAGGTCCAGCGCTGCCTGAATCGTCGCGATCTCAGTTCGCGTTGCCGTCGGCGACCCATCCCGTGAGGAAGCCGCAACGGGCCACGAGCGGGGGTCCCTCCGCGTCAATGCCGTAGGGGGCGAACCAGAGCTGGAGAACTCGGTAGTTCCGGTTCCTGCTGCTTCCCACTTGGCGTCAGCCGTCTAGTCCCAAACATGGTCGAAGAATCGCGGAGGTGCTCTGTGATCGGCGAGTTTGCGAGAAGATCGCAGGCGCTCCTCCCGTTTCTGGCCTCGGAGCACCGTTGAGCGCGTTCGAAGGGATTCCCGCTCAGTCCCGGGATAGCGGTCGGGATCGCGACCAGACACGGAGCGGTAACCCGGGGGTGTCGGTCGGTGGGGTGAGCCACGAGCTGGGCCCCAGGCGCACCAAACACCGTCACCACGGAGAAGGGCGGCCGTCTGCTCGCCACCGCTGGCCGGCAGCGCTCCTGGTCCGCGAACGGTCCATGCACTTCCTCGCTAAGGTCACCCGATTCAAGGCGAGCGATGAGCTCCAGGAGGCCGGCGGCCTCCCAGGCTCGGTTACGCCTGTTCGTCGACAGCGGAATTAGCACCCCGGCTTCCACGAGTTGGTTGATCGCCCCGTTCACTGCTGGTTTGGTCCGATTCACGGCGGGTTACGCCCACTGGAACTGTGATTACCGGATGTCCCGGCAGGATGTCGATGAGTTGCCAGGCAGCGGCATCCTGGCGCACCTGTCCGTGGGCGGAGAGCCGAGCGCGCCACACATCTTGGAGTTCGCGGACCTCGGCAAGGTAGTGGCGCGGCGAGCTGCGCGGCTCGCGCTGTGGCTACTGAGAAGACTTCGAGCCATCGCTCGAAGTTCCCCTCCCGGTACGCGACGAGGCCGTCGATGTACTGCTCCTTGTTCTGCGCGAGCACCACGCTGATCGGGGGGACGAAGTGCGGCGCGACGTTCCGACGCTTGAGGATGATCTGGACTAGGGCACGGCCTGCCCTCCCGTTCCCGTCTTTGTGCGGGTGAATCGTCTCGAACTGCGCATGCGCGAGCGCCGCTTGGACTAGAGGCGGCAGTGTCTCGTCGTTGCAGAAGGTGCAGAGATCCCTCGAGGAGGGTGTCACCTCCTCGGGCGGGGGCGGCACGAAGTCAGCGCCGCAGGGGTTGTAGTTGTTTCCGCCGATCCAGTTCTGCTGCGTCCGTATCTGGCCAGCGATCTCGGGCAGCTCCGACGCCGCCATGAGGATGCGGTGGATCTCGAGATCTGCGATACTGCGATCCTCTCCTGCTCAGTCGCGCTCTCGATCGCCGCCTGCATCGCGTCGATGTTGGCGAGGATTTCGAGTGCGGTCTTCGATGCTCCTTGCCCGGTGTCGTTGGTCACCTCGGCTCGCGCGAGGGCCGAGCGTCGACCTGCATACCCTCGACCTTGGAGGAGGCGATCGACTCGGTGCGCAACAACAGGCGCGGCGAGGGAGCGAGCCCCGGGTACGCGTAGTTGTTCAGCGCCTGGATTGCAGTCTCCGCTTCGGCGATCACGCCAGCGACCGAACCGGATAGGGAGAGCTCGAGGCCGGCGAGCAGATCTGGGATGAAGGCGTCGTAGGCGCACGCTCGGCGGTACTTCGCAGGTGCGTACACGGTGGGATCGTACAGCCATGTCTGGCGGGTGAACGTTCCGAACAAGGTCGATCCTTTACTAAGTGGCTTCTTTGGTAAAGGATAGTCCATCTTCCTTTACTAAGGTGATGGTGGAGGAAAGGATCGCCAACGACTCGGCTCCCCGAGCGCAATGCCAGGGCAGGGTCGCCGCACGAGAGCTGGACTGAGAACGGACATCCGATGACCCTCGATTAGTCCGCTCAGCCGCGCTCGCCGCGCCGACGTCGAGGACATCCGCAAGGCGTCGAGCCATGCACGCAAACACCCAAGAAGCCAGGCGATTGTGGCCGCGTAGCCAAGTGTTCCGTTAGTCGACTCTGGCTACTCGGCGTCTACTTGGCCCGAAGCACATCTGCCCGTAGTAACGCGTGTTACTACGGGGCGGATTCGGCAGCACTTCCTGGACGACGAAACGGACGGGACCCAGCTCGACGGACGGAGCAACACTGGATGGACGGATTCCAACACCTTGCCAAGGTGAGGGTCGCGGGTTCGAATCCCGTCGTCCGCTCCATATAGTCATCACAGGTGGCCACGTCCATCAAGAGATCTCGGAGAGCCCACCTGAGGTGCGAACGCTCGGCTATCGGTGCCCATCTATATAGAAATCTGTATCCACTCCTTGCGGTGACGCCGAGATCGTCATCGGGTGGATGGCCACCAGCTTTGAGGCATCAGCAGGGCGCAGCGCTGCCATGCGGACCAGACAGGAGGGCAAGTGCCCAAGTACAGCGAGGACAGATCAAATTTCGGAGCCGATGGACCCTTCTTCCACGTCATTCGGGAAGGGCTCAAAGGTCTCGTCGAGGGCGAGGACTACTTCGACCTGTTGGCTGATGACGTCGTATTCGAGTACGTCGTCTCCGTGCCCGGCTATCCCAAACGGATTGAGGGGCGACAGAACATCATCGACTTGTACCGCGACTATGACAGCTTCATGACCGTGCATAGCGCCGACAATCTCCGTGTCTACCGAGATCCCGCGGCGTCAGTCGTCGTCCTCGAGTATGAGGTGCACGGCGAATCAGTGCAGTCTGGGCGTCCGTACGACAACCGCTTCGTCTCCATAGTCACCGTTGAGAATGGCAAGGTGACATGGTGGCGGGACTACCTTGACCCGGTGGCAGTGTTCGATGCCGCAGGTTGGCCCGGAGGTCTCGAATAGGCCACCGTCACCGCTCTCGTGGCGCTGAGAGAGGGCGCGCCATCACTCGGTGCCACCGTCGTCGAACCCGATGAGCCAGTGGAGTCCGTACCTGTCGATCACCTGACCGTCGGATGCTCCCCACGGCCGCGCCTGCAAGTCGTCTGCGACCCGCCCGCCTTCTGCGAGCCGGGAGAACCAGCCCCTCAGAGTCGAGGGGTCAGCCGTGCCCAACAACGAGAACATCATCCCCTCGGATCGGAACGAGGGCTCGTCGCCCGCCACGTCGGAGGCGAAGATCCGGACGGGACCCTCCGTGAGATAGCCGTGCGCTATGGCCTCAGCTGGGCCATCGGTCCGGTTGAACTCTTCGAAGGTGTGCAGCTGAACCGAGCAACCGAACACGTCACCGTAGAAGAGCAACGCCTCCCGCGCGGTGCCGGAAAAGTGGAGGTAAGGGGTTGGAGGCGTCGAGTCAGTCATGGCGCACACCTCTTCGTCTAGTCGGGTCCGTCACCGTGTTAGACGGATGAGCTCGGCGAATCTCATCGATTGACGACGATACCGAACCGGGTCCCAGAGTGGGCAGGACCCAGAGGGTCATCGGCGGCTGCCCGGTCGCTTGGCGCGGGAGGAACGAGGTTGGCGGCCCGCCGGAGGACTGGCTGGAGATGGCACTCGAAGAGCCCGTAGACGTTGCCCGCGCCGGTCGCCGTCGCCGCGTCGGCGATCAGCACGGCGTGGACGCTCTTTCTTGCCTTCAACCTGGACCGGAACCGCCGCACGGCCGGGTCGGATGCCGGGACGTCCATGAGGAGCTCGGCACCACCACTGCCCACGAGAGCCACGATGGCGCGGCCCTCCGCTTCGACGATGCTGATGCCATAGGGATCCATGGCGGCGACGCGCCCGGCGATGCGGTCGCCCTCCTTGTCGTCTGTGATGACGATGATCATCGCCACCTCTCCCTCGGTGAGCGGGCGTGAGCCGGCGGGGAGCGGGCGGTGGATACGGGCCGCACGACGGAGGGACAAAAGTGCAGCGGTCCGAGTCGAGCCCATCACCACGGCCGTGCCGAGCGGCAGGAGATCGGTGCCGGCAACATGGACCCGCAGAGAATCTCCCGCGTCAGCTTCGAACCGGGGCAGTTGCCGGATGCTGAACGAGGCGGGTTCGCCCTCGGCGAGCTCGAGCCTCCCACTTGTGACCTTCGGCCCCGCCTCGACGAGCGTCGGCCCGGCCGCGTCATGCTCGAGCAGCGCCACGAGCGCCACCGCAAGTGCCCTTACCTCGTCCCTGCCGGGTTCGCCGGGCTCGGTCCCGTCGACGGTCAAGAAGACCGGCACGAGCTCCGAGGTGGCCGGCCAACGGTACCGGCCCGCTTTCATCACGAACTCCTTGGGCACGTCCTCGGGCGGGTCGAAGGTGAGCATGAGCGTGCCGGCGGGCATCGCCGGCGGACGAGCCGAGTGCCCTTCTCGGAGACCGGCCGGCGGTCCCGTGCCCGGGTAGAGGACGACGCCGTACTGGATGGCCTCATGACCGAGGACGACCGCGGCGTACTTCCTGCTCCTCGTGGTCCGATTCTGACCTCGACCAGCAGGTCCACGTCGTCTGCCCACCTGCTCCAGACCTTGCGCTCATAGAAGCGGCGGACGTGGTCGAAGAGCAGCTGCCAGTCGCGCTGGCGCGGCGGATTCCTCGGCGCCGCGTCGGCCGGCCATGTGGCCGACGAAGGTATCGAAGATGTCCTCCGCCTCGTGCACGACCGGCACCTCGGAGATCGGCGGTAGGGGGGCGGCCTGACCCATCTTGCCGAGCCCGGCTTTCAGGAGCGAGGTGAGGCCGGGGCCGCAGAGGACATGATCGGGACGAACCGGCGCAAGCCCGCCCGCTGGCCGCAAGAGAGCCATCTCACAGGCCTGTTCGAGCACCTTCTCCTCGTGTCCGGCGACGCAGGCCGCGAGGACGACGCCCGTCTCCATGTCGAGAACGAGGCTGGCGACGATCCTCGGCTCGCCGGGGATGCGCACGGCATGCGAGATGTCGCGGAGGAGAACGAGCCAGGTGCGGGCTGTGGCGGTCACGACCGCCATTGTCGCCCGCGGCGACACCGGTTGGCGAGGTGTCGGTCCGCCCTGATCGGAACCACGTCGAGCTCCCCGAGTCCGGCGAGGTCTTCCGGGTTGGCTGTGAATTTCGGCAGGTGTCTCAAGAAGGCTGCCGCCGCGGCTTCGTTGCCCAGCAATGACCCAGGCCGTCCCGCCGTTTCGCTCTCGCGGGGCGGCCACCTGACAACGAGGAGGTAGGGCCCGTCCCTGCCCGGGCGTCGATCCCGCTGGCGCGGGGGCCCGCCTGCTCCTACTGTTTGCGTCACGGTCGCTGCCACGGTCAGGGAGCGACTCGACGAGGACGGGGGGAACGTTTTGCCCGCGAGGACCAGTGTCATGACGTCCATCGTCCTGGCCAGCTTGAGGGACCTGCAGTGGAGATTGCGCCGCTTCCTGCTCGCGGCAGTGGCGACCGGGCTCGTGTTCGGGCTGGCCCTGATGATGAGCGGGGTGGCGAACAGCTTTACGGTCGAGGTGCGCAACACCGTCGCGGCGGTCGGTGCCGAGACCTGGCTCGTTCGCACGGGTAGCTCAGGACCCTTTTCTGCTCCTGCGCCCTTCCCGCTCAGCGAAGCATCCGTCGTCGCGGGCGTCCCGGGAGTCGTCGCCGAAGCCACGTTGTTCGTCGGGCGGGCCGTCAGTTCCGGGCCGGCCGGCGAGACGAACGTGAACGTGCTCGGAGTCGTGCCCGGCGGTCTCGGTTCGCCGGCGGTCGTACGCGGCGCGGCGCTCACCGGTAGCGGAGGAATCGTCGCGGACGTGAGCCTCGGCGACAAGGTCGGCCAGAGCGTGCTGCTCAACTCGTCCCGGTTCACTGTCGTGGGTCTCGTGGACGGCGTGACGTACTTCGCGGGCCAGCCCGTTGTCTTCATGTCGATTCGTGCGGCGGACAGACTCGACGCCTCCGGGCTGCCGCTCGCGACGGCAATTTCTCGTGAAGGGGGCGCCGAAGCGTCCCGTGCCGGGCTTCACCGCCTTGAGCGATCCGCAGGTGCGGTCGGATCTCGGGAGACCTACGACTCAGGCTGCCAAGACGATCAAGCTCATCGAGATTCTGCTCTGGATCGTCGCCGCCGGCATCATCGCCGCCATCCTCTACCTGTCCGCCTTGGAACGTCGTAAGGACTTCGCCGTACTGAAGGCCGTGGGAGCGCCGGGATGGCATATCTTCCTCGGACTGGTGCTGCAAGCGGTCGTGATGGCGCTCGGGGCGGTCGTGATCGGCGTCGTCGTGGAGGCGATCATCGCCCCCACCTCGGCGATGGCGGTGCGGGTGTCCGCCGGCGACTACGCCGCCGTCCCGATCGTGGCTGTCGCAGGCGGGGTGCTCGCCAGCATCGTCCCGGCAAGGCGTGCCGCGGCTGTCGACCCGACTCTCGCCTTCGGAGGCGGGAAGTGAGCCTTCTCGAGGTGACGGGTCTCACGGTCGAGTACTCCAGTGGAGGCTATGTGGTCCGTCCCATCGACGACTTCAGCCTCGAGATGGACAAAGGGCAGCTCGGTCTGCTCTTCGGCGCAAGCGGGTGCGGCAAGTCCACTTTGCTCTCCGCCCTGGCGGGCCTGCTGGCACCGGTCTCCGGTTCGATCCGAGTCGACGGCACGCTGGTGACGGGGCAGAGCGCCAAGGGGCTCACTCGCTACCGGCAAACGGGCGTGGGCATCGTCTTCCAGTCGTTCAACCTGATCCCTTCCTTGACGGCGTTGGAGAACATCGAGATCGTCCTGCTTACCGCGGGCCGCCCGCGGGCTCAGGCGCGGCGGCGGTCCGAGGAGCTCCTGGCGATGGTCGATCTCGGCGACCGCATGCATCAGCGGCCCGGCAAGCTGTCCGGGGGTCAGCAGCAGCGCGTGGCGATCGCCCGTGCTCTCGCCCTCGACCCTCCGCTGTTGCTCGCCGACGAGCCGACGGCGCACCTCGACTACATCCAGGTGGAAGGCGTGTTGAATCTCCTTCGCAGGCTCGTCGACGCGGACCGGACGGTGTTGGTCGCCACGCACGACGAGCAGTTGGCCTCGCTGGCCGATCGGGTCATCGAGCTCACCCCGCGTCAGGTCTACGCCGGCGATGCCTCCGAGCACTTCGAGCTCCCCGACGGGGCGATCCTCTTCCGCCAAGGTGACGCGGGCTCGCTCGTCTATGTCGTCGACTCCGGCCTGGTCCAGCTCTTCCGGCGGCGCGTCGACGGCACTGAGGAGATCGTGCAGGAGGTCGGGGAGCGGGGCCACTTCGGCGAGTTCGCTCCCATGTTCCGTCTTCCCAGGTCGGCGTCCGCGCGGGCCGTCGGAGACACCGTCGTGACAGGTATCCCGCTCCGGCAGTTCCGTGACCGCGTGCGGACGAACGCCCTCGACGAGCGGGCGGGGTCCGACGAGGGCTGAGCCGGCCGGGCGCCCGATGCGGCACCATGGAGCCATGGCCGGTCATGTTCTCAGCCGTGGCGAGCTCGCCAAGCCCACCGTCACCGCCGACAAGGTGCCGACAAGCCGCCGTCGCGGACACCGGGCCCAGCTGGCGCGCCTCGGCGCCGTCGCGCTCGACACTGGTGGTGGCACCGGCATCAGCCGGGCTCAGCCGGTCAGCGGCCGGCTCGCCGCGGGCCCTGAGCTTCGGCGCGGCCGCGTCCGTCATCCGGGCAGCTCGGCCCGACGCGTCGAAAAAGGGCGTCTGCGTGTGGGCTTTTCAAGGCGTGGGCGCAGCCCTGAAGGACTCGGGGGCAACCTGGTACCTCACGTGGTCGACCCAGCATCAAGGGGTCGTCGCGCCCCGGGGAGCCCAGTTCGTCCCGATGGTGCGGAGCGCCGCCGGTGTGAACCCGGCCGCGCTGGCCCGGGCCGAGCACGCCGGCCCGGAGCTGTTGACCTTCAACGAGCCGGATCTCGGCTCCCAGGCGAACATGACCGTCACCCAGGCTCTGTCGATGTGGCCCAAGCTGGAGGCAACGGGCCTCCAGCTCGCGAGCCCTGCCGTCGCCAGCGGAGCAGCCAGCCCGGGGGGGTGGTTGGACCGGTTCATGAAGGGGGCCGCACAGCGCCACTACCGGGTCAACTTCATCGCCGTCCACTGGTACGGCGCCGACTTCAGGACCGGTCCCGCCGTCGCCCAGTTGAGGTCGTACCTGGAGAGCGTGCACCGGCGCTACAACCTGCCCGTCTGGCTCACCGAGTACGCCCTCATCGATTTCGCTCCCGCAGGCTCGGTCTATCCCACCGGCGCCCAGCAGGCGGCATTCGTCACCGCTTCGGTGCGAATGTTGGACGATCTCGGCTTCGTGCAGCGCTACGCCTGGTTCGCCCTTCCCGCGCCGGGCTCCGGCCCGAGCTCGGGGCTCTACGTCGCCCGGCCCCCGGGCCACGGCCGCCGGCCTGGCTTTCGCGCGCCTGACTCCGGCGGGCAAATCTGGGCGGAGCCGCAAGGTACCGTTTGTGAGGTGAGGATGTTGCGAGGCGCCCAAACACGGTGGTCGCGCTCCGCTGGCGCGCCCGACTCCTGGTCTTGGCGGTCGTCGGCCTGCTGTGTGCCTTCGTCGCCGTGGGCCCGCTGTCGTCGACCAGCACCGTCAAGGCACCTCCCCCGCCACCGGGCTCGCGCCAGGTCACTTTTGTCAACAACACGGGGCAGACTGTCTGGGTTGCCGCCACCCCCGGGGAGGCACCTTATGTCCTGGCTTCGACCGGCTGGGAGGTACCTCCCGGTGCGAGAGCCACCGCCACAGTTCCGAACCACTGGGACGGCCGCTTCTGGGGCCGCACAGGCTGCCACTTCAATGCCGCCGGAGTCGGCCATTGCCGGACCGGCGACTGTGGGGGAGTCTTCCAGTGCAAAGGCTCGGGGGCGGTCCCCGCGACGCTCGCCGAGTACAACCTCGACGCTTGGAACCACCTTGACTTCTATGACGTGAGCATGGTCGACGGCTCCAACCTCCCCCTCTACATAAGCGGTGCCGCCGGTCGGGCCAAGGACCCGATCAGCCTCGGCGGTTGCTCGAAAGCGGGCTGCACGAAGGCCGTCGTGTGCCCGGCCGTGCTGCAGGTTCGCGCCGGGGGCGCAGTCGTCGGATGCCTGTCCGCGTGCGCCCGATTCGGTACCGACCAGTACTGCTGCCGTGGGAAGTACTCGAGCGCGGCAACCTGCAACCCGAGTCGCTGGCCGGTCGACTATGCCGCCATCTTCAAAAGAGCCGAGCCGTACGCCTACTCGTACGCCTACGACGACGCCACGAGCACCTTTACCTGCCACGGCGACTGCAACTACACGATCACGTTCGGGCTGACGCCGAAGCGTCCTTAGGCGAGGCCGTCCCCGCCCTAGGGCAGCTCAGGAGCGCCCAAGGGCGATCACGGGCGTGATCGCATCCGAGAAAGGCGGCTCTTTGGTCCCCACCCACGGCTGGGACGGTTGGAAGTCCCGGGTGGCGTCGGCGAAGGCCGTGCAGGCGAGGACACGGGTCTGCGCATCTCTGCCCCGGCCCACGGTCAGGCTGAGACGGAACCTGCTCGCCTCCTGCACGACGGCCGTGTTTGCGCTCGCGGCGAAGGTGCCGAGGTCGGCGCCGCGGGCCGGCACCCAGAAGTTGAACCCCGCCGCGGGGACCGACCTCGGGATGACCGCGACGAAGGACTCCGCGACGGGCCGGTTCCGCGGGGTGGCCCCCACGACGAACACCGTGCCCGTGACCTTGCCGGTGATGGGGCTCATCTGGGCCAGGGCGGAGGCGACGCCCTGCGGGAAGGTGACCTCGGTCTGGAACCCGGACACTTCGAAACGGTGCGTCGAGGCGGGCTTGACCGGGATGATCCTGGCGGTCGCCCTCACATGCAGGACTATCGGAGTCTCCACCGGGTCCGGGCAGTAGAGCTGGTACCGGCCGGTCAAAAGCACGCGCTTTTGCACCCGGGAGGTTGCGGAGTAACTGGGTACCGCGAGCGTCACCAGGGCCGCCACCGCCGCGACGAGGCACACGACGAACGCCCCTGCCAGGCTGCGTCTGACCACGCAACGAACCTACTCCCTCCCGACGACCACGCTTTACAGGCGCGCCGAACCGGGGGACTCCCGCGCTAGACGAGGCGGCGCAGGGCGCGCAGCGGTGCGCTGAGCGAAGCGCTCAGGTCCCCGAAGGCCGCGGAGAGCTGCCCGGTCCGGACATCGGCCGCGCGCTGTTCGGCCCTGGTCTTGGTGCGCTCCGCCGAGTAGATCATGAACGTGGGGATCATCTCTCACCTTTGGTAGTCAGATGGCTTCCAAAGGCAAAGCTACCGAACGCGTGTTCCCTGGCTCTTCACCGTTCGCGTAGTGTTTCTCGACTAGCCCACGGCCCGCCTGCACGGGAGGCGATGGTATTTTCGAGACGCGCCGCCGGTCTTGGCGCGCACGGAGGGGAGCGAGCCGGAGCGATGCCCATAACCCGAATGAACCACGCCGTACTTTATGTACGCGATGTGGCCCGCACCGTGGCCTTCTACCAAGGGATACTTGATTTCCGCGTTGTCTTCGACATCCCCGGCAAGGCCGCGTTCCTCCAGGCGCCCGGCAGCACCAACGACCACGACATCGGCTTGTTCCAGATCGGTGCCGAAGCAGGCGAGTCGCTTGCCGGTCGCCGCGAGGTGGGGCTCTATCACATCGCCTGGGAAGTGGACACCCTCGACGAGCTCGAGCGCCTCGCCGGCAAGCTGCGCGAGGCGGGGAGTCTCGTCGGTGCGACTGATCACGGGACCACCAAGGCCCTGTACGCCAAGGACCCCGACGGCCTCGAGTTCGAAGTGTGCTGGCTCGTGCCGGCTCAGTTCCTTCCGATCGAGGTCAGCCAGATGAACAGGCCGCTCAACCTGCCTGCCGAAAGAGCCCGCTACGGCGGTTCCACGCGCGGTGGCGTCGGCGTATCGTTCCCCTCCCGGGTCTGACGAGGTCGCGAGGCTTGGCCGCCTATCCGGGCGGGATCGACTGAGGGAAGCGGAAGACGTTCAAAGGGTCGTAGGCACGCTTGATCTCGGTCAGCCGGGCGAGGTTCGAGCCCCAGTAGGCCTGTTGCCAGCCGACGAGCTCGGGATCGGCGTAGTTCGAGTATGCCCCGCTCGACACGTATGGGTGCATCGATCGCCATGTCGCCCCGATCCACCGGCGGTTCGCCGCCGCAACGGTCGACGACGACGGGTCGCCCCAGTTGGCGACGTACTGCAGCGTGGCGAGCGAGCGCCGGTGCACGTAGGCGGTGGCGTCGGGCGCGACGCGGTTGATGGCGCCGCCGGCTGCGTCGAGCACGAAGCCGCCCCCGGAGAGCACAGGCGAGGCTTGGCGTTGCTCGACGGCGGCCAGCATCGTCGCGACGGCGGCGGAGGAGAGCTTGGAGTTGACGATGTTCGACTTGGCCACGAAAGGCCCCCGGGTGAGGGTGCCGGCCGGGCTCTCACCTGTCAGGTGGCACTCTGCGACCGTGTCGTTCTCGCAGCCGCCCTCGATCAGCATCGTGTCGAGGTAGCCGGCAGAGCCGACGAATTCGGTGAACGGGCTTGTCCCGACCTCGGACACGAGCTCGTCGACGAGCGTCTGCAGGGCTGCCTGTGAGCCGACGTAGACGCCGGTCACCCTGGCAGCGGGCGCTTCGCCCGTCGGCGTCGACTGGCTCGCCACGAGCAGGCAGTTCGACCAGAGCTCATCGGGCGCCAAAGGTGCCCAGTCCTGCCAGGCCGAGGCGACCGTCGCCGCCTTCGACCACGGCCAGACCAGCGTGAACAGTCCTAGCTCACCGATCGGATGCGTCACGAAACTGAACCTTGTGACAACGCCGAAGCTTCCTCCACCTCCGCCTCGCGACGCCCAGAAGAGATCGGGATGATGCGTCGCGTCACAGGTGACCGTCTCGCCGGAGGCGAGGACGACCTCGGCGGCGGCGAGGTTGTCGCAGGTGAGCCCGAGCTTGCGCCCGAGCACCCCGAAGCCGCCCCCGAGAGCGAGCCCGGCGATCCCGACGCTCGGGCACGAGCCGCCTGGCACCGCGACGCCATGAGGTGCCAGCCCCGCGTACAGATCGATGAGACGCGTCCCCGATCCGACGCTCACGAGCCCCGTGACCGGGTCGTAGTCAACCTGGTTCATCGGCGACACGTCGACGACGAGGCCGGAACCGGTCGACCATCCCCCGTAGCAGTGGCCGCCGGAGCGCAGCGACAGCTCGATGCCGTGCCTCTCGGCGAACTCGAGCGCCAAGGAGACGTCGGCTGTCGAGGCGCAGTAGGCGATCGCTTCAGGGTGGGCTCCGTCGAAGATGGGGTTGTACGACCGCACATCGACCGGGTAACCGGCGCTCGACGGTCGCACGAGCTGTCCGTCCAGTGAAGCCTCGAGCTTGCGCCAGTCGGCCGGCACGGGCCGAACCGGCACGGTCGTGGTGGGCACAGAGGTGGGGCTGATCACCGTCGTCGAGGTGGGCGGGCGCGGCGACGTCGACGTCGGGGGGCGGCCGTGACGGGCGGTCTCCGGCGTCGAGCACGCCTCGGCGAGCGTCGCGCCGGCAGCGACGCTGCCAGCCAGCTTGAGGAACTCGCGCCGTTGCACCGGCGACCGATGTTAGGTGTCGCCCCGGCTGACGCCGGCCCAGGCGGACCCGGAAACCCACCTCCGCATCTGTCACCTTCAGCGGTGGCAACGATCGCCCAGCCCGTTGATTGACAGATGTCGATGAAGTCGTTATCGTTCTGCATCGATGAATGTCGATGAGGGCCGTTCACCACGGAGCACGTGAAGACCGACGTCGTGCGGTCCAGAACAGCCCGGAGCGGGCGGAGGAATGATGGCGACCAAGCTGACAGGAGAGATTCCCTTGGCCCCGGCTGCTTGTTGCACGCCGGTGGCCGCCCTCGGCATCACCGAGGCGCAAGCCGAGACGCTCGCCACGGTCTTCAAGGCACTCGCTGATCCTCATCGGGTGCGGATCGTGAACCTGCTCGCCAATGCGCCCGAGCCCGTGTGCGTCTGCGAGTTCATGCCGCAGCTCAACCTCTCTCAGGCGACCGTGAGCTTTCACCTGAAAAAGCTCCTGCTCGCCGGGCTGCTCGACAGGCAGGAGCGGGGAACCTGGGCTTACTACTCGCTCAAGAGAGAATCGCTGGACCGTCTCACGCGAGTGTTCGACACGAAGGAGGCGACGAGATGACCGCGGACGGCACGGAGCTTCGCGAGGAGGTGCGGCGCCGCTACGCCGAGGCGGCGGGCGCAGTTGCCCAGCGATTGCAGGCATCCGACTGCTGCCACCCCGGCCAGTCGTGCGGGCAAGCGGGGCACGGCTGCGGGCCCGCGATGTACGACGAGGTCGCCGATGGGGCGCTGCCCGAGGCGGCTCTGCTCGCCAGCTTGGGTTGCGGCAACCCGACGGCGGTCGCCGAGCTCCTCCCGGGCGAGACGGTGCTCGATCTGGGTTCGGGGGGCGGGATCGACGTGCTGCTCTCCGCGAGGCGCGTCGGTCCGACGGGCAAGGTGTACGGGCTCGACATGACCGAGGAGATGCTCGCCCTCGCCATCAAGAACCGGGACGAGGCCGGGGCGAAGAACGTCGAGTTCCTCAAGGGGTTCATCGAGCAGGTGCCACTGCCGGCCGGCACGGTCGATGTCGTCATCTCCAACTGCGTCATCAACCTGTCGATCGACAAGGCGCAGGTGTTGGCCGAGATGCATCGCGTGCTCCGTCCCGGTGGCCGCATCGGCATCAGCGACATCGTCGCCGACGACGACCTCACGCCTGAACAGCGGGCCGAGCGCGGCAGCTATGTCGGATGTGTCGCTGGCGCCCTGTCGTTCGAGGAGTACGAGCGGGGCCTGCTCGCGGCTGGGTTCGAGGAGGTCACCATCACCGCTACGAGCGAATACCTGCCCGGCCTCCATTCGGCGATCGTCAAGGCGGTGAAGCCGGCGGCGAATCTTCCCGCAGGCGCCGCGGGTCTCGACGCGACCGAGTCCCCGGTCGCGTCCAAGTCCTGCTGCTGACGGTGCCGGAGGTAAGGCCGTGCCGGTGTCGTGCGTGATCCGCGTGCCGTCGCCGGCCCTGCAGGCGCAGTGAGCGCCGTGGCGTCCGAAGGCGCCCTCGGCGAGGCGACCCCCGTCGTCGCCCGGCTCGCGGTCCTGGACCGGTTCCTGCCGCTGTGGATCGTCCTGGCGATGGCGGTCGGGATCGCGATGGGACGAGCCGTTCCGAGCCTCGACACCCGTCTCAACGCCATCCAGGTGACCTCGGGCACGTCACTTCCGATCTTCGTCGGCCTTCTCGTCATGATGTACCCGGTGCTGGCGAGGGTCAGGTACGGCCAGCTCGGGTCGGTCACGAGGGACCGGCGCCTGCTCTTCGCCTCCTTGGTCCTCAATTGGGTCGTCGGGCCGGCGGTGATGTTCGCACTGGCGTGGCTGATGCTGGCCGACCTGCCCGCCTATCGGACAGGGCTGATCATTGTCGGTCTGGCGCGTTGCATCGCCATGGTCCTCGTCTGGAACGACCTCTCCGGCGGGGACCGTGAAGCCGCGGCGGTGCTCGTGGCGCTCAACTCACTGTTCCAGATCGCTGCCTTCGCGTTCCTCGGCTACTTCTACCTCGAGGTTCTGCCCGGTTGGCTCGGCCTCAGCACCGTCGGCCTTCACCTGTCGGTCGCACGCATCGCCGAGACCGTTGCCGTCTTCCTCGGGATTCCCCTCCTCGCCGGCTACCTCACCCGGACGCTCGGAGAGCGGGCACGGGGCAGGGAGTGGTACGAGACGAAGCTCTTGGCCCGGCTCGGCCCGTTCGCCCTCTACGGGCTGCTCTACACGATCGTCATCCTCTTCGCCCTGCAGGGGCACACCATCACTTCCCGTCCTTCAGACGTCGCCCGGATCGCCCTGCCGCTGCTCGGCTATTTCGCCGTCATGTGGTTCGGGTCCTTCGCGCTCGGCAGGGCGATCGGCCTTGGCTACCCGCGCACCGCGACCCTCGCCTTCACGGCGGCAGGCAACAATTTCGAACTTGCGATAGCCGTCGCCATCGGAGTCTTCGGCGTGACGAGCGGCGAAGCACTCGCAGGCGTCGTCGGACCTCTGATCGAAGTCCCGGTCCTCGTCTCACTGGTCTATGTCTCCTTGTGGGCGCGGCGGCGCCTCTATCCCGAAGCGGTGCAACAGAGGACGGAGGAGGATCTGTGAACAAGGTTCCTGTCGTGGTGTTCGTGTGCGTGCACAATGCCGGTCGATCCCTCGCCGCTCGGGTCCTGCTCGACCATTACGCCGAGGGACGGCTCGATGTCCGCTCGGCTGGCTCCGATCCGGCCGACGAGCCCAATGCCTCCGTCGTGACCGTGTTGCGCGAACGGGGCCTCGACCCGTCACGAGAGCTCCCCAAGGCCCTCACCGACGAAACGGCACGAGTGGCGGACGTCATCGTCACGATGGGCTGCGGTGACACCTGCCCTTACTTCCCCGGCAAGCGCTACCTCGATTGGGACCTCGAGGACCCGGCCGGCAAGCCGGTCGATGCGGTTCGGCCGATCGTGGACGAGATCGACCGGCGCCGTCCGTGCCCTGCTCGCCGAGCTCACGGAGCGATGAGCCGCCGATTGGGCGTGCGGACGCGGAGGCAGGCGACGCCCGTCACGTCATCTCGGCGTGAGATCGTGGGGCGCTGACGGACCGGGGTTTGCCAGACGCGAGACTGGGGTGCCGGGAATCATCCGATAGCGACGAGAAGGCACCGACATCGCCCCTCCAGACCCCCATCAAGCAGGCCGAGGTCAGCCAGGAGACGCCCGGGGTCCGCGCCTCGGCCGTCGTCGGTTCCTTTCCGACGCCGGCAGGTTCGGCATGGCCGGTGCAGGCCTGGCAATCGGTGGGAATCTCTCCAGGTCACTTTCTGAGCGGGCCGCCCGGTCGGGGGAGACGCCGTCAGGAGATGCCTTCGGGAACGGCTCCGGCGAGCCCGTAACCGCCGAACTCCTTGCCACCCGGGCATCGCCCGCGGACACCGCCTGGGGGTGGCTGCCGGCGCCAGGGCAGTCACCCGGTTCGCTGCTGGTCGTCGACGCGAGCCCGGTCGGCAACGAGACGCGTATTGCGCTCGCCGTCCTGCAGGGCCTTGTCAACCACCGGCTCCCAGGTGGTGGTCAGGCGGCTTACCTGCAGGTACCGGTCATGGCGAACTGCTTTCCCGAAGAGGTCTTCAACCTGTGGCCCGCCATCTACGCGAAACAGCTGGCGATCGGCCTCGAGAACGGCACGGCAGAGGACCTCGTCAACCTCGCCCTCCGGCGGGGCGTCGACAGGTACGTCATCTGGGACCCCGCCTTGCCCGCCACGATCAACGTGGCGACCACGCTTGCCTGGGTGGGCGGAACGGCCGCCTTCGGGCCTGACGACGCCGCCGGTCCGCTCGCTCAGGGCTTGAGCCTGTCCCTCGATCTTCGCACTCTCGGCCTCAAGACTCCGGCATCCGCCTACCGGTGGGCCCTCGCCCACCTTGCCGGCTCGAGCCCGTCCACGCTCGCGCTCATATCGGTGGGCGACTTGCCCGGCAATCCGTCCGAAGGCGTCGTCAACTGGACGGTCCGGGACTATGCGGTCGCCGCCCGGGCCTTCACCTGGACGGCTGACCTGCGTCACATGACCTTCGGCGGTGAGCAGGGAGGCCAGCTCGAGGAGGCGATCCTCCGTTCCGTCGCCCGGCCGCGGGCGACGATGTTCGGCTGGAGCAACGACGAGAGCGCCCAGACGGTCTTGTCCTCCAGGCACGGCATCAACTTCGTCGGGGCCGACACCCCGGGCCTTCCCGCCCCCAACCTGACGGTTCACAACGCCATCCGGACAAAGGCGGTACAGCGGCCTTTGCCTCGACCGCCCACGCTCGACAAGAACCTCGTCTACGCCTCCGTGGTCTTCACCGACGGCGACAACATCGGCGTCCTCATCGGGCACCACGAGGCTCGTTGGGTGGCCCGAGAACGCGGGAAGGTGCCGGTGGGGTGGTCGATGCAGGGGATGGCGCCCTCATGGACCCCGGGCATCGCCCGGCATTACTTCGAGGGCTCGTCGTTCAACGACGAGATGGTCGCGTGGCTCGCCTTCGGTTACCCCGACCTCCGTTCCTTCGTCGGCAGCACCCATTTCGGGGACTACGTCGCCGCCGCCCAGGCGGCCATCACGAGCGCCGGGCTGGCGGTGACCCAGGACCTGCCTCACAGGAACTCGGTCCCCTCCGAGCAGGGTTCGGGACTGTGGCAGCTCCTCCATGGTCCGAACGCTCCCAAAGGTCACTTCATCGGCTACCAGGGACCGCCCGGTCAGTACCCGATCGGGGAAGCCCTCTGGATAGACGGGCGCCCGGTGTTTCCCACAGGGGGCTACGCGCCGAGCGGACCGACTCCGAGCTCCCGGGCGATCGCGGGCATCGCCAATGCCGCCTCGGTCAACAGCGGACGGCCGTTGTTCGTCGTCGTCGGGCTCGGCAACTGCACCCGGTACGAGGACGCGGTGGCGATCGTGAAGGCCCAGTTCGACGTCCCCGTCCGCTTCGTGCTGCCGAGCCAGCTCGTCAGGCTCCAGCGCCAGGCATGGAGGGACGGCCTCGCCCGCACCACGCTGCTCGGGCTGCCGGTGTCGGCCAACGTCGACCCTTACTTCTTGACACAGGGCGACGGCCGCTCCAAGCCTGCGGTGTTCAACGCCGGGGGCCTCCTGACTCAGGCACGTTACGTCGGCGGGGGCGGCGCCTGGACCTACAAGTTCAACGTCGAGCGCTGCCGCTCGCTCTCGCTGTCGTTCACGTCAATCGGCAGCGGGAAGGTGGAGGCGACCGGCGACGGCCGCAACTGGCAGCACGTGGCCGAGGTCTCGGGCTCGCCGCAGGAGCTCGTCGAGGTCGTCGCCAACGTGGCCGACGTGCTGCCGGCCTCCCACGTCTGGGTCAAGTTCACCGCCGGGCCCACCTCCCGCTTTGCCTTGACTTCGCTGCAGCTCAGGTACAACTCACGGCCGAGGCGCATCAGGCTCAAGACTGTGCCGATCGCCGCGGGCAACCGCCTCCAAGTCCCACAGGGCCCCAACCTGATCGACGGGGTCGCCCCGGGAGTGCCCGCGGATGTCACCGCGACCACGACGCGGCGGCGGGGCTCGTACCGGCTCGTGTTCGAGGTCCCGCCCGCTTCGGTGACGCTGACGGGCTACGGCGGCAGCACGTGGGTGAATTGGTCGGTCCCTGTCTCGTACCCGGAGGGGATCTACCTCTTCCGTCTCGGGAACATGACAGGGAAGGGCAACGTCTATCTGGACGTCTGGAACGGTTTCGGAGATGTGGCCTCTCGTGAGGTCTCGTTGAATTCGACTCCCCAGACCGTGTCCCTCCTGGTCGAGCTGCCGAGCGCAGTGCCTCCTTACGCGCTCAGGCCCCAGCTGCAGGTGCGCACCTACGACTTCCCGCTCGACGTGACGCTCACCCCTGCCGTGTACCGAGTCGGCCCACCGTCGTAGGTCCCGAGCGCTGCCTTCTATCCGGTGTGCCTCGATCCGCTGAGCCCCGCCGCGACCTGCTCGGGTGCCGGCATCCCGGCGATCTCCTCGGCCAGGAGCCTGGCACTGCGGCGGTAGCCGGCGTCTTCGAGCACGGCGCGGACGCCGGACCGCACGGCCTCGCCGGTAACTTGCCCCGGCATCAAGGTTCGGGCAGCACCTGCGGCGGCGAGGCGCTGAGTGATGACGAAATTGTCGGCACTCTGGGGCAGCGCCACGGCGGGAAGCCCGTGGGCGAGAACACCGAACGTGGTGCCCGCGCCCGCGTGGTGGACGACGGCGGCGCAGTGGGGGAGCAGCTCGGCCTGAGGGATGAACCGCACGACCCGGGCGTTGTCGGCCAGCGGCTCCAGCAGAAGAGGGTCATTGTCGCGCCCGATCGTGGCCAGCACGTTGACCGGCTCGCGTGCCAGCGCCTCGAAGATGAGGCGGAACAGATCGAGATCGTTGTTCGAGAAGGTGCCCAAGGTCACGTAGAGCAACGGGCGATGACTCGTCCGCGAACCTGACCGGCAACCCCGGCGGGTCCGCCACCGGAAGAGGCGTCGGTCGCATCGGTTGGGCGCCCGTCAGAGCGCGGACGGCGGGATCGAGCGAATAAGGGCAAATGGCGAGGGTGGTGCCGGCGAACACGCCTGCGGCGTCGGGGACCTCGAGGCCGAATGCACGCCAGATGGGGGACACGGCGTCGCTGGCGAGATCGAGCACATCGGGACTCATCGAGCGCGCCGATGGTGTGGAGTACGCAGGAGGCCCCGGTCAGTTCCGCCACGAGGGGGCCTGCGAACACGTACGGGTCGAACACGAGCAGCTCCGGCTGCAGCTCCTCGCAGAGCTTCAGCAAGCCGTCGACCATGAGAAGCGGTCCCGATCTCCGCAAAGAGCCGGGGCACGAAGTAGCGCTCGACGCGCTCGGGGGCGATGCCGTCGCCGGGGATCCCCCTGGTCCGTGCCCGGAGCGCGTCGAACCAGGTATCGAGACCCGGACCGACCGTCCTGAAACCGAGCCCGTGGCCGGTAGCGGCCGCTGCCGCCTCCGGGCCGCTCGCGACTGTCACCTCGTCGCCCTGGGCCGAGAAGGCCTCGGCAAGGGGGAGCAGGGGCAGGATGTGCCCGGTCTGCGGGACGCAGCTGACGACTACACGCATCGTGACGGGTAGTTTGCCATTTCGAGGAACCGGCGGGTCTCACGGAAGCCGTGCCGAACCGAGGGATGCCCGGCGCAGGGCGCCCTGCGCCGCCCCCAGAGCCCGGGGACAAGGCGCGTCTGGACTCTATTTTGGGATGGGCATTACCGTGCTCAGTAGCCGGGAATCGGCGCCGCCGATCGGCGACCGCCAGGTGATCTAAGGGGTCAACTTGAATTTCAAGCAGCTGAGAGCACTGCAGGAGCTGGGTAGGTCCGTCGTCGAGGCGGCTCAGCAGATGGAGGTCTCCGGCCTCGTGGAAGGCACGGCCGGGAACGTCAGCTGTGTCGACGAATCGCGCAGCTACGCGCTGATCACGCCCACCGGCGTTGCCTATTCGCAGCTCGACGCGGCCGAGCTTCCCATCGTCGACATCGACGGCAACCTGCTGTCGGGGAGGTACCTGCCCTCCAGTGAGCTGCAGATGCATCTCGAGGTCTACCGCGCCCGCCCCGACGTCCGCAGCGTCGTCCATACGCATTCGCGTTTCGCGACTACCTTCGCCGTCCTCAACCGGCCGATCGAGGCCGTCCACTACGTGCTCGCCTTCGCCGGCGCGAGCGTCGAGGTGGCCCCGTACCGGACGTACGGCACAAGGGAGCTCGGCGAGTGCTGTGTCGGTACACTGGGCAGCCGCAACGCCGTGCTGCTGCAGAACCACGGCGTGATCGCCGTCGGGACCACGGCGTCGAAGGCCCTCAACGTGGCCCAGGTCGTCGAGTACACGGCCGAGTTGTTCTGGCGTGCCCAGAGCATCGGGACTCCGACGATCCTGAGCGACGAGGAGATGGCCCGCGTCGGGGAGAAGTTCGTCAGCTACGGCCAGCCGCACGAGGCGGGCGGCCACGAGGCGGCCGGGCACGAGGCGGGTCACGCCTGAGCGACAGCCCTGGGCCTCGGGGCCCTCCTCTCACTCCGGGGGGACGACGCCCTTTTTGATGAGCACGTTGCCGAAGAACCGGCGCTCTCCGGTGAGGACGACCGCATACGAGGTCCGGGTGGCCTCGTAGAAGGCGAATCGCTCCAGGGCCCCTATCGCCCAGTGGCGACCGGAGTCGTCGTCGATGACGGCCTGGACCTCTTGCTGGACCTCGGCAAGTTCGTCAGTCTCACTGCCGCCAGCCATCCTGCGCACCGGAGCGTCGACGAACTCGTCCAGAGGCAGCACGGAAAGGATGGCTTTCACCGCCCGGGGCATCGACACGGCGCCGAGGGACACCACGCGGCCGTGGCAGGTGCCACGGGCCACGCTGTCGGCGGGGAAGTTGGCGTCGACAACGGCGATCTCGTCGCCGTGGCCCATGGCGGCGAGGACGAACAACAGCTCCGGGGTCAGCAAAGGGTCGACGTGCTTGAGCATCTCAGCTCCTCTCTCGAGCCGTCCCGCAACAGCTCTTCGTTGGGAAAGCGCCCACTCAGCGGTGCTTGGCGGCCACGCGACGCTTCGGCGTCGAGCTGCCCCTCACCTGCAGCGTGGTTGACAGCATCACTGTCCGGGCGGCGCCCGTGTAACCCTCCAGCCGGCTCAGGAGCAGCCTCGCTCCCTCCACCCCGAGGTCGTAAGCCGGCTGAGCCACGGCGGTGAGCGGTGGCTGCAACAAGGAGGCCCAAGGCATGTCGTCGAAGCTGACGACGGCGATGTCGGTCGGGATGGTCAGCTTCGCCTCGGCCATGGCCTGCAGGGCACCGACGGTCATGAGGTGATTGGTCACAAAGAGGGCGTCGGGGCGGGCTCTTTTCGACAGCAGCTCCTTCGTGGCGAGCTGACCACCGAGCTCGCGGAAGTCCGCCACCCGCACGAGGGAGTCGTCGACGGGGAGTCCAGCCGCCTCGAGGGCGTTGCAGTAGCCGACGTAGCGCTGCTGGCCGGTTGTGGTCGTGAGCGGGCCGGTGATGCACGCGATGCGCTCGTAGCCACCTTCGAGCAGGTGGTTCACGGCCTCGTGGGCGCCCGAGACGTTGTCGACGAGGACACTGTCGGCCTGCTGGCCGGGGAGCGTCCGGTCGGCGAGCACGACGGGGATGCCGTAGTTGAGCAGCGGCGACAGGTCGGTGCGGGCGCCGGAGGGCGTGAGGATCAGCCCGGCGACGTTCTCGGCCACGGCGAGCTCGATGTAGGAGGACTCCTTGACGGGGTCTTCGTCGGTGTTGCACAAAAAGAGCGAATAGCCCGCTTCATAGGCGACATCTTCGACGCCCCGCACGACGGCGCCGAAGAACGGTCCCGTGCGGACGTCGGAGACGATGAGTGCCCACACACGGTTCCGGCGGGTCCGCAGGCTGCGCGCCACCCGGCTCGGACGGTAGCCCAGGTCCTTGACGGCTTGGCGGACGGCGGCGGCGAGGCGCAGCGTCGACCTGGGGATGGTTGTTGAGAACCCGCGAGACCGTGGCGGTGGAGACCCCGGCGGCTTCGGCTACGTCGACGATGGTGGTCACGGTCGTTGGATGTTACTCACGGCGAGCCTGTTCCATGCCTGGTCGGGGGATTTAATCGCTTGAGAGCTTAGCCTCACAGGTTAATCGTTTTCTACGGATCGGACGCTCCGGCCCGCACAGGGCGGTCGACCGTTGCTGTCCGGGGCCGTCTAGAGCCGTGGCGAGCCGAGCCTCCGCGTCTTGCCAGAGGCGGCCGTCGGCTCCGGACGGCTCGTATCGGCGGAGCTCCGCCTGCTTGGAGACGAGCTCCGCGGATGGCCCACCTGCCATCGCGCAGGGTGCCGAGTGCCTGTGCCTGCACCAAGGCGTTGCCGATCGCGGCCGCCTCGACCGGGCCGGCCACGACCGGCAGGCCGCAGGCGTCGGAGGTCAACTGGCAAAGGAGGGTGTTGTTCACGCCGCCGCCGACCACGTGGACGACCTCGACGGCTCTGCCCGACAGCTCCGCGGCCGCGCGCAGGCTCCGCCGGTAGGCGAGGGCGAGGCTGTCGAGGATGGATCGGGTGACCTGCGCCGGGGTCTCGGCGACCGGTTCGCCGTGCTCGCGGCAGACCTGCGCGATCCGCGACGGCATGTCGCCCGGTGGGAAGAAGCGGGGATCGCCCGGATCGAAGACACTGCGAAGGGGAGGCTCCGCAGCCGCCGAGGAGAGCAGCTCCGCCAAGGCGAAGCTCTTTCCGAGTCGCTCCCAGGTGCGCATCGACTCCTGCAGCAGCCAGAGCCCCATGACGTTGCGCAGGTAGAGGATCGACCCGTCCCCGCCCCGCTCGTTCGTGAAGCCCGCGGCTCGGCTCTCCTCGCTCAGCACGGGGCGGTCCAGCTCCACTCCGACGAGAGACCATGTGCCCGAGGAGATGAAGGCGAAGTGCGCGCTTCGTCGGCGGGCACGGCGACCACGGCCGAGGCGGTGTCGTGCGAGCAGACTGCCGTGAACGGCACCGGGTAGTCCAGGCCTATCTCTGCCAGCACCTCGGGGACGAGCGGACCGAGCCGTTCGCCGGGTCGGCGAATGGGCGCGAACAGGCCTTCTGGAATGCCGAGCCTGGACATGAGCTCCCTGTCCCATCCGGAACCGTCGACGCTGAGCAGCTGCGTCGTCGACGCGTTCGTCTCCTCGGAGCCGACAGACCCTGTCAGCCAGTACGCCAGCAGATCGGGGATGAGAAGCAGGGTCCGTGCGAGGCTGAAGAGGGCATCCTCGCGGCCGGCGACAAGCTGGAAGATCGTGTTGAAAGGCGCGACCGCGATGCCCGAGCGGCGATAGAGGTCCAAGGCTCCGACGCCGTCCACGACCGGTCCGACAACCTTGAGGGTCCTGTCGTCGCGGTAGTGAACGGGATTGCCGAGCAGGGCTCCGTCGTCGTCGAGGAGTCCGTAGTCCACTCCCCAAGAGTCGATCCCGATCGAGTCCAGGCGTCCGTCTCGACCGGCGTTGCGCAGGCCGTCGAGAATCCCGCGGTAAAGGCCGAGGACGTCCCAGTGGATGTGGCGACCCGTCCTGACGTCCCCGTTCCAGAACCGGTGCACCTGGGCGAATGCGAAGCTCTCCCTGCCGACATCGGCAAGGAACACGCGACCGTTCGAAGCGCCCAGGTCGACCGCGACGACGCGCGCCGCCGCGGTCGCCATCAGCGACCGCTCGGGTCGGCCACGACGAGGATCTTGACCTCGCTTCCCGAAGAGATGGCCGCAAAGGCTTCTGCCGCCTCAGGGAGGGGGAAGGTCGCTGTGATGAACCGCTCGGCGTCAAAGCCGTCGCTGCCGATGATCTCGATGGCGTCGTCGAAGTCCTCCCAGCGGTATGTCGCGGCGCCCTGGATGCGGATCTGGAACTCCTGGATCACAGGCAGGTTGACGCTCGCGAACTTGCGCGGGCCTCCCAATACGACCACGGTGCCCCCCTTCACGGCCATCTTTATCGCTTCCCCCAAAGTGGCCTCGTAGGCGACGCAGTCGAAGACGACGTCCGCGCTCTCGCCGAGCTCACCACGGACCACGGCGGCAAGGTTCTCCGATGCCGCGTCGACGACGGCGTCGGCCCCAAGGTCCAGGGCCAGCTGGCGCTTGGCCGCCAGCATGTCGGTGCTGACGATCCTGGCGGCCCCGGCCCTGCGGGCGGCCGTCAGCGCCAACAGACCGATCGTGCCCGCACCCTGGATGGCAACGGTCTTGCCCTGCAAGTCACCGGCCAGCCTGACGGCGTGCACCGGCGTGGCCAATGGCTCGATGAGAGCTGCCTGGTGGTCGCTGAAGTGCGCGGGCACCTTGTGGAGCCGGGCCGCCGGGGCCGAGAAGACGTCGGCCATGCCACCTTCTCGATACCCGCAGCCGAAGAACTGCAGGTTCTCGCAGAGGTTCTCGCGATTGGTCCGGCAAGGCTTGCAGTGACCGCAGGGGAGGGTCGGTTCAATCGTGACCCGGTCCCCGACCGCGACGTTGCCGACGTCGTCGGCGACGCCGAGGACCACGCCCACCACCTCGTGGCCGGGATAAAAGGGAGGCTTGAGGAATGCGTGCTCGCCGTGGACGCCGGCCTTGTCGGAGCCGCACACCCCCGACACCGACATCTCGACGAGTGCCTCACCTTGGCCGAGTGACGGCACGGCCTCGGTGGTCAGCTCGACTACGTCGGCGGAACTGACATAGACGCGTCGCCGCGTTGGTTCAGTGGTCATGGCATCTCCTGTTTCGTTCGGGCTGTCGTGTCTGCACCGCATGCCGCCGCGTAGTCGTCGAGCGCGTCGCCCACGGCTTGCGAGCGCGAGCGACCTCGGCGTGCGGTCCTGTCTTCCGTCCCGCACCCGCTCGCGAAGCCGTGGCAGCCACTGGCTGATCAAAGGCTCGGGGATCGGCGCCTCACCGAGGCGCTCAAAGAGCTGCTGCACCGCTGTCTCGGGCACCCGGTCGCGCCCAGTAGTAACGGATGCGGTCGCTGTAGCTGAAGTGGCGCAACATGCGCTGGCGATCCGGGTCTCCCCGGTAGTACGGCTGCCAGTAGCCGGGGCTCGCGAGCATCTCGCGTTCCATCGCCGCCTTGAGCGAGTGCTCGCTCCAGCCGGCGTCCAGGGCGGCCGCGATCTGGTCCAGCCCGTACAGGGCCTCGCGCAGGGCAAAGGTGAGCGCAGGACCGACCTTCAAGATCGCGAAGCCGTCGCTCACCAGCTCGGCGAGGCTCTCCGCAGGCTGGTAGTCGGTCGAGTGGGCCTCGAAGACGAGCCCCGGGGTCCCGTCCAGGGCTGCGCTGAGCTCGCGGGCGACGCTCGGGCCGGTAGACGATTACCTGGCTGTCGTCGAACTCGACTCCGGGCTGAACGACCATGGCGATCACCGCCTCGTAGGCGGCTTCGGCCCCCGCCGCGGCGAAGGCCCGCCGGTGCGCTTCGAGGGTGGCGGCGACGGCGTCGGGACGGGTCACCTCGAGACGCTCGATCTGCTCGGCCGCCCCACCGGGGACCGGCACCTCAGTGCCGATGACGTAACCGAGCGTGGTCCTGGTCATGCTTGCGCCGGCCTGCGCGACGACGGCCAGCCGCGCGGCGGCGCGCTCGGCCGTGACCTCGTCCGGCAGGTGGTCGGGCTCTCCCTAGACAGCCCATGCTGGTGTCGAGGTGGATCTTCTCGTACCCTGCGGCCACATAGGAGGCAACCATCTCCTCGGCGTGGGCGAGGGCCGTCTCGGGGGGAAGGTGCCGCCACGGGTTCGGGCCGAGGTGGTCCCCCCCGAGCATGATCCGCTCGCGCGGGAGACCGACCTCGTCCGCGATGGCGTGCACAAGGTCACGGAACGCCGCCGGCGTCAGGCCCGTGTAGCCCCCCTCGTGGTTGACCTGATTGCAGGTCGCCTCGATGAGCACCGCGGTGTGCGGACTCGCGTGGCGCATCACGGCCTCGAGCACCATCGGGTGTGCCGAGCAGACCGAGGTGATCCCTGCGGGCACGCCGGCCCTGCCTGCGCCGTGGGCCGAGACGAGTGCCGAGAGACGGGTCGCTCCGGTCCCGGCCGCCGCCCTGAGAGCGTCGAGCTGGGCAAAGGTCGAGGTGCCTTCCATCGGCCCTCTGATGCCGACCACCCGGGCACCGGCGGCGTTGGCGTACTCGAGGCTCTCCTGTACGCCTCGGCCTTGCAGGCGGCACGTGATGAAGGTGGCGTCGAAACAGTCACCGGCGCCGGTCGGGTCCACCTCTTCGACTGCATAGCCGGGCGCGATGAAGGTGCCCTCGGCGCCGTAGAAGGCGGAGCCGGCCGCACCGTTTTTCACCACGATGGCGCTGACTCCCATGCCGAGAATCTCGGAGATGGCAGCCTCCGGCGTGTCGGCCCGCGTCAGCAGCGTGAGCTCGTCGCCGCTCGGAAGGAACATGTCGCACGACGCCAGCATCGTCGCCAGGGCCGCGCTCACCTGCGGGTCGCGGGTCACCTCCTTGCGGATGTTCGGGTCGAACGAGACCGAGCCCCCCTTGGCCTTCACGAGCTCGATCGCCCTGAGCATCATCTCGACGATCTGGGGAGTGGAGAGCGACGTGCCCGACAGGTGCAGGTGGCCGCACTCGGCCAGCAGCTCTGAGGCGGCGTCGGTCCACCGCAGCTGGCCGCAGGCGCTGTTCTTGATGTTGTAGACGAAGTCGCGGTCACCGCTCTCCCGGTAACGGACAAAGGCGCTGCCCGTCTCGTGCTCGGAAAGCACCTCGACGGCTCTCACGTCGACTCCGTCGCGCCCGAGACGGTCCAGGTTCACCCAGCCGAAGTCGTCGTCTCCGACGCAGCTGATGATGCCGCAAGCTTGGCCGAGCTTCGCGACCTGGTCGATGAAGATCGCCGGGGCGCCGCTCGGGAACGGACCGAGCAGATGCACGGGCTCGCGAAAGCCCGGTCCGACCTCCTGCGCCATGATCTCGACGAGGATCTCTCCGATGGTTACGACCCGGCGCACTTGTTCCTTCCTCCGCGGGCTGTGGCCAGATACCACTCACCAGTCCTTGGTAAGACATCAAGAGCAATGAGACGACCAGGTCAGGGAGGCAACTCCCGGCTTTTTCGGCCCATCGTCACCCGGGATCCGGCACCTGCATGTCCCATCCGGGGCGTGTGCTAGTAATCGTGTACATGACCGCAGTCGGGTGTCAAGCCGATCGGGGTGCCCCGCTCCAGCAGGTGCTCCGATCCGCGCCGTGACCCGGGGGCTGGGACTGTCGAGGCAGGAGACCGGACGTACCGGAACGGATTGGAGGCTCGAAACGTGCGCGCAACTGTTTTCAACGTGGTCGACGGTCAGGTCGGCTCAGACGTCCGCGGGACTCCGCCCTGGGCTGAACCCGACGCCTTCGGGCAGGTGGCCGCGGACATGCACCATTCGCCCAACGGCACGACGACGCTGTACCGCATACCGGCGGGGTGCACGGTCCCCATCCACGCTGGTCCCGACTACGCGGTGTGCCAGATCATCACCGGGCGGGGAAAGCTTGTGATCCCCACCGGCGAGGAGTTCGACTACGAGGGGCCCGAGCTGTTCATATTCGAGCCCGGCGCCCTGCACGGATGGCGCGACGTGGTTGAGGACACCCTCCTTTCGGTCTGCGAGGTGAAGGACGGTCTAGCGCCTGGTCATGTCCCTGACATGACCAGGCGCTAGGGAGACGACGGAAGCGCCCCGGCCCCGGACGCGTCGAGATGCTTCGGTGCCCCGGGCGTGGCGGTCGCGGCCTACTTCTTCGCGATGTCGTAGTCGACGTAGACGACGTGGGTCTGCAGGTACTCCTCCAGCCCGTGCTTGCCGTCCGCCCCGCCGATGCCCGACTTGCGCCACCCGGCGTGGAACCCCTGCATCGCCTCGAAGTTCTCGCGGTTGACGTAGGTCTCACCGAAGCGGATCTCGTTGCAGGCCCGCATCATCACGTCCATGCTGCGGGTGTAGATGGACGAGGTCAGGCCGTACTCACAGTCGTTCGCGAGCTCGATCGCCTCGTCAAGGTCGCCGAAGGTGGTGATGGGCAGGACAGGGCCGAAGATCTCCTTCTGCATGATGTCGCTCTTCTGGTCGCAGTGGGTGAGCACGGTCGGTGGGTAGTAGTAGCCGGTCCTGCCTGCGTACCGCTCGCCACCTGTCACGAGCTTGCTGCCATCGCTTATGGCCCGCTGCACGGCCGCATCGACGAGCTCGAGCTGCCTTTCGCTCACGAGCGGCCCCATCTCCACCTTGGGGTCGAAGGGGTCCCCTACGACCGTCTGTTCCATGGCGGCGGCGAAGCTCTCTATGAATTCCGAGGCGATGGACTCGTGCACGTAGGCGCGCTCGGCGCAGTTGCAGACCTGGCCCGTGTTGATGATGCGCGAGGCTCGGATGGACCGCACCGCGAGATCGATGTCGGCGTCCGGCATCACGATCGCCGGAGCCTTGCCTCCCAGCTCCAAGGAGACCTTGGTGATGTTGTCCGCGGCGGCGTGCATGACGGCGGCGCCCGCCTCGACGCTCCCGGTCAGGCTGACCATGTCGATCCGCGGATGGCTCGCAAGGGTCGATCCGACGACCGACCCGGCCCCGGTGACGAGATTGAAGACGCCCTTGGGCAGGGATGACTCCGCGACGAGCTTCGCGAAGGCGCAGGCGTTGTTCGGCGTCTCGCTACTGGGCTTGATGACGATCGTGTTCCCGGTGACGAGTGCAGGGGCCATCTTCCTCACGATCAGGAAGAACGGGAAGTTCCAGGGAAGCACGCCGGCCACGACACCGATCGGGAGCTTGTAGACGAGGATGTTCTCGCCGGGCCGGTCGCTCTGGACGATCTCACCTTCGTAGCGCCTGGCGAACTCGGCCATGTAGTCGATGTAGTCGGCAGAGAAGTCCACCTCCACTTCGGCCAGGGAGAGGATCTTGCCCTGCTCCTCGGTGATGACCGCGGCCAGCTCGTCCCGGTTCTTGCGCAGCAGCTGGGCGATCTCCCTCAAGTGGCCGGCCCTGACGATGGCGGGCAGCTTGCCCCACTGCGGCTGGGCGCGTCCGGCGGCCTCGACGGCGCGGTTCACATCGGCGTGGGTTCCGCTCGGGACCTCGGAGATCACCTCGGTCGTGGACGGGTTGACGACCGCGAAGGTCTTCTCTGCATCGACGAGCTCCCCGTCGATGAACATCTGGTAGCGGCGTACTCCTGCTTGCGGCATGACAGCCCCTCTCTGCTTGTTGACCTTCTCGGTCGGACAAGCGTGTTGATGTTGTGCTCCTACCTTGGCCCTTCTTGACCGTCGTGTCCTCCTGGTCTGTGGCGAGCGCGAGGTGTCCGCGGTGGCTCGTTCAGCAATTGACCTCCTCGGTCACCTCGCTCGCCATCTTTGCCCACTCCCAGAGCCGCTGGGGTTCGTAACGCACGGTGCTGACGTCTTTCATGATCACCTCGACGACGCATCCGTGCGCCTTTGCCTTCTCGAGGACCGTCTCGAGGTCGTGCCTGGCCTTGTCGAGGTTCCAGGTCGTCTCGGCGAAGACGGCGGGGTTGGGCTTGTGGGAGTACACGTAGCGGTTGCCGAGGTTGGCGACGGCCTCGTCGACGTTGACCCAGGGGCTCATCGAGATCTTGCGCAGGTTGGGGACCTTCTCCAGGATCGCCATCTTGCGGTGCAGCGGGTCACAGCAGCCGTAGTAGCTGAGGCCGAACCGTGTCATCCAGCGCAGCTCGTACTGCAGCGAGAACTCCCAGTGCATGCGGGGCGAGACGTCGGAGAAGATCTGGGCCGCTCCGCTGCCCCAGAGGTCCTTCGCCCGCACGTGGGCGGGGTCGTAGTCCGGCTGCGGCAGCTCGTCTGTGTAGCCGAGGCCGCCGGAGCCCGTCTCGTGCCTCGCGTTGTTGAGCGTGAGCAGGTTCTGCTCCTCGAACTGGTCGAGCATGGCGCAGTAGGCGTTCACGAGCCTGTCTATGGCCTTGTGCACGAGCTCAGGTCGGTCGACGAGATCGACCAGGGCCTCTTGGACCCCCCACCACCTGATCATCTCGTCCCAGGGCGCGAACCAGAAGCAGAAGCCGTTCGCGCCGAGCTTCTTCACTTCTATTACGCCGTCCATGATGTCGCTCAGCTGCTGGAACTGCTGCTCGGACGCGGCCGCGTCGTGAGTCACGACCGGGGTCTTGATCTTCTCGAGGTCGTCCTCATCGTGTATCTGGATGTTGAAGTGCCGCGACACGACCGAGTTCGCCTCGTCGGTGAGGGCGACGTCCACGTCCTCTGAGATCCCAAAGGCTGTGTTGTGCACCACGAGCGGGGAGTAGACGACGGGCTCGACGACCATGTCCGCCGGCATGTGCTCCCACTGGTAGATCAGCTTGCGCAGCTCCGCCTCGTGATAGCGGCTCCACTCGGTCGTGGTCTCGAGACGCAGCTCGTCGTCGACGTCCATCTCGTGCCAGGGGACCTGATCGGTCCAGATCCAGACCATCGGCTTGACCGGCTTCAGGGCGTTCAGGTCCCGCCACCTCGAGGCCGTCTCGGCGTGCGAGGCGAGAGAGGCGACGGTGGCGAGCCTCTCGCCGAGGGCCCGCAGGACCTTGACGTCGGCGTCGGTGGCCCCAGCCTCGGAGATGGACGGGGAGCCCTTTCGTTCCGGGTCTGTCAACCAGTTCGCGTCCTGCATCAAACTCGCTCCGTTCCGTCAGCTGAGCCGCATCCTGTACGGGTCGTCAAATCTGCTGGGACTCCTCGGCCGCGGGCACCGGCGCTCGAATGACCCGGCGCTCAGATGACCCGGTCCGGTGAACGCTCCGAGCCGCCCGGTTGTCGCTGCCCGGCTGCCATGTCGACCACGAGCCGTCCTTGGTGATCGCTGACTGGATAGGTGCAGAGCGGCTTTTGTGCAGGAAGGCGGACCGCCTCGCCCGTTCTCACATCGAAGCGGCCGTTGTGCTTGGGGCACTCGAGGATGCAGTCGTCGAGGAAGCCGCCCGACAGCCGCGTCCGGCCATGGGTGCACACGCCGTCGACGAAGGCGTAGGTGCCGTCGAGCGTCCGGCAGAGCACGTAGGCGGACCCGTCCACCTCGACAGGCACGAGCTGCCCGGGCGCGAGCAGCGGGCTCGGCCCGAGGTCGGCCTGCCCCGATCCGGGAGCGGTCTTGACGGTGAGCTCCACCTGCGCCCCGGAAGCTTGGGGCTCCGCCGGCGGTACCCAGTCGCTCGGTATCTCCCAGGCCACGTCCCGCCTCTGCTCGAGGAGGGCGTGGAGGATCTCCCGGTAGGCGGCCAGCATCGAGGTCTTCGGGGGCGGGAGGAACTCTTTGATCTCCTCGTGCAGGGCGGGAAGGTTGTAGTAGGGGACAGCAGGGAACATGTGATGTTCCACGTGGTAGTTCATGTTCAGGTAGAGGAAACGGAAGACGGGGTTGACATACACCGTCCGCGTGCTCATCCGGTGGTCGAGCACATCCTCGCGAAGTCCCGCGTGCTGGGTGATCGCGAAGAACCACAGCAGCCATGCGCCGTAAAAGGAGGGCAGCCCGACGAACAGCAGAGGCACGATCGTGCCGCGAGCGACAGCAGCCGCGACGGCCCCGGCAAGCAGGAGCAGGAAGATGCGTGCCTCCCAGACGACGCGGCGGAATTCGCTCTCGGGCACCAGAACTCGCGTGAAGTCCTCGCGGTGACCGAAGGCATGCGAGACCATCTTGGCGAGCATCTTCGGGCCGTTTATGAGATTCAGGTAATTGAAGGCGATGCTGAGCAGCGGCGCCGGGCGGGGAACCCCGATCTCAGGGTCGAGCCCGACGATCAAGGTGTTCGAGTGGTGGCGAACGTGAGACCAGCGCCACAGAGTCGGCTCCCGGATCATCATGAACGAGGCGATGTTGTACATGGCGTCGTTCGCCCAGCGGGTGCGGAAAGCCGTCCCGTGCCCGTTCTCGTGCCAGCGGGCATCGCCAGAGCCGCCATAGAGCGCGCCGAAGACAGCGAAGGCGGGGATCGCCCACCATGTTCCGAGGGCGAGGAACGCCGCGGTGCCGGCACCGCCGAGGAGCGCGAGCCACAAGAAGGCGTCGAGCGCCGGGCGGCCGTTGCGCCGCACCATGAGTGCCTGCAGGCGTTCGGGGTCGATCGGCGCCCTGTACCATTCGGCGTTGTCAAAGCCGGCCTCGACAGCCTTCGCTGTCTCGGGACCGACGAGGCTGTAGCTCCGCCGGGTCGCCGGCCCCCCGGTCTGGCCTTGGCTGTCTCCCACTACTCGCCCCCTCGCCGTTCGGCTACCGACTTCGTCTGACAGGAGAGAGCCGAGCGCGCCGCTCCCGGCAGATACGGCTGTCAGGATATCGTTTTCCGGAGCCGCAGTCCGGTCCTACCTCCCGGCAGGACCGGACCAGAACCGGACGCGTCCCGGTGCTACGGGACCCCGAGAGCTCGCAGGTGCCAGCGCGCGCCCTCGTGCGAGACGTCCATGCCGGACACCTCCTCGAAGCAAGCGACCGCCGCCTTGCCCTGGCCGAGCCCGGCGAGGGCCAGACCCTCGAGGTAGCGGCACTCGATCCTGTTGCGGCGGTCGAGGTCGTCCTCGAAGACGAGGAAGGTCGGCAGCGACGTGGCGAAATAGTCGATCTTCTGGGGCTCGGTCGCGCGTCGGCGGGCCGATTGCAGCAGCTCTTCGAGCACGCCCTGGGCGGTGCCCTCCTCGCCGAGGAGGCGAAGCGAGCGCGCCTGCCAGTAAGCGGGCTCGCCGGCGGGCGCCCGGGGGTCTCCTTGGGCCGAGGCAGCCGCGAGGACCCAGCCTTGCGCCTCGTCGCCGCGGCCGGCGGCCCTCAGGGCCGTGCCCAGGTGCCACTGCAGCTCGTTTTCCGCCAGGAGCAGGTGTTTGCCCTCACCCAGGTTGTAGGGACGTTCGAGGGCCGTTTGCAGGCGGTGACGGCGGATTCCGGGTCGGAGCCGGCAAGCGAGGCCTGGGCGAGCCGGAGGTTCGCCAGAGTCCACTGGGCCGAGACGAGGCCTTCACCGCCCTCCCAGGGATGGAAGCGTCGCGACCTGAGGATGGCCAGGGCCTCACATGGCGTCCGAGCAGGTTCAACAAGGTGAGGAACTCCGTCGTGAGGTCGTCGCGCGCATCGACGAGATCCCGGTGCCTGGCGAGGCGGCCAATGCGCTCGGTCGCGGCGCTTCCGCACCTGCGGCTCAGCTGGTCGAGCTCGTAGAGAACGCGGGCGTCGGAGGGGTCGGCGGCGAAAGCGCGCTCGTAACAAGCCATGGCCTCGTCGGGTTGCCGCAGGACGTTGAACTCGGCAAGGCCGAGATTGCGGTGGACGGTCGGGAAGGCGGGATCAATGGTGGCGGCATTGCGCCAGGCGGCGATCGCGTCGAGATAGCGGCGCCGGTCGTAGAGGAGGTTGCCCAGGTAATAATGGGCCCGGGCGTCTCGAGGATTGACCGCGACCGCAGTTTCCAGGATCTCGATCTCCGCGAGGCGCGCCGGGAAGCAGTAATCAGGCGGCATCTGCGCGGCCCGGCCGAACTCGGCGGCCGCCTCGGGGTCGCCGGCAAGATGCAGCAACCAGGCGAGCGTGTAGCGGAGCATCGGATAGACCGGCGCGGCCGCGTCCGCCGGCAGCAGGCGCCCGAGAAGCTCGATCGCCTCTGTCAGCAACCCGGCGGCCGCATAGTCGTGGGCGACGTCGAGGGCGGTTTGCAGGCCGCCGGGAGAAGGGTCGACCGGCGCTTTGGCCGTGACCCCGGGCTGTGGGCTAGAGCCCTCCGCTTCGAGGCGACGGCGCTGGTCGCACGCGATCGCGTCCAGTGGATCGACGGCGAGCACCGCGCGGACGTCCTCGAGGGCGGCGGCCGACAAGCCCAGACGCCGGGAGATGGCCGCGCGAAGACCGTGGGCGGTCAGCTGGCCGGCTTCCCCCTCGATCACGGCTTGCAGCAGACCGAGGGCGGCGTCGAACCGTCCCCGGCGGGCGGCGAGTTGGGCACGGGCGAAGAGGGCCGCGTTGCGCCAGGCCCCGGACCACGCCGCCTTGGCCAGCGCCTCGTCGGCTTCGCCGAGACGGCCGGCCGAGCGCAGCGCCAAGCCGAGACCGTAGTGGGCCTCCCCGTCGTACGGGTTCGGGTTGAGCCGGGTGAGGGTCCCGATCGCCTTTTCGAAGTGCTCGACGGCGATCGTGGCCTCACCCCGGTTGAAGTGCCACCAGCCCATGGCCGTGTTCGAGCGGATGTCTCCCGGCTCTCGGGCGAGCGCCTCCCGCCAGTAGTCCTCGGCGTGGCGGGTGGCATGCCGGTACTGGGCGAGATGGACGCCCGTCAGGTAAAGCTCTTCGACCGAGGCGATCTCGCCCGGCAGGCGCGGCTCGCCCGCCGGGGACGGTGCCTCGCCGGCCCCTCGGGGTTCGTGCCGGTAACCGAGGAGCTCTCCGTCGCCGGCGATGAGGGACAGGCGGATTCGCGTCTGCCCGCTGCCCGCAGGAAGCGGTATGTCCTCGACGACGAGCGGCTGGTCGGGAGCGAGGTCGGCGGTCTGCTCCCAGACGAGCTCCTCGCCCGCCACGAGCCGCACCGTCGCCTGGCTCAGCCTGCACGTCGCCGCCACGCCGACTCGCGCCCGGTCGTCTTGTACGGACAGGCTCAAGGCGGCGTCGGTGCTTGCCGCCTGGGCCGGTCCGATCTGCCGGATCGGGAACCAGTACTGGCTGAAGGACTTGGTCTCGTACGGCATGAGGAAGCTGAAGTCCGGCTGGTTGTCCGTGTACACGCCGGCCATCAGCTCGACGTAGGGGCCGTCTTCATCGGTGAGCTCGCGGTCCCAGGCGTAGCCGAACTCACCGTTGCCCCAGGTCCACTGTTTCTTGCCGGGCGAGACGCGGTGATCAGCCCAGTGCACGAAGCCGGCGTCGGCACCGTGGTCGTAACCGCCGAAGAAGTCGCCCCGCGTGCCTGTCGCCATGTAAGAGGTCGGGACGGGGATGTTGCGGTACCAGGACAGGTCGGCCCCGGCGTCGGGGCGCGACCCGTAGTCGACTCCGTAATACAAGCCATCGGCAACCGGAAACGTGGAGACGGCCCGCTTGGCGTGATCGAACACGTATCGGACGTCAGGGGGGAAGAAGGACTGGTACCGATCGTGCACCCGCGCGCACACGTTCGCCCACCAGAGGAAGGTGTTCACCGTGGGCGTCCTGTTGAACAGACGGACACGGAGCTCGACGAGCGAGGAGCCGGGCCGCAGCGTGACGCCGTGCATGCCCTTCATCCGGCCCATGGGCTCGTGCTCCGAGCACCAGATGGTGCGACCCCCGTCGACAAGCTCCTCGATCGCCCAGTCGACAGGCATGAAGCTTGAGGGGCGGTGGTGCTGCGGCCAGTTGAACTCGACGCCTCCCGAGATCCAAGGGCCCAGCAGTCCGACCAGTGCCGGTTTGATCACGTTCTGCCGGTAGAAGAAGTCGTAGCCGTTCGTGCGGTCCATCCCGACATGGATGCGCCCGCCGATCTCCGGCAGGACCATGAGCCGGACGTACTCGTTCTCGAGATGCAGAGCCTCCCAGGAGATGTCGGCTCGCTCATCGGACACGCTGTCGACCACCGGGTTCGGGTACACACGGCCCGAGGATCCCTGGTACACCCGCTTCTCAAGGAACATCGGGTTGCGGTCGGCCGCCGGCACCGGGTACGTAGGGATCACCACGGCCTCGCTCCAAGCTGCTACAGGTGCGTCGCGCAGCGCCTCCGGACGCTCAGGCAGGTTGATCAAGGGTCATCTCCTCTCCTCGCAGAGCGCGACTAGCCGTGCACGCGCAACCTCGACCTTGTCCAGACAGACGACGGCACAAACCGTCGAGCGCGGGGCTCGTGACTCCCAGGAGATATCGAACCGGGTCCCCGCCATGGCGCGCCCCAGTGCGACCTCGCCGAGTTGCGCCCGTTCGCCACCCTCGAAACAGATGGTCACGTTCCCGGTCGAGAACACCCCGAGCCTGCCGGTCAGGCGAAGCCCGGACGGACCCGAGGTAGCAACCATGGGCTGCAGCACGCACGCGCCCGCTGTCACGTCCTGCACCGGGCCTTCGCCCGAGCAACCGGTCACATGGGTGACGAGGCGAGCCGACGCTCCAGGGGCCATGGTCCGGAGAGGACCGAGGACTTCGCACTCGGCCACGCGGTGGCGGGGCTGGAGGCCTCCCAGGTGCGGCAGCGGTTCCTCGAGCGGGTGCTCGAGCCATACCTCGACCCTCGACTCCCGGTCGGGGTACCGGCCGGCACGGTCCGGGTCGAACCGGAGCGCTGTCACCCGATCTGCTGCGACGTGGGCCACCCATCCCGAAGCCGAGGGAAAGCCAACCTTGCCCACGACGTCTTGAGGGGGCACCCATGCGACAGGGGGACGTCCGCGGTCGACCTGCAGGTCAGCCGTTCCTGCGATGAGGTGCACGACCGGTTCGCCGGGCTCTCGTTCCCCGGCACCTGTTTCGGTGCCGACCCAGATGCCGCGCCGGGTGTCCGGCCGCACCTGCGCCGGCGCGTCGGAACCGGGCAGCTGCACGACCTGCCAGATGGCCCAGGAGATCTCCCGGTCGCCCACGTTGGTGAAAGTGCTCGTGAGCCGGTATCCGGAACTGCCCGGCGCGACCTCGACCCTGCGGCCAACTCGAAGTCCCGTCCGCTCATCGTCCGGGCTGAGCATGTCGACCCGGGCACAGCCGTCCTCGAGGCTCCAACTCGCGTCGTAAGGACCGCCGTCCAGCACCGGATCAGGTGGTCCAGCCCACTCGCCCGGGCCGGACCAGCCTTGCGGAGCGGGCCAGGTCTTGTCGCCGCCCCAGTTGATCCAGCTCCCGAGCGCACGATCCCGCGCTTGGCCGAGCCCTGTGGCCCTCGGCGTCTCGTGGACGGCGTCGTCGAGCAGCTCCGGGTTCCGGAAGAGATGCTCTCCAGCCCTGGTGACGAGGGACAGGACCCGCCCCCCGAGGGAGGGGACCACGCCTACGCAGACATCGGCGGTGCGCAACCACAAGACGCGTCTCTCTCCAGCGTCGTCGACTTCGATGCGGGTCGACTCCGATGCGTCAGCCGGCAGGAGAAGGCCGGTCATCGGAATCGTGGCTGGGAATAATGACGACTTTTCCGGCACTCGCACCCGCGGCGAGGGCGTACGCCTCCTCGGCCTGGCCGAGTCCGAAGCGGTCGCTCACGATGATCTCGGGGTGCAGCTGCCAACGCGCCAGGTCCAAGGTGAGGCGCTCCATTGCCTGCAGGGACGTGACCCAGGAGGCATAGAGCGTGATCTGCTTGTGCAAGAGCAGGTCCGACACCTCGGTCTCCAGACGGCCCCCTTCGCCGACGAGCGAGATCCTTCCCCACTCGGCCGCGCCGGCGATGGCGGTGGAGCGTCCCTGCGTGCTGCCCGAGCACTCGATGACACAGGAGCACCCCGCGCCTGCGGTGGCTTCGTCGACGAGGGCGGCGGTGCTCTCGTCGGCGGGGAACACCCCGTCGAAAAGACCCAGCCTCACAGCCCAGTCTTGGCGAAGCGGGCTGGCCTCCACTCCGTAGATGTGCCGGGCGCCGAGCCCGCGTCCGATCATGGCGGCGGCAAGTCCGACAGGTCCCAGGCCGACGACGAGGAGGTCGTCGGCTCCGCTGGTCCCGATACGGATGAGCCCCTGATGGGCGGTGCCGAAACCGCAACTGATCAGTGCGCCGTCGACGTAGGAGAGCGCATCGGGCAGGACAATGCAGGTTCGCTCCGAGGCGAGGAGGTACTCGGCGTGCCCGCCATCTCGCTGCCAGCCGTAAGACGACCGGTCGGGAGAAGAACAGCTGATGTAGTGGCCGGACCTGCAATTCGAGCACAAGCCGCAGCCGACGATGTGGTACATGAGGACGCGGCTCCCGAGGCCGAAATGGCTCACGCCCGGGCCGACCGAGACGATCTCGCCCGCTGGTTCGTGGCCGGCGATTACGCCCCGGTAGGCGGGGCCGCTCACGCCGACATAGCTCTTGTACCCCCGGTAGATGTAGCCGATATCGCTCCCACAGATACCTGAGGCATGCATCTTCACCAGGACCTCGCCCTCGCGCTGGCTCGGGCACGTCATAGGTCCGGGTCTCGGTCGTGCCATTGCCAGGCAGAACGATGCCTTGCATGCTTGTCTTCTGTGTCATCGGGCGTCTGCTTTCTTGCAACGTGTTGAGAAGGATGCCCGCCGGCGACGATGACTCCGGGCACCGGCGAGCCGAGAACTACCTCTGCTGAATATAACAACTGGAAGATCGGGACACCCCGCGCTTCTCGCTGGTAATCCGTAGGAGACACCGCGGTGGCGGAAAGACCCATTGTTGCCGCAGGACAGTCGCCATGGAACTGTCATGGCCGGGGGGGGTCAAAGGTCATGACGCGAAGGGCCAAAAGTCCCGAATTCGATGACGCCGCACCGGAGTACGGTTAGCTTTAACCGGACCGCGGCAGATTTTGGCTCAGAGTGAAAGATTGGGGCGAGCTTCGATGCAGGATACGAACTGGCTTGTTGACCCCTCCCGGAAGGGGACTGTGACGGGCGCCGCGACCGAGGTCCCCGAGTCCGACAAGGTGGTGCTGCGCGGCCCTCGGCGAGAGGCTCGCGACCGTCGCCTCTCTCGCCTCGCACGCCGAGACGGCCTCAAGGTGGCGGGACCTGAACGGCCTGAGGCCGGTCAAGCCGATGGTCTGGATCGACGAGGTCCCCTGGCACGAGATGGACGTCAACGACGAGCTGCGTCTCGAGACCACGACCGAGTGGAGCCGCTATCACGAGGCGGAGCTGCGCAAGCTGATCTACCAGTGGGAGCACATGCCGGCGGACATGGTCGTCGAGCCCGTCGTCTACTCCCCGCTCGTGGTGCACAACACAGCCTTTGGGATCTCAGAGGACGTGGACGTCGCCCTGACCGACGAGGCGAACTCGGTCGTGTCGCGGCACTTCAACATCCAGATACACGATGAGGACGACCTCGAGAAGATCAAGACCCCGGTCGTGACTCACGACGCGGCCGCGTCCGAGCAGCAGTTCCAGCAGCTGAGCGACATCATGGACGGCGTCATAGAAGTGAAGAAGCTCGGCGCGAACGGCTTCTGCTTCTGGTTCGCGCCCTGGGACGAGATGATCAGGTGGTGGGGGGTCCAAGAGGCCCTGGTCGATCTCGTCGACCGACCTGAGCTCGTGCACAAGGCCATAGACAGGCTCGTGAACGCCTACTGCGCCATGCTCGACCAGTTCGAGGAGCAGAACCTGCTCACTTTGAACAACAAGTACTTCCGGATCGGCTCCGGCGGCCTCGGCTACACAGACGAGCTGCCGCAGCCGGACTACGACCCCGCCCACGTGCGGGCGAAGGACCTCTGGGGCAGCGGAGCGGCGCAGATCTTCTCCGACGTCTCGCCCCGCATGCACTGGGAGTTCTCGCTCCAGTACGAGCTGCGCTGGATGACACGGTTCGGCCTCAGCTACTACGGCTGCTGTGACCCGCTGCACCGCAAGATGGCGATCCTGGAGAAGGTCCCCAACCTGCGCAAGATCTCGATGAGCCCCTGGGTCAACGTCGACGAGGCCGTCGCCAACCTCGGCAACCGCTACGTGTACTCCCACAAGCCCAACCCCGCCGTCTTCGCCGAGACGACCTGGAACCTCGACAAGGCCAGGCACGACCTCGAGACGGTCCTCGAGAAGGCAAAGGCGCACGGATGCGTCGTCGAGGTGATCATGAAAGACGTCAGCACCGTGCGTTACGAACCCCAGCGGCTTTGGGAGTGGGCAAAGATGGCGAGCGAGGTAACCGAAAGATTCGGATATTGAGGTGCCGTATCAAGGTGAAGTGATCGGCTCATGTCGAGTACGATCTATTTGTGCCCCACTGAGGAGATCCCGATGAACTCGAGAGACCGGGTGCTGGCAGCCTTCAATCATGAAGAGACCGACAGGGTTCCGATCGACTTCGCCGGTCATCGGTCGTCGAGTATTTCTGCGATTGCCTACGAGCGCCTCCGGAACTACCTGGGCCTCGAGCGTAAGCCGATCCGTGTATACGACATCCAGCAACAGCTCGCCATAGTCGACGAGGACGTTCTCGATCGCTTCGACGTGGACACCGTCGAGCTCGGGCGTGGATTTGCCCTCGATGACGCCGACTGGGCCGACTGGACCTTGCCGAACGGGTCGCCTTGCCAGGTACCGGTCTGGACACTGCCCGAGCGCGTCGAGAATGGCTGGATCCTGCGCTCTCCGACCGGGCGGGTTGTGGGCCGCATGCCCGACGGGGCGTTGTACTTCGAATGGGCCTACTTCCCCTGGGCTGAGAACGAGCCCGATCACGAAGCCCTCGAAGAGGCCATGGCCGACGTGATGTGGAACATCCCCTCGCCTCCGGGACCGTTGGTCGAAGGACCCGACGGAGACCGCCTGCTGGTGGAGGGCGCACGCCGCCTGCGCGAGAGCACCGACAGGGCGATACTCGGCCTGTACAGCTGCAACCTCATGGAGTGGGGCCAGTATCTGTACCGGAACGACAACTTCCTGGCGCTGCTCGCTTCGGAGCCGGACCAGGCCCACGACATTCTCGAGCGTCTGACCGTGTTCCACATGAAGGGCCTCGAGAAGTTCCTCGGGCTCGTCGGGCAGTACATCGACGCCGTCAACTTCAGCGACGATCTCGGCATGCAGACGGGGCCGATGATCTCACCTCGGATGTACAGGGAGTTCTTCAAGCCCCGTCACGCCCGGTTGTGGCAGCGGACCAAAGAGCTCTCCGACGCCAAGGTCATGCTGCACTCGTGCGGCGACATACGGCTCCTCCTCCCGGATCTCATAGACGCCGGGCTCGAGGCAGTGAATCCGGTGCAGATCAGCTGCAAGGGCATGGCCGCCGAAGGTCTGAAGCAGGACTTCGGCAAGGACATCACCTTCTGGGGCGGGGGCTGCGATACCCAGTGGCTGCTCTCCCACGGCACGCCCGAAGCCGTCTCCGACCACGTCAAGAGGCAGGTCGAGATAATGCGCCAAGGCGGAGGCTTCGTCTTCCAGCAGGTGCACAACATCCTGGCCGATGTGCCGCCGCAGAACATCGTGGCGATGTTCGACGCCGCCAGGAGCCTCGACAACCCTTAGCGAACGCGGCGAAGACATGTCTTCGTCGGATAGACGAGCCGTTTTGTAGTCAGCAGTTACAGGATCTGCAGGATAAGAGAATGGAGTGGAACGCCATGGCAATACTCGAGGAGCTTCGTGAGGCGATGGTCGACGGTCAAGCAAAACAAGCCGTCGCCAAGGTGAGCGAAGGACTGGCAGAAGGCATGGACGCGGGCACGTTGTTGCGCGACGGCCTGATCGCGGGCATGGCCGAGGTCGGCCAGCTCTACGAGAACGGTGACATCTTCGTCCCGGAGATGCTGGTGGCGGCCCGGGCGATGTCCGCCGCCCTCGAGGTCCTGAAGCCCCACCTGGTGGAGGAAGGCGTGGAGTCGAGCGGGAAGGTCGCGATCGGCACGACGCAGGGCGACTTGCACGACATCGGCAAGAATCTCGTGGCGATGATGCTCGAGGGCTCCGGCTTCGAGATAGTCGACTTGGGTGTGGACGTGCCCGCGGACAAGTTCATCGAGGCGATACGCGAGGGAGCGAGCGTCGTGGCCATGTCCGCCCTTCTCACCACGACGATGACGAACATGCAGACCGCGATCGAGGCCATCAAGGAGGCGGGCTTGCGCGAGCAGGTGCGCATCATCATCGGCGGAGCGCCGATCACCAAGGCCTACGCGGACGAGATCGGCGCTGACGGCTATGCCGAGGACGCTTCCAGCGCCGTCCGATTGGTGAAAGAGGTGCTTGCCGCCTGAGCGTTCTTCGTGACTGGGACCCGTGCCCAGATGCAGACATGGTGCTGCGCTCCCAAGGAGCCGATCCTGAAGCTGTGCGCCGCCGGAAGTCTTCCGCAGTGGGAGTTGCGGAGCAGGCGGTCGCGGTCGGCAAGCCGTTGCTGCGACCGGTCGTGATAACCGAGACCTTCGCGGTCCGGGACTTCCGCCACGAGCAGTTGCGACTCGAGCCGGGAGGCTATCTCCGTGGTCCACTCGTGGCCGAGCACCTGCACGCTGCCGAGTCGGTCGTCGTAGCGGTTTGCAGCATCGGGTCCGCCCTGGAAGAGGCGGCCTCCGGGTACTTCGCGGACGATCCGGCGATGGGCGTCGCCCTCGACGCCTTCGGCTCGGCCGCAGTCGATCTTGTCGCCTCGGCGATGTGTGAACGCGTGGACCTGCAGGCCGAGGCCGACGGACTGCGGACCACGGTCCCACTCTGTCCCGGACTGGTCGGATGGCCTGTCGCCGTCGGCCAGCGCGAGATCTTCTCCTTGGTGGACGGCGCCTTGGCGGGGATCAGCTTGAACGAGGGTTTCATGATGACACCGAAGAAGTCGACCTCGATGGTCATCGGCGTCGGCACCGAGGTGGACCACTCGGGCGAGTCATGCGACTACTGCAGCATGGCAGCGACCTGCCGATTCCGGCGCGAGCACGAGTCGCACCACTCGCACCACGGCTGAATCAGCTCCCGCGCCCGACGCCGGGTGCAGGGCTGATCAGCGAATTCGGGGATACGAGCTCGCCTGCGCGGTGGGCTTTCATGTAGATGCGGCAGTCGCTGTCGGCTCCGGTGAGGACATCGAGGGCGAGCTGGAACGGACGCGAGTCGCGGTCGAACGACCGGGCCCGTTCGAGGCTGACTGCCGTCGGGTCGATGATGCCGCTGTCGGCGCCTGCCTCGATGGCGAGAGCCAGGAAGGCGTCGTTCAAGAGCCGCCGGTTGGGAAGGCCGAAGCTGACGTTGCTCATGCCGCCGGTGATGTGGATCTCGGGCCCGAAGCGGCGGCGCACCTCAGCGATCGCGTCCAGGCAGTGCTGCCCGTACTCGCTGTTGACGGCGATCGGGAACACGAGAGGATCCAGGAAGGTCCGCTCGAGCGGGATGCCGGCCGCGAGCGACGCCTCGATCATCCGGCTGGCGTTGACGACCCGCTCCTCCGCATTCGTCGGCATGCCGGATTCGCCGGCAGCCGTGACGACGACAGGACCCTGAAGCCTCGCGGCCACTTCGAGCGCTTCGATCCGCTCGAGCGATGCCGAGTTAAGCATCGGCGGTCCGACGTCGCTGCCTGCCGCTTCGGCCGCCCCCGCCACTCCGGCGCTGATGGTCTCCAGGTTCGAAGAGTCGATTGAGAGGGGGATGTCCACTTCGGGAGCCAGCATCCCGACGAGCCAACGCATAGCTTCGATCTGCTCGGCGGGCTTGTTGGAGAACTCGTCGACGTTCACGTCGAGAAAGTCAGCCCCGGCTCGCACCTGGCGGCTGGCGAGGGACCGAAGGTAGGCGAGCGCGACCGATCGGTCCGGTTCGTCTTCGGCCATCGCCAGCGCGACGGCGAGCCTCACGTGCTTGATGCGGCCTTCCGCGTAAGCCTGGGACGACTTCTCCTTTTCGGAGATGCGCAGATGGGAGGCCTTGCCTTCACTGTCTGTGAAGACGATCCCTTCCTCGCCCGCTTCGTTCAGGGCGATGCGCTCGTTCTTCTTCAACAGTACGCGGGTGGCGTGGATGTTCTCTCCGATGACAACGAAACGCGGTCCGCTCGTGCTCATTGCACAGCCTCCTTGTCGGCGGGACGGGAAATGTGGTCGCGCCCGAGGAACGTGTTCGCCCAGGCGCTTGTCGAGCGGAGGAGGTTGTCGTTGAACACGACGGGGCCGTCCAGCATCGCGTCCTCCTCCCCGTAAGGCTTCAGGCGTTCGTAGGCGCGCGCCCAGATGCATTCCTTCTCGGCGACCTCGCACATGCCGTCATGGGTGCCGCCGCAGGGCCCGTTGCGCTGGTTCTTCGCGCACTGGGACTCCGGGCACAGATAGGCGATCTCGGACAGCGAGCAGTCGCCGCAGTCCTGGCAGTCGAACAGGGGCTTCTTCGCCGTGTGCTCGGCGAGGTGCAATAGGTTCTGGACCGGGTGTGGGCAGGACTCGACCGCGGTGTAGAACCTGCGGGCGAACGGGAAGAGGGGTGCTTTCGGATCGAAGACGAGCCGATGCGCCAGCCGGCTCGATCGGTAGGCGGGCGGGACGTGCAGGCGGGCCCGCCGCCGGGCGCCGGCGCGACGGGACGCGGCGTAGGCGCGGTCCACCGTCGAGGAGGACAGGCCGGTCGTCGGGTCGCGCTCGAAGTAGTAGAACTCGTCCGGATAGTCGAACTGCACCTCTCTGGCGAAGCCCTTCCAGTCGTCCGGTCCGAAGCTGTCGGCTTGGGTGAGGATCTCTTCGCAGTCGGACGGCTCCAGCTTGCCGCCGAGATAGGCGCCACGGAAGCCGAGCCCCTTCGCGATCGCGACCTGTCTTGCGGCCAGCCCCAAGAAGAACGATCGGCCCTTGTCGGGTGATCCGCCCTGCTGTTCGCAGAGGGCCAGCAGCTCGTCGGTGACGACCACGCCTGGGATCTTGCCCGCATTGAAGGCGCGCGCCGCTCCGCGGGAAAGGATGTAGACGTTGGCGATGACGGGTACTCGGAGTCCGAAGTAGGCGAGCCATCGCAGGAGCTCGTCGTCTTTTGCCGCGTTGTAGCCGACTTGGTTGATGATGAACCGGGCCCCGGTCTCGATCTTGCGGCGCAGCTTCAGATACTGGGGAACAAGCTCGCGCTCGTAGCGTTTGTGGTTGGTCACGACCGCGCCGAGGAAGAAGTTCGTCGCCTGCATCTCGCGCCCGGTCCGCTCATCGTGCAAGCCCAGGTTCATCGCCTGGTACATCGACAAGAGACCAACCGAGTCGATGTCGAAGCTGGGGCGCGCCATTCCCGCGTAGCCCGGGCTCGGATAGTCGCCCGACAGGGCCAAGATGTTGTCGAAGCCCTCCGAGGCGAGATTCCAGCCTCGGCTCTGCAGCGAGTTCCGGTTACAGTCCTTGCACGCGAGGTGGATGATCACCTCCTGGCCGTGGGACATGAGATCGGTGCCGAGCGTGTCGGCAGCGAGCATTGCGTTGCCCGCCGGGTTGTCGGTGATGGAAAGGACGTCGATGCGGGGGCTCTCCGCGAGCACCCTCGCCCGGGCCAAGACCCGTTGGCCCTCCTGGTCGGTCAATAGGCCGCGACTCGTGACGAGCTCGACAGCCACGGCGAATCGGCCGGTCTCCTCGAGCAGATGGCGAAACGTGGGCCTGACGGAGTTGTCGTCCCCGCTCTGCGTCGCCGGGTCGGGCAGGAGGCTCATATGGTCCTTCGCATCTCTCGGAGTGGTTCGAAATGAAAGCCGGCCACTCCTCGCGGCGCCCTCGACCAAAGCCGGCCGGAGCGCGACACAATCACAGTGTCCAGAATACTGCCCTAGTCTCGCCCAACAAATCTGCGATTGAACTCATTTCACATCGCCGCCACTATCTTGGCGTGGTCGCGCCGAACGGCGTACGCGTAGAGGACATTGAGCACGGCAATTCGGCGAGCGTGCGCCGCCACGGCGGAAGATCGAACGCGGAGGGGGGAGGGTGGATCGCCGATAATGTTCGCTGCAGGGCGAGCATTTGCCTTTATGGGAGGAGAGGTGTGAGCAGTGAGCTTTCAGAATGAACCTGAGTCTGGCGTCCAGCGCATAGGTGCGGTGATCGCACTTGCCGAGGAGGGTGCCGAGGAGTACATCCGGCTCCATGCCGCAGTTCCCCCGGAGGTTCTCGATGTGCTGAAGAAGGCCAACGTGACCAACTACTCGATCTTCCGGCGTGGCGAGCTGTTGTTCAGCTACATGGAATACCGGGGCTCGGATCTCGCGGCCGACATGGCAACCATGGCGGGAGATCCTGCGACACAACGTTGGTGGGACCTGGTGATGCCCATGCAGCGCACTATGCGCTCTTCTCCCGAGGAGGACTGGTGGGCACCGATGGAAGAGGTGTTCCACCTCGCCTGAGCAAGACTTCACCCCGATGGCTATCGTAGGCGCTCAGCCCTTCACGCTTCCGAGCATCGCCCCGCGCTGGAGGTAGCGCTGGGCGAAGATGAAGACTGCGAGCACCGGTAGCATCTGCAGGATCGCCGCGAAGGCCAGCTCGGGCATGTAGAGCTGCACGTTGAGGCCGGCGGCGGCACTGGCGTTGAAGAGCTGGCTCGAAGTGATGACCTCCTGCAGCCCGACGCTCACGGTTTGTGCGTTGGAAGTAGGGAGCATCACGAGGGGCAGGAAGTAGTTCGTCCAGTTGGCCACAAAGGCGAAGAAGAACACGAGCGCGGCAGCCTGCTTGGCAAGCGGGGTCGCGACCCGCCAGAACAGCCCCATCTCGGATACACCGTCGATCCTTGCTGCTTCCAGCATCTCGTAGGGCAGTGTGGTCCGGTAGTGGACGAACGAGAGGTACGTGCCGAAGGGGAAGAACCCCATGATGACGGCCACGGGCCAGAGGACGTCGACCTGATGCACCGCCGAAACCTCGAGGAACAGCGGGATCACGAGCACGGTGTTGGGCATCACCATCGTGAGGATCGTGAGGAAGAGGAGAACCCTGCGGCCTCGGAAGTGCAGCATCGCCAGCGAGTACCCGGCCGGCAGTGCGACCAGGACGGCGATGATCGCGCCGCCGAAGGACAAGACGGCGGAGTTCTTCAACCAGGTGAAGTAGATGCCGTCGCTGAAGCCTTTCAGCTGCTCCCAGTCGAATCTCAGACGACCGAGCGACAGTGGGCCGAAGGGACCCTGGTTGACGAGACTCTGCTGTGACCTCATCGTCGCCAGCACGAAGGTCACCATGATGAACAGGTAGATGAGGGCCACGAACATGAGGAACCCCATCGGGGTCACTTCGCGCCACCGGAAGCGACGACGCTTCGGCATCGCCCCGCCGGCGGCCCGGGGCGCCGGGCGGCCAAGGGCACCTGCAAGACCTCAGACATGGAGGATCCTCCGCTCAGCGGTCACTGAACAGACCGGTCCGGGTCGTGATGATCACACCGATCACCAGGCTGACGACGAGCAGCATGACAGAGAGGGCCGCGGCTGCGGGCACGTTGAAGATCTGGAAGGCGAAGGTGTAGCTCAGCTGGTTGGGCGTCCACTGAGGGGAAATCGTGCCCTCCGTCGCGAGGCCGAGGACCTGGGGCTCGAGGAACAGCTGAGTGGCATAGGCGATGTTCAAAAGGACCAGGTAGGCGATCCACGGACGGATGAGGGGGATCTTGATGCGCCGGGTCAACTGCCAACCCGTGGCACCGTCGACGATGGCGGCCTCCTGAACCTCGTCGGAGATCCCGTTGAGTCCGCCGTAGATGATGAGGATCCACGTGCCGGCGCCCTGGAAGAAGAGCATCAAAGCGAAGATCACGGGCAGGTGGGCCGGCTCGGCGGTCTGGTCGAGCGTCGAGTATCCGAGCCACGAGAGCAGAGGCCTGATCGGGCTGTCGATCGGGTCGAGCAAGAAGAGCCAGAGGACGAAGTTGCCCATGCCGGCGAGTGCCCCCGGCAGGTAGTAGATGAACCTGAGCCCTCCGACGAGGCGACTGCGCCGGCCGTGCAGCAGCAGCGCCAGGCCGACGACGCCGATGATCATGAAGGGGAGCCACACCGCCATGACGAGCCCGATGTTCTTGAGGGTGCCTATGAACTGGAACTCCGTGACGACTGAGTGGTATGCGCTGAGCCCGCCGAAGCCGGGGCCGGTGTTCGACAGGAAGCTCTGGTAGATGGCGTATCCGGCGGGGATGATTCCCACCACGAGGAGCAGGACCACAGGGCACAAGTAGCGCCAGGCCGCCGCGGCCTTGGCGACGACCGGATATCGCCATGCCCTTGCGGCGCGGTGCCGTTTGCGGGTCACCTGCGCCTTCGGCACTGCCAATTGTGGTTGTAGGACCGCCAATTGCTCCACCACCGGGTTGGACTGGACTGGTCAGGGGATCTATTCGTACGCCCGCCCCGCCTGACAACTGTCAGGCGGGGCGGGACCCGCGGGGTTTGACGATGAAGCCTACGCCCCGCAGATGGGACTAGTGCGTGACGACCGTGTATCCGTTGAGCTTCGCGTTGTTCACGAGCTCGTTCTGGTACGCGTTCCAAGCGGCGCTGATCGGTTTGCCTGCGGCGAGCACAGGGGTGACCGTGTCAGTCCAGAGCGCGCCCTCGTCGTAGAGGAGGTACTCGTGGTTGGGCCGGATCTCGTCTGCCGCCTTCAGCATCGCCGGGCCGATCTGGGCCGGGTTGGCGAAGTAGCCGGACTTGACGATGTTGCGGTTGATCCAGGCTGCGTCGTCGGGACGGTAGGCGGGCAGCCCGGTCGTAAGGGCGACCTGCCACTTGGGGTTGGCTGCCATGAACTGCATGAACAGCGCGGTGTCGGTCTGGCGCTGGCCGCTGATGTGGCTGGACATCGACCAGAGGCCGCCGCCCTCGTCACCAGTGCCGGCCTTCGTCCCCGGCCATTGCAGCGGGGTCGTCGCCGTGATCTGGCCCTTCGGAACCTTGAAGGTGTCCTCGAACAGGTAGACGCCGTACCAGGCTGCTCCAGGGGTCATGACCAGCTTCGCGCCGATCTTCGCCGCGTCGGTGTCGAAGATACCGACCGGGGAGGCCACCTTGGCCGCGATGAGAGCGTCGAGCATGCTCTCGACCCCGTGCAGCTCGAGGCGTTGAGGTTGATGAGGACCTTCTTCGGACCGACGAGGTCGTTGGTCGGGCAGTTGGCGCCCCAGAGGTAACGCTCGACGGCGTAGGTGTCACCGAGCATCGCCACGTAGTAGCCGGGGTGCTGCTTGCCGATCTTGACCCCGAGAGCCTGGTACTGCGGGTACGTCGTGGGCACCGTGTAGCCCCACTGCTTCATGAGCTTGGCGTTGTACCACAGGACGTCAGGAGCAACGTCGTTGCGCAGGCAGTACAGCTTGCCGCCGATGATGCAGGGAGCCGCGACAGCTGCCGGGTATCCGTTCTGCACGCTCTTGGAGATGATGTTGTTCATGTTGGCCGCGTAATGGATCTGTGGCGACGTGGCCCAGGCGATGGCTGAGTTGCCGGGCCAGAAGATCGCGTCCGGCCAGCCGCTGCCGACCCTGTTGAACAGCGTGAACTTCTCCTCCAGGCCGGCGTTGCTTGCGCTGGAGCTGAGCGTCGTGACATTGAGGGGAATGTTCGGGTACAGCTTCTCAAAGGCCTGGACGGCCGGGATCCGGGGCGGGTCGACCCAGATCTGCAAGGGACTGGACTTGGACACGGTGTCCAGCGCCGCAAGGTGCGCGTCGGACGCGCCGTGTTTGCGAGTGCGGGAGCGCTGAGGCCGACGACATCGCGCCTGCTGCGGCCACTGCGACGAGACCGAGCATTCTCGGTCGGCGGCTCCACGCTCTTTGCTTAGTCCCGGGTTGCTTCGTTCCGAAGTTCATGGGCGCTCTCCTTGGTAAGCCAATTGTGCCGGGGTTGTTACCCGTTCCGCGGATGTTATTCCACCGTAATACTCGGCGCAAGCAAACGTTATCTGGCTCGGACGGAGGCGATGTTCCGCCCCGAGGTCGTGCCAAAACAGCAGGTAGATACACTTATTAGCTCTCACTGCACATGTTCCCGACGAACGGGCGAGATGCCACAATTGCGAAAACGCTTCCTGTGAAGGTGACACGGTGCCGAGTGGCATCCAGGGCCGTTCGTCCGTATCTGAGTCAGCGGGGCCGGCAGGGTGGTCCGGGTCTCAGGTCGGGTGGGACATGGGGCGGCCTACTGCCCCGCAAGGATTCGCAGGAGCCGTTCCGCCTCGGCGGAGAGGGCCTCGCGCCCGGTCCTGACAATTCGCGGGGGTCCACGTTGGCGGGGTTCAGCACTAAGTTCTCGCGCACCGCGGCCGTGAAGACGGCGTTCAGATGAGTCGAGATGTTGACCTTGGCCATCCCTGCAGACACTGCGCGACGGAGGTCTGCGTCTGAGACGCCGGACGAGCCGTGCAGGACGAGCGGGCATGCAACTGCGGCGCGAAGTCGTTCGATGAGCCCGAAGTCGACCCGGGCGTCTCGAGCGGTCATCCGGTGCTCTGTGCCGACCGCCACGGCCAAGGCGTCGATACCGGTGGCCGCGACGAATGCGGCGGCTTCCCCCGGGTTGGTCCTCGCCCCCGGCGCGTGCACCCCGCCCTTTCCACCGACGACTCCGAGCTCCGCCTCGACGGAGACTCCTGCGCGGTGGCAGGCCGTCACGACGAGCGCCGTCTCGGAGACGTTGGTCGGGGAGTCGAGCAGCGAGCCGTCGAACATGACCGCGGGCAGACCGAGGCCGACGGCTTCGTCGACGAGGCGTCGGGAGACGGCGTGATCGAGCTGGACGCAGATCTGCTGCGTCGCGGACTCTGCCAGGCAAAGAGTGGCCTGCGCGAGGGGCGCGAGCCCGCCGTGGTAGAGGACACAGTTCTCGCTGATCTGCAGAACCGTCGGGAGCTCAGCGGTTCGGCGGCGGCGACGAAGGCTTCCGCGTGCTCGAGCAGGACGACGTTGAAGGCACCGACCGCTCGTCCCTCGCGGCGGCAGACCGCGAGCAGGTCGGTCGCAGTCGCGAGCGGCATCAGGTTCCAGATGGACGAGCTGAATCGACGGGAATGCCGTCGAGCTTGCCGCGCGTCGTGGGTGGCCTGCAAGACGCCGCCCTGGGCCGGGCAGGCCTCAGGTGTCTTGATCGAGGGCGCATGCTTACTGGCAGATGACGCCCGTGGTGTCCCAGAGGTCCTCCCAGGACTGATCCTGTCTCCAGAGGAAGACCTGGCCCTTGATGAGTCGGTTGTTCCTGTTGATTCGGGCGATCGCCAGCATCTCGTCTTCAGTGAGCGGGTCTTTCGTAACCGACTCGAGGTTGGACTCGTACTCGCTGCGCCTGACCGAGAACGGTATCGGGGTCTGCCCGCGGTCGGACGGCCCACTTCACGCAGACCACGGCCGGGTGGATATCGTGGTTTTGCGCGACGGCGACGATGACCGGATCTTCTATGTCGACGGTGTCCTCCGGAGTCCGGTCTCGGTCCGGTCGGGTCGGGGAGCCGATCGGGCAGAAGCCGATCGGCTGGATTCCCCGGCCGCGGACGTAGTCGAACAGATCTGGCTGCTGAAAGTGCGGGTGCAGCTCCATCTCGTTCACGGCCGGGGCGATCCGGGCGTCTCTCAGCAACAGCTCGAGCTTCGGCATCGTCGTGTTGGAGGTGCCGATGTGGCGGACCAGCCCCAGGTCGACCAGCCGTTCCATCTCGCGCCAGGTTTCCATGAACTCGCTGTGGACATAAGGGCGCGGCGTTCGGGCTGCGCGAGCTCACGTCGCAGCCCGGCGGGTGGAAATTCGGGAACGGCCAGTGCACCAGGTACATGTCGAGATAGTCGGTGCGCAGATCCGCCAACGAGCGTTCACAGGCGGGAACGACATCACTTGCAGCGTGCTTGTCGTTCCAGAGCTTGGACGTGATCCAGAGCTGATCCCGGGGGAAACCTTCGAGGACAGGTCCGATGAGATGCTCGTTCTCGTACACAGAAGCGCAGTCGAAATGCCGATAGCCGACCTCGAGGGCACCGCCGACCGCCTCGGCTATCTCCTCGCCCGAGAAACGGTCTGAGCCGAAGGTTCCGAGACCGATCGCCGGCATCGCGGCGCCGGTGTAGAGGCGCCGCTGCGGCACCGAAGACGGGTCAACCGGCATGGGGCGAGTCCTCCTTTCGATCTGACCTGCGAATTTCCCGTTCGTGGGCGACGACGATCCCGCCTCGGGACTTGTTTCCTCGGATTCAAGCAGCGAGCAGGAGCGACGAGGGACTCGCCGCCACGGTGCTGAGTAATCGTGTACACGGACGGAGACACGTGTCAAGCCCATCGCGCGCCGTGTCAAGTCGTGCAACGGCGCCCCCGAGGCGCCCCATCGGCGCCCTAGGGGCCCTTTCAGGCGACGATGGCCTCGCTCGTGGCGGCGTCGAAGAAGTGGATCCGGCTCGGGTCCAAGTTGAAGCGCACCCGGCCCCCGACGCTGAGCTTGGCCCTGGCATCGACGTGGGCCACGCCCTCGCCGGCTTTGCCGAGCGCTCCCTCGGAGAGTCCTTCGGCGTCCTCGTCCTTGGCAGCGGTCACCTGGATCTGGTGGGCGTCGGAGGTGAAATGGACGAGCTGTTCGGACCCGAGGGCCTCGACCAGGTCGACGTTGCCCTCGAAGCTCGCCCCAGAAGCTGCTCCCGCTTCGGCTTCTGCGGTCAAGATGGGCAGGTCCTCCGGCGTATCCCGACCACGACGGAGCGGTGCGCGTATCCGCGAAGAGCGGGCTTGGCCGACAGCACCGTCTCGGCCAGGGGAATCTGTTGGCTGCCGATGAGCACCGAGCTCGCAGACTCGCCGATCATGGCCTCGAACAGGTTCATGGCCGGCGAGCCCATGAAGCCGGCGACGAAGAGGTTCTTCGGATTGTCGTAAAGGGCCTGGGGGCTGTCGCACTGCTGGAGCACGCCCCCGCTCAGCACCGCCACGCGGTCGCCCATGGTCATGGCTTCCACCTGGTCGTGTGTGACATAGAGCGTCGCCACCCCGACTCTGCGCTGGATACGGGAGACCTCGGCTCGCATCTGCACCCGGAGCTTGGCGTCGAGGTTCGACAAAGGCTCGTCCATCAAGAACACGCTCGGCTCGCGGACGATCGCCCGGCCCATCGCCACCCTCTGGCGCTGGCCACCGGACAGCTGTCCGGGCTTGCGGTCGACCCACTCGGTCAGTCCGAGCAGCTCGGCGGTCTCGTTCACCTTCTTTTTGATCTCGGCCTTGGAGACCTTCCTGAGCTTCAGCGCAAAGCCGATGTTCTCGGCCACGGTGATGTGGGTAGAGGGCGTAGTTCTGGAAGACCATGGCGATGCGCGGTCCTCGGCAACACGTCGTTGACGACGCGTCCGCCGATCGACAGCTGGCCGTCGGTTATGTCCTCGAGGCCGACCATGCGCAAGGCGGTGGTCTTGCCGCAGCCCGACGGCCCGACGAGGACCATGAACTCGCCATCGGCGACGTCCAGGTTGAGATCGTGGACCGCTTCGAACCCGTTCGGGTAGACCTTGGTCACCTTGTCGAGGGTGATCGGTGCCATCAGTGCTCCTTCTCTGAGAATTCGTTTTCGAGGCGTCGCGAAACGCGGACAGGACAGACTGCCATGAGCGTAGTCTCGGACGGTAGTCACATTCCTGCCGAGCAGACGATGAGGGGGCGACACCGTTCCGGCGGGTTCGCCGGTCAGGCGGGTGCCCGCTAAGTTTGGAGGAAGGACCACAGTACGGCGACGGGCTTCGGGCAAGTGGCGCGGGCCATGAGTGTGGGCACTTTGGTCGGCAGCGGCCCTACCGGCCTTTGAGTCATGCGACGGGAGCTGGGCGCTCGTCGTTGGAGCGCGCTGGCGGTGGTGTGCGCCTCAGCGCTGATCATCAACCTGGACAACACCATCCTCAACGTTGCCCTGCCCACTCTCGTGCGGGATCTCCACGCGAGCTCCGGTCAGTTGCATGGATCGTGCACTCCTACGCGTGGCGTTGCCGGCCTTTCCTCGTCGGTGACATCTTCGCCGACAGGTTCGGCCGGAAGTACCTCTTCCTGGTGGGTCTCACCGTGTTCGTCGGAGGGTCGGTCGGCGCCGCGTTGTCGGGTTCGGTAGAGCCGTTGATCGCCTGGCGGGGCGTGATGGGAGTGGGCGCGGCCCTCACCATCCCGTCTTCGCTCTCGATCATCAACGACCTCTTCCGCGATCCGACCGAGCGGGCCCGCGCCATCGGTGTGTGGGCCGGGACCATCGGCCTCGGCCTTGCCGTGGGCCCGATCGCCGGGGGCCTGCTGCTGGCCAGGTTCTGGTGGGGCTCGATCTTCATCGTCAACGTCCCGATCGCGGTTGCCGGGATGATCGGGGCCTTCGCTCTGGTCCCCGATTCGAGAACCCTTCTGCGGAGAGCCCGGATCCCGGTGGGGCGCTGTTTTCGATCGCCGGCTTGGGTCTGCTGCTGTGGGCGATCATCGAGGCCCCGTCCGTGGGCTGGGGTTCCCTCGAGGTCGTCCTGGTCGGAATGGCGAGCCTGGCCGTCATCGCGGCCTTCATCTTCTGGGAGGCTCGTAGCCGCCACCCGATGTTGAAGCTGCGGTTCTTCGCCGACCGGCGCTTTTCCGTCGCTGCCGCAGCCGAGACCCTGGGGTCCTTCGGACTCCTCGGCGCCCTCTTCCTGCAGACCCAGTTCCTCCAATTCGATCTCGGTTACTCACCCCTCCAGGCAGGAGTGCGCATCCTGCCCTTGGCCGGCCTTCTCGTCGCGAGCGCAGCCATGTCCCCGATGGTCGTCCGCGCCGTAGGCGTCAAGCTCACGGTTGCGGCCGGCCTGGCGGCCGTCGCCGGAGGGCTGTGGCAGATCTCAGCCGTGTCCCGACTTGCCGCGAGCTACGGCGACGTCGTGCCCGGCCTGCTGCTGATCGGGCTGGGCACGGGTCTGCTCTTCCCACCGCGACGAACTCTGTCGTGGATCGGTCGGCCAGAACGACTCCGGGGTCGGCTCGGCCTCCAACGCCGTGGCGCTTCAGGTCGGCGGCGCTCTCGGCGTCGCCGTCATCGGAAGCGTGATGTCGACCCGCTATCGTGAGCACATGACGGCAGTGCTTTCAGGCCGGCACGTGCCGCCAGCCGCTTCACAAGCCATTCTGGGCTCGCTCGGCGGTGCCCTTGCCGTCGCAGCCAAGGTCGGTGGCACCACAGGCGTGCTGCTCGCGGACGCGGCCCGGGCAGCCTTCATGAGCGGCGTGGAGGCTTCGTTGGCCGTCGGCGCCGCCGTCGCACTTGGCGCCGCGCTCCTCGTGCTCGCTCGACTCCCGGCTCGTGCGGCTCAGGCACCCGACGGGCCGGCGCGACCTTCGCCGGACTGATCCCTGACCGAACGGCCGGCCGACTCATGCCGGCCGGCCGTTTGGTCCCACGGTTCGCCTACAAGCACGCCCGGACCTGGGTCAGCCGGCGACCGGCATGTTCTGCACCGACGGGTTGTCGTAGCCGTCCCACGGGTCGCTCAGGTACGGGAACGAGCTGGGATAGCTGAGACCGGCTCCGGCAAGCGCGGCGACGGTCGTGGGCTCGGTACCCGGTCCTCCGACGTCGAAGAGGAGGCCCGCCGCGCCGTCCGGAGCGAAGGAGGGGACCACGTCGTGCAGGAGCGCACCCGCCACCGCCTTCAGCTCGATGCTGACGACATCGTCGAACACCCTGCGACCGTTCGGAAGCCCGGTTGTCACCGCCGACGACGCCGAGGATGCTGACCGACGCAGCGGCTGTCGGGGGGATGGCCATGTTGAGGCGGAGCATGTCCGCCTTCGTGGAGCCGGTGTAGTTCTGGAAGCCGGCGAACAGGCCAGCCGGCACTCCGGTCAGCAGGACTGCATCGAGGTCGGGACGGGTTTCGAAGCCTTCGCCGTGTAGGCGGCGAGGTTCGAGACGCGGCCGGGTACAAGACGTGGAGGAGCCCGGCGAGGGCGGGATGGTCGTAGTACCCGGCGAACTGGGCGTCGTTCCCCGGTACTTGCGAGTTCCAGTAGTCCTTCTGGCCCATCGGGATGATCACCTCGTTGATCAGCGGGTTGCCCAGGCGGACACCTGTGCCCAGGGCCCGATCTCGAAGCCGGGATAACCGCTGATGATGGCCTTCTGCCGGCTCGCCGTCGTCCAGACGCCGATGACGGCGTCGGGGGAGGTGTAGCTGGACGGCACCTTCTCGTCCTTCGCGAGGTCCTTGATCGGGACCTGGATTGCGATCGAATGGACGTTCAGGCCGGCGAGGGTGTTGATGCCTGCGGCCGCCGGTCCCTTCAGGTAGGAAGTCGGGTCTGGAACGGCCTGCAGGTCGCCCAGGTCGAAGATCGAGCCGAGGTCGACGTAGAAGCCGTCGGCGCGCTGGCCGGCGAAGACACGCCTGTCCCGATGCCGAGCGGTGGATCGCCTCGAGCCGTCGAGGGGCACGTAGGCCGGGATCGAGTTCTTGCCCGACGTTGCAGGGCGGGCAGGCCAGGTCGTCCGCAAGCTCATGGACATCCCGTGCCCGGTCGACTGCGGCTCACCGAGTAGAACTGCTTGCGGTTCCAGGTGCTGTGCTGCTCAGGTGCAGTCGATCTGGCCGGTGTTGTACAGGAAGATGTCGTTGGATCCGGTGTCGGTGAGAACCGTCGTTGAAGCGGAACTGGTAGGTGATGTCGGGGTGCCCGTCGGCGTCGTTGTCGATGTGGATCTCATACAGCACGTCGTCGCCGAACTCGTCAGAAGTTCGGGCCGCCGGCAGGCTGCTGAAGCGGAACGTAGTTGGCGATGATGGTGACGGTGCCGGGGTTGTCCGGGCTCACGAAAAGCGTAGAGAGATCGGCGCTGTCGGCGACA
>CAWDPZ010000054.1:0-60489 GCA_963804265.1 uncultured Acidimicrobiaceae bacterium
GCAGAAATTGCCTTTTGAGGGGACGGCGCGAACGACCGGGATTTTGCCGAGCCGGTCGTTCGTTCCGTCAACATCAAAGTTGCCGGAAGGAACGCCGATTCCGGTGCGGCTGCGAACGGCGGTTTCGAGCGATTCGTCGCATGCGGGTGATATTTTCAGCGCCATCGTCGATGAGCCAGTGGTGATCGACGGGCAAACGATTTTGGCGGCAGGCACGCTCGCGACCGGGCGTGTGCTGGAAGCGAAACCCTCGACGAGCGGGGCGTGAACTTATTCGAGGGCGCTCCCGAGCCTGGGTATCTGCGGATTGTGCTGGTGAGTTCCAGGTCGGTGGGAAGCCGGTGATGATCGAGACGTCAGTATCTTCGCGAAAGGCGGCTCGCGCGAGCGAACTGCTGCCGGCGGAGCGGCCTCAGGTGAAGGTCAACGCGAGGTGGAAGACGTAGTGTTCGGTGTCGACCGGCATCTCAGTTTCCGGCTGGCACAGAAGATCGATCTGCAATAGATCGCGGGGAATTTGTCGTTGAGGAACGGCGGCCGAGACGGAAGCGAGCGCCGAAAAAATCCTTAAGAAAAGTCCTCACCGCCGTGCGTGTTCGCGCGCGCCACCCTTTGGTTCCTTCTCGATTTCTACAACAACAACTTAAGAGAAACTACAGAGAACAGCGTATGGGGAACTCTGGGTACACAACTTACATTCAAAAGAGTGTGCAGCTGATGCAAGGCTGCGCCGTGTGACCATGACCGACGCTGGAGGATGGGGATGCTTAGCATGACGTTGGCTGCAGTGCTCGTCGCAGGTATTACGGCAGGTCTGACAAAATTCGCGCTGGTGGTTGTGGAGTGGATGCTGCAAGGCGGGTTTTTCGGTTTGGCGACCGGCGCTCCCGTGGCTGTGCCGCGATCCTTTTTCCGGCGGGGAAAGACGGTTTTCTCGAGCGGTATAGCCAGAGTTTAATCTCGTTCTTGTTCGGTCGATTATTCGCGAATGATCGTGTATGGGATTTGATCTGGATGGCTGGGATCTGTTTTGTGTCTCGCAAAGGAGCTTGATCATGAAACGACATTTGGTTCTGGTTATTTTTGCCTGCGCAACGATGGTGGGAAACCTGGCATGGGCGGTGAGCGAAGGCGATGCCGCGGCCGAGCGCCTCAAGAATGCCGCACAAGTTCTACAACAGATTTCCGCAACGCCGGACAAGGGGATTCCTGACGAAGTGGTGGCGCACGCGAAGTGCATCGTGGTGATTCCAAATCTGGTGAAGGCGGGACTGGTCGTGGGCGGGAAATATGGGCGCGGGGTTGCGGTGTGCCGCACGGATGCGGGCAATGGAACGTCGGCCAAGGGCGGCAAACCGGCCGCGAACTCCAAGTGGAGCGCGCCGGCGTTCATCACGATCGGCGGAGGAAGTCTCGGTCCGCAAATCGGGGCAGAGGGCGTGGATCTGGTGATGATGGTGATGAGCGATCAGGGAGTGCAACAGCTACTTTCCACAAAACTCGAGTTCACGCTGGAAGGGTCGGTTGCGGCGGGCCCGGTGGGACGCCACGCATCGGTCGGTTCCGACTGGAAGCAGGACGCGGCCGTGCTGACGTACTCGCAAACCAAGGGTGCGTTTGCGGGTCAGACGCTGGAAGGCGCTGTAATCGAACAGGATAAGGATGCGACGGAGGCGGTTTACGGGAACAATGTGGCATTTGAAAAAGTCTTGCGGGGTCACGTCTCCGCTCCCACTTCGGCGGCTCCGTTCTTGCACGAGGTGTCGCAGTTAAGCCGCGAGGCCGCGTCTCAAGAAGCGCGGGAACAGGCTCCGGATCGGCAGAAAAAGAATTAAGTTGAATTTGTGTTGCGTTTGTATTTCTAAGGCGGGCGGATATAGCCCTTCTGAAGCCTGATTCGGGGATGCAATGCTCTTTAAAGCTTGCAGTCCCGACCTGTGACGCTGGGAGCCGCGTATCTTGCCCCGGTTTGCCATTCTCATAGTTGCGAAACCCGAATCTTCATTGACACCAGAGATTGACCTGGACCATACTTCCGCGGTCGAAAATCGAGCGGAGCAATCCGCTGTTTCGTATCTCAACGGAGGGAATTCCATGAAGCGGTCAAGTTTGCTATTCGTTTTCACTCTCTTGGCGACTGGGGCCTTGTTGCTTGGCGGGCAACCAGCGCTGGCGCAGGGGCCCCATCACATACAGTTTCGAGTTGTGCCCGGGCACGAGGCTGGAGTTCGAGCCCAGGCCGGGTTTGACGAACTATTTCTGCTGAACTCAGGTTTCGCGGCTTTGCCTCCGCTCGACGGCGGCGGCAACGATGAGTGGCCTTGCTTTCCGGGTTCCGATAATCCGAATTCTGCAGATTGCTCCCAGATCGCGGCGGGGGGAGTGGTGATAGGCGCGCCCGCGTACACCTGGTCACTGGCGAACTGCGATGCCGATAGCGATACAAGCGGGAATTGCGGGCAGCTCTTCTGGTTCTACGAAGACGACACCGGCGACGACACCGACCATCTGATCGTTTCACTGACAGTGAAGCAAGGGACAGCGTACGTCCTCGACACGGGTAATGTAGACCTGGGTCAAAACACGTTTCCGGCAGGTTCGGTCGTGGTTATTTATGATGACACGGCCTTCGGCACGCTGGGAGCCACCGGGAAAAATAATGGATTCTGCGGGGGCAGCAACAAGGTTTGCGTGAATCCAGTGGCGGGCATTGCAACGGTGACTTTCACAACCAAGGTAGGCGCGTCGAAGATCTCCGGCCACTTCAATATCAATTTGCAGTAGCTAGTGACGGGATCATCTCGTCAGCGGGGCCTCATCGCGCGTGCCTTCTGGTGTGCGCCGAATGGGGCCTTGTCGTTTCACGCCCGCCGGGTTTAGCGAAGCATTAAGTACCGTAGCGAGAGTGGGAGGACTCGATCGGCAACACAGGCGAGAGCGCGGCGGCGCGAATGTCTTTGCTCTCCAGGATTCGCTTCGGATAACCGCGGCGGGCGACGCTCAGCATGGCTTGGCCGATTTGTTTGGTGGTCAGGACATGATTGGGAAAAGTCGAACGGAGAAACGGCAACAAATATTTGGCGATCTTGTAAAAGTTTCGGTAGGACTTGGTTTTGGATTCGATTCCGTCGAGCGGTTGAATGAGGCCGGGCCTGAACATGTAGGCTCCGGCGAAGAGCATGTTCAGGATGGCGTTTTCGGTTTTTCCTTTCACGCGTGCCCACATGATGCGGCCGCGCTCGGAGCTGTCGGTACCCGCCCCGGAGACATAAATGAAGGTCATCGTCGGATTGAGCCGGCAGAGTACATCGGCGGCGGCACAGGCGATTCCGTAGGTGACACGTTTGTATTCGGCCTCGTTCATTCCGCTGGACGAGACCCCGAGACAGAAAAAGCAGGCATCGAAGCCGGAGAGCTGGTTTTCAATGGGCTTGTAATTCGACAGATCGCGGTGAACGACTTCGCGGATTTTGGGATGGAGTTCACCCGTAGCGGCGCGACCGACGGTCTGAACGAGTTGCACATCGTCGGCGAGGAGCGATTCGCGCAACACGCCCTGGCCGACCATTCCGGTCGCGCCGAAGATCACAACGTTCATAGGGACAATCCTCAGGCTGCTTGGATGTCGCGCGCGTGAGAAAAGCAGCTTGTTTTCCGGAGAGCTGCGAGTCTCGGCGAAATCAAAGTCGGGGTATCTCTTGAGGGACGATCAAGATAGGGACGATCAGGACCATTGCGAAACGGATCTCGGAGCCGGAAAGTGGAGCAAAGATGAAAACGGAAATCCTGCGATTCAACGGCGCTGTTGAGCGTGCTCCCGCCATCGAGGCGTGGATGAAGGCGCATCCCGATGAATTGGGAGCCATCGCCCACGAGTGGTTCGAGGTGATGCGTAAGTGCGGGGACGAAGTTCGGGAACTCTTGCATGATGGCTGTCCCACTGCATGTTTGGGAAATGCGCCCTTTGGCTACGTCAACGTATTCACGGCGCACGTGAACGTGGGATTTTTTCACGGAGCGGCGCTGCCGGATCCGGCAGGCTTGCTGCAGGGCACCGGAAAGTTCATGCGCCACGTGAAGCTGAGAATTGGGACGGCGATAAACGCGGCAGCGCTTACCAGCCTCATCGAGGAAGCGTACGCGGATATCAAGGATCGTGTCGAAAACGGCTAGCTTGTAGAAACGCCGTCGGAGACCCACGCAGCCGTGAACCGCCAGATTATTAACCATACGTCGTATTGTGTTGCTGATCGCGGGCATTGAAGCGGTCGGGCGGATACCAACCGCTTGAGCGAATAGAGCCGGGCGGAGACGTGGTGACGCGGGGTACTACCACTGCAGAAGACTGTCGGGATCGTCGACGAGAACAACCTCGTATTTTTCGAGCATCGGCATCAGGATGTTTTCGAGTTCGATTTTCCAGAGCGGGCCTTCATAAAACTTTGCTTTCATCGGCTCGCGAGAGGCGAGGTCGGGGAATCCGCGCATAAAGAAAAAAGTATCGGGATCTTCGAGGGAGAGAAACGGGCCGAGGATTTTCATTCCGATTTCGGCATGAGCGGGGATGGATCGTTCGCGAAAAATCTGAAGGAATTCCGTCCGCTTGCCGGGTTTAACCTTGTACGTGCGCATTTCGACAACCATAGGCGGCCTCCGCATTTCTATTCGCGCGATGAGAGTGAGATGAGATCGAGGCAACTGCGGTCGCGCCGTTTTTGTTGAGCCGTCATCGCTATGCGGTTAGCGTTTGATTTTCTTTTTCCTTCGAAGAGCTGTCGGATTTGGATAAGGCGGGGGGCAGGCGAAGGCGGAAGGTGGTGCCGGATCCCACGACAGAATCGAAGTCGATGGAGCCGTAGTGCCATTGCATGATCTGGTAAGTCTGGGCGAGTCCAATGCCGCTGCCGCCTTTCTCGCCCTTGGTGGTGAAGTAGAGTTCGAAGATTTTTTCCTGCGCTTCGGGTGGGATGCCGCATCCCTGGTCGAGCACCTCGGCGAGGATGGCATCATCTTCGCGCCTCGCTTTTAACGTCAGCGTTCCTCCCTCGGCCATCGCCTGCACGCCATTCAATACCAGGTTGAGAATTGCCTGTTTCATGAGGTCGGTGTCGACGCAGACATTCAACGGCGCCGCGGAAAATTCCTGCACGATGCGAACGTTGTGTTTGGCGGCATCGGGAGTGGCCAGGACGGAAACGTTTTCTAGAATTTTGCGGAGGTCGACTTCTTCGAGGTGCAGGTCCTGCGGGCGCGTGAAATCGACGAGAATCTGGACGACGCGGTCGAGCCGGTGAATTTCGCTGCCGATAATGTCCATGTGACGGCGGGTTTCAGGATCGTCCTGTTGCAGTTTGTTTTGCAACAACTGCAAATGCAGGACGATGGCGTTGATGGGATTCTTGACCTCGTGGGCGACGCCGCGAGTCATGCGTCCGCTGGCAGAAAGCCGGCGGGAGATTTCAATTTCGTTTTCGATGCGGCGCACCGACTCGGCATCGCGCATGGTCAGCAGAGCGCCGATGGGCGTGCCTTTCTCCTGTATGAAATCGAGGGAGACCTGGACGCGGCGGCCGTCGACGGTTTCGAATTCGTATTGCACAAGCGCACGCTGCTTCTGGAATGCGGGCAGAACGACGGCGCCGAGGACGGTTCCATCGGAAAAGATTTCTTCCGCGGTACGTCCCAGAATTTCGCGGCGGGGACGCCCGAGAAATTTTTCAGCCGAGGCGCTGACCAGCACGACACGAGTGTCGCGGGTGAAGAGCATGAGTCCGTCTTGCAGTTTGGTCATCACCTGCTCGACGTTGTCTTTGAGGGCGGAGAAGATTTCGTTGGTGTCGCGAATCTGACGTCCAAGGTGGGCGATTTTGAGCGAGACGAGGCCGACTTCATCGTCGCGGCTGGTCTCGTCGTCGGGAAGAACGTCTCCGGCGCTGGCGCTGTCGAGGTTGCGGCTGATGGTCTTCAGCGGGCCGAGAGCCAGGTTCGAGACGACAGCGGCGAGCACGAGCGAGCAAAAAACTGCGACGACCGAGAAAAAAGCGGCCTGCTGCAATTTCGGCGTCAGCTCGTTCCGCAGGAAAACGGTCGACACGCCGACGCGCACGCTGCCAAATGCCTGTCCGTCGAGTTCGAGGCCGACGCGCACATCGTAGACGATGGACGGTCCGTAGATGAGACGCAGTTGGCGGCGGAAGCTGGCGTCAGACAAAACGCTTAAAGAAGGACGCTCCGGAACCAGTTTGCCGTTGAACGCCGGATTCGTGTCGAGAATCGCGGCTCCGTACGGATCGACAACGGCCGCATCGTAGATGATGCGCGAGTTGCCGACGACGGATTCCAGAGTGTCGTTCAAACTTGGATCGGTCTGAAGATAGTCGGTGATGGCCGCGCGCATGGCTTTGGGATTCTGCGTGTTGATGCGCGTGCTGGTGAGATCGGGCACAGCCTTGGAGGCTGAGTATTCGAGCTGGTTGGTGAGCTGCGAAGCGGTTTCATCGGCCCAGAGCAGGCGCTGGCGCAGTAACTGGGAAAGGTAGATCCAGGAAAAAGCCACGACGAGGGCCGTAAAGAGCGTGGTGATGACGAGCACGATGATGAATTTGCGGCTCATGGAAGGCAGTTGTCAGCGGTCAGCTCTCAGTAAAACAAAACCGAACCCTTTCGCGGCCGGGCTGAAGACTGGAAAGTGAAACTGAGAACCTTTCGGCTTCTGCGTTTTACGGCTCCTTATCCTCTTTTAATGCTCGTCTCTCACGGCTCCTCTTCCGCTGCCGTTTCGTCCGGGGGACGGCCGTATTCTTTTAGTTTGTTGTGCAACGTCTTCAAACTGATGCCCAGGATTTCTGCGGCGCGGGTTTTATTGTTATTCGTGGCCTGCAGCGTTTTGAGGATGAGTAGTTTTTCAGCTTCTGAGACGGTGGTGCCCACTCCCAGATGAACGGCGTCGGGATCGTTGACGACCGGGCGCACGGTCTGGCCAAAAGCGGGCGGCAAGTGCTTGGTTTCGATCAGCCCGCTTTCGCAGACGATCACCGCGCGTTCGAGAGTATTGCGCAGTTCGCGGACGTTGCCGGGCCAGGAATAAGTCTGGAACATATTAAGGACGGCCTCGCTCACGTCAGCGACTTTGCGGCCGTGCTTTTCGTTCATATCCGCGAGCAGGCTCTTGACGAGGTCTCGAATGTCATCTTTGTGCTCGCGCAGCGCGGGCATGTGGATGTTAAAGACGTTGAGGCGGTAATAGAGATCCTGGCGCAGTTCCCCGTTGGCGACGGCGTCATCGGGAACCTTGTTGGTGGCGGCGAGTACACGCACATCCACGGAGGTTTCGACCTTGCTGCCAAGGCGGCGGAGTTTGTGGTCTTCGAGCACGCGCAGAAGTTTCGCCTGCGTGCCGACGGGCATCTCTCCGATTTCATCGAGCAGCAATGTGCCGCCTTCGGCCAGTTCGAAGCATCCGGTGCGGCGCTCCATGGCGCCGGTGAAGGCGCCTTTTTCGTGGCCAAAGATTTCGCTTTCGATCAGAGTTTCGGGGATGGCCGCGCAATTGATCGGGACAAAAGGTTTGTTGCGTCGTGGACTGAGATCGTGAATGGTGCGTGCCACAAGTTCTTTGCCGGTTCCGCTCGCTCCCGTGATTAATACGGAGGCGGTGCTCGGCGCGACCTGCTCGATCAGACGGAAGATGCCCTGCATTTCGGCCGAGGCGCCGACCAGGCGGCCCATGGCTCCCTTGTCGCGCAAGGTGCGGCGGAGGGATTCGTTCTCCGTGCGCGTGTTTACGATCTCGCCGATATTGTTGAGGATCGAGCGCAGGCGGCGAAAGTCGATGGGCTTCTCGATGTAGTCCTGCACGCCGAGGCGCCCGGCATGGAACGCGGTGTCGGTTGCTTTCTGGGCAGTCACCATCACGACCGCGATGGACTGCGTCATGTCGGCCAGTTTCTCCACCAATTCCATGCCGCCCATCCGTGGCATTTTTACGTCCGTAATCACGATGGAAGGGGAGAAGATGGAAATTTTTTCCAGTGCGTCGACCCCATCGAACGCGGTGTCGGTGCGATATCCCCAACCGGAGACCAGTTCGGCGAGGCCGGTGCGCTCGTTCTCTTCGTCCTCAACAATCAGCACGCGTTCCTGTGTCATAGTCCTCGGCTAAGGGGCCCAAGTGATCATTATTCAGGGAAGTCCTGTAGCCCGCAACCCATCGGATGCCCAGGAAAATATCAATTTGAGATCGATGGAAGCCATCCTACAAGAAAATGGAGCGACAGCCAGCTAAATCGATAAAAATAAGCATGCTTCCATTGTTAGTGTGTGGGCACTTGCTGTAGAATTTGGTGTTTCCACGGTGCTGCCTATCTCTGCGTTATGTGTGGCTTCGCGCGCCGTAAAAAATTTATTGATCCTGGGTTTCCAAAATAGTTTTGTTAGTGGATTTGATTTCGGAGGATTTCAATGTCACTTTGTTACAAGAATTACAGGAGATGCGCCAGCGTCGCGCTCGTCCTGGCCATCGTTACGATTGCGTTGCCGGTTTTGCTGAACGCACAAACGGCACCCGCACCCGCTCCCAAAGCGGCACCCATGTCGGCGGATGATTTTCCCAAGGTCGAATTGTTCCTCGGCTATCAGTGGTTGAACCCGGGTGGCAACATTCCGGATCAAAGCGTGCCCCCGAGTGCGTTCCACTTGCCGGCCATCGCTCAGGGCTTCGGCACCAACCTGTCGTACAACTTCACCAAGCTGTGGTCTCTGGAAGGCAACTACGGTGGAGACTGGAATCGCAATGCCAGCATCAGCGCGGTTGCTGTCGGTCCGAAGCTGACATGGCGGGGGGATGGCGTGGATTTCTTTGTACACACGCTGCTCGGATTCGAGCGCCTCTCTTCGAGAGGACTCGATTCCAACAACAGCATCGCCGCGGTTCTCGGCGGCGGCATGGATCTCAAGATCTGGAAACCGATTTCGTTTCGTTTGTTTGAAGCCGACTACCAGTTGTCGCGCGAGAATTTCTCGGCTGAGGTTCCACCGGACAATCCCGGACTGCGCCGTCAGACTTTTAACGGAGAGCGCCTGACGACCGGTCTCGTGTTCAATTTCGGCGGAGCGCCCGAAGCTCCGGTCACGGCGTCCTGTTCGGTACAGAATGCCGATGTAATGGTCGGTGAGCCGGTGCATGCAACGGTGGTGGCGACCAATTTCAATCCCAAGCACACGGTGACGTATACGTGGGCGAGCACCGGCGGCAAAATCGAAGGCAAAGACACCGGAGCCACGATTGATACCAACGGCGTTGCAGGCGGAAGCTACACCGTGACCGCTACGGCGACGGACGCGAAGGCAAAGAAGAACAACACGGCGAGCTGCACCGCGAACTTCACGGTGAAAGAGCCGCCCAAGAACCCGCCGCAGATGTCTTGCTCGGCGAATCCTTCAACCGTCCAGACCGGTACCCCGGCGACCATCACTTGCTCCTGCACCAGCCCCGACAATGTTCCGGTTACGGTCGGCGGATGGACGGCGAGCGGCGGCAGCATCTCGGGTAGCGGCAATACAGGAACTCTGAGCACCAACGGCGCATCTTCGGGTCCGATCACAATCAGCGCGACTTGTACCGACTCGCGCGGATTGACGGCCTCGACGACGAGCACGGTGACGGTGGAAAATCCGCCGCCCCCGCCGCCGCAAGCGACGAAGGTGAACGAGTGCCAGTATCCCAACGAGAAGAAGCCATGGCGCGTGGATAACACCTGCAAGGCTGCGCTGGACGATGTTGCCCTCAAACTGCAACAGGATCCGGATGCCAAGCTGGTTGTCGTCGGGAACGCTGATCCGAAGGAGAAGCGGAAGAACCTGGCGGGCGAACGCGCTGAAGACGTGAAGTTCTACATCACGGAAGGCGAGGCGCAACAGCACATCGACGCCAGCCGTATCGAGACGAGAACTGGAAATGCCGGCACTGCAACGTCGGAACAATGGATCATTCCGTCGGGCGCAACCTTCCCTAACGCAGGCAGCACAACGCCGGTGGATGAGATGAAGGTAAAGGCGATTCCGGACCATCCGAAACCGGGAGCCAAGAAGAAAGCGATGAAAAAGGCGCAATAAGAAAGTCGTTTGGAGTGGCCGGGCGGAGACGCCCGGCGCTCCACATGACCCGATTATTGAACTGGGAAAAAAACTAAAGGCTGGTGGGGGTTGACCCTGCTGGCCTTTCTAATTTCGCTACCGCGTCGCTTTGGGCACCGACCGCCGCAGCATAGGAACTACAAAAAGGTAGATTTACTGCATGCAGGAGAATGAAGTCGTAAACGCATTACTTCCATCTCCGAAGCAGGTTCTTGATTTGATTGTCGATTCCGAACGTCACAGGAAATTTGTGTGGACTGCGGGCAGAGTTCTCAAGGAATCGGCACTCTGGACCCGTGTGGAAGGCTTGGAATATGACTACCGCAAGTTCGTGCTCAAACGCATCGCTGGATTTCTTGAAGACCTAGCCGTTCGTGGCATTCTACAACGTCGAAGCGAGCCGCAAAGCATCGGTTATGGCGAGGAAGTTGGGTTCGATTACGTTCGATCTCAAACGTAGACCTTGTGCACCGAAATTCTTACTTAGTGAAATTGCCTGGTTATAACAGTCACGCTAGGACACTTGAATTCTGCGGGATACTGAGCAGTATGCTTAGTGAAAAGTCGAAGGCTGCCATCGCGGGGGCCGCCTTATGTGGCCTTATAGGACCGGGAACGGCGCTTCTGCTGTTGGAGGTTGAGGCTTTCCGGCCGTCCTCATTGCGAGAAACCGCCGCAATAATAATGGTTGTTCTGAAAGGCTGGTTTTTCGCATTTGCCACAGTGGGTCCTGCAGCGTTTGTCTTGGGAGCCATTGGGGGCTTGCTGCCTCGGAGGCTAGTGCGGAAGCATCATTCGATGAAGGTTGTGTTAGTTCCAACTGCCGTGCTCGGGCTGGCTCTTGGAATCGCGGCACCTTTGGTTGTGATGATTATTGGTGGCATTTTCGGCCCCAGAGATGGCTCCTACAGTTCCCAAAAGGAAGCCGTCGGCGTTTTGCCAGTTGCCGCCCTGACAGGCGTAATTTGCGCGTTTCTCTTGCTATGGTTGTTTCACTCGACACGCCTGCTGTACAGCTCTGGTGAAAGTCATTCTTAGTATTGAAAGAATCGCCATAGCGCTGATTGACCTCCGATCGGCCAATTCTCAGTTGGTGAAATCGCCTGATTACACCAGTTAGGGCCAACCCGTGAGTTAGAATGCTCGCGTGACTTTGGCAGAGCTCCAGCCCGGCTATGAGGAAGTTTTCACGGTAACGGACTATTACGACGGCCCACGTAAGGGCATTGCGAACTTTAACGGGCGACCCCACTTTTACGAATGCATTTTCGATGAGGTGAGGGACGAATACTCCGACTCGTTTCGGTTGACGCCGATCACGCAGCGGATTTTCGAGCTCGCAAAAGAGGATTGGGCCATCTGGAAGCGGTGGGAGTTCGCCTTCCATTCAGGAAAAGCAACCCTCGAATCCCATCCTGCACTTCCGCAGGACGCAGAGCGTCATGAGAGGATTCGGGCTGTTCTTGATTCGGCGCTGGCAACGCACGAGGCGATATGCACGACTCAGCGGGGCTCCTTTGAGCGGCTCGGAAGCGGAGAATATCCCAAAGGTGTTATGCGTCCCCTACAAGTTAGATGGACCGGCGCTGGATAGTCGCCCGAAGCATTCCTCTGTCACCAACTACGACACGTACAGGTCTATTGGTGCTATCGCCTGTGGCTGTTGAAAAACTCACTTTGCGTCCTAAACAGCCCGAATTCGGGGGATAGAAAATGTCTCGGCGACCCGAGAAAATCGAATGTGGGGCTTCCACGCGATTTCATTTTCGTGATTTTTGCGAGTTTGAGTTTTTCAACAGCCACGCCTGGTTGCAACAGTTCCTCTGATTGACCGTCACCGAGCCAAGTGACCGCCGGAGGCAAGGCGCTCTATCACCTCATGTTGCGCTTCACTTACCGACTTCCAAGCTGTGTCAATCACCAGGTGCGGTGTTGACCATTTTTCGTATGTGCTTTCGCAAACACTTTCCCAGGTCAGAGGAGGCAAGCCATCGATCTCTGCTGGTCTGCTTTCGATGCGTCTTCGGTGCTCTGCGGCATCGGAACAAACCACCTCCACTTCCATCAGGCTCACGAGCGCATTACGCGCAACTTGCGCCCACGAATCGCGAGTAACCTGGAGAGCATTTACCGAATCGGCAACCACGCGTTGGCCCAGACGCAGGTTTTCTTCCGCCACCCAATAGGCGCTCACATACCCGGCAGGACCAACATCGTCACGGAGCACGTTACTACTGCGAAGCGCCATCTCGATCGTGTCTATTCGTAGATAAACAGCAGCGCATTTCTTCGCCACCGCTTTTGCAAGCGTGCTCTTTCCCGTGCCGGGCAGTCCTCCAAATACGATCAGCAAAGGATGAACCTCCGGTTGATTGTAGCGCCAGCTAGCCAGCGGATCGTCGGCCCAGACGGAACTCATTTTCCCGACGTGCTGCTTCCAATCGGGAAAGCTGCGTTCATGGTTGGCGTAACATCCCTGGTTCATCAACTATCATTGGACTCGGATGAAAGCAACAATTTATCCCATCAAGACGGCGGCTCCTGGCCGCATCGCAATCGTCGCTCGTCCTCGCGGCGGCGATTGGCTTTGCGACGAACTTACTGCATTGTCGAGTGAAGGAGTTGACGTTCTCGTCTCCATGTTGATGGAGGAAGAGTCTAGAGAGCTTGGTCTAGAAAGCGAATCGGAGAACTGCAAAGCCGCAGCAATTACCTTTATAAACATTCCTATTCCTGACCGCTCCGTACCGCCGGACAGGGAGAAGTTTTTGCAGGCCGTTGATCGATTGGCTCAACTTGCGCGGGAAGGCAAGTTTGTTGCAGTCCACTGCCGTGCCAGTATAGGACGCTCCTCGGTGCTCGCGGTTGCAGTCCTAGCGCGGCTGGGGAGGGAAATGCGCGAAGCGTTCGACGCCGTTGAGTCAGCACGCGGCTGCTCGATTCCAGATACGCCCGAGCAACGCCAGTGGGTCATCCAGAACATTCCGGCAGCGCGTTGACTCGTGGTTTTTGAAAAATCGCCTTTGCTCTAAATGAAAAAGGGAAAATTCTCAGAAAATCCTCAGTTAATGAAATGGCCTTGGTTTCGTCAACCGTGAAGCACGTCGGGTCAATCTGCAGTAAACTGACGAGTCTCAACCGAAACTTTCTACCTCATGTTTTCGTTAACCAGAACCGGAATTCTGTCATTTGACGCGGGGATCGACCCAACAACATTGCCCCCCACATCTCGCCGAGTGCCTGCGGCTGGATACATAGTCTCCCAATAGTTGTTGAAATATCGCCATCGCACGAATTGATACCGCATCCCCGAGTTCCCGATCGCGACGAGAATCGGTCTGTAGGCGGCCGCTTCATTCGGGGCCAACTCTTCCACGACGGCGTCGGCGCGGGAGGCCTCAGTTGGCCATCTCCGCCCTTTCGCAGTCGACTGAATCAGCGGCTTCCCGCGCCCCCTCGCACGAAATCCCAGTTATGATGAAGAAAAGAAAACCGCTTGACTTGTCCTTCGGTAACCTTGCCGCGGGCATGCTAGCCTATCTAATGTGGAACGCAGGCGAATATCGTTCGCAGGGGTCAATTCACGCGCATGAATTTCACAGGGTTACGAAGGATTTGGCGTACAGGTTTATTGCTGGCCGCAGTCAGCTTTTTGAGCACCGTCCTGCTGGCCGCGGGGCCATGGCAGGTATTGGGTCCGGACGGCGGCGACGCGCGCAGCCTGGCCTACGACTCGCATAACCCGGATCACATTCTGCTCGGCACCAGCACGGGGCAGATGTTCTCGTCCGATGATGGTGGACGAAACTGGTCGCGCCTGGCGAAACTGGGCGGCGACGAGTACGTTTTGGACCACATCTCGATCGATCCGCAGGATTCGAATCGCATTTACGTATCGGCGTGGAGCGTAGCCAGCCAGCAGATCGGCGAAGTCTTCCGCACGAAAGATGGCGGAAACAAATGGGAAACTCTGCCGGCGATGCACGGCAAGTCGATTCGCGCGATGGCGATGTACAAGGCTGATCCGAAGATTCTGGTAGCCGGCGCTCTCGACGGCGTCTATCGCACCAAGGATGGCGGTGACACCTGGCAGCGTCTGTCGAATTCTCCCGAAATCAAGAATATCGAATCCATCGCGGTTGATCCCAAGGATCCGAACACCGTATACGCGGGAACCTGGCACCTGGCGTGGAAGACCTCGGACGCCGGTGCGAACTGGCAGCACATTAATAAAGGAATGATCGACGACTCCGACGTGTTTTCTGTCATTGTCGACCATGACAATCCATCGATCGTCTTTGCCAGCGCCTGCTCCGGAATTTATAAGAGCGAGACCGGCGGCGATCTGTTCGCGAAGATTCAAGGCATCCCGTTCACAGCGCGCCGCACTCGCGTGCTGAAGCAGGATCCGACCAACGAAAACATCGTTTTCGCGGGAACCACGGAAGGTCTGTGGAAGACGGTCGACCTCGGTAAAGTCTGGAAGCGGGTCAGCGGTCCAGATGTTGTCGTCAACGATGTGATGATCGATCCGCGGGACTCGAATCGCGTTCTGCTGGCTACGGATCGCAGCGGCGTGATGGCTTCGTCGGATGGCGCTTCAAGTTGGAGCGCGTCGAACAAAGGCTACGCACACCGCTATGTCTCGGCTGTGATGGGTGACATCAAAGACGAGAACACGATCTATGTGGGCGTCGTGAATGACCGCGAATTCGGCGGTGTTTTTTATTCGCATGACGCAGGGCAGCACTGGCAGCAGAAAGCGCAGGGCCTGGGCGGAAAAGACGTATTCGCTCTGAAACAGGCTTCCAACGGGACTCTGGTCGCCGGCACGAATCACGGGATGTACTCGCTGGATCGCAATGGCAGCGAATGGCGCCCGATGAACGTCGTGGTGGTCGAGCACACGGTAAAGATACCGAAGAAAGGTACGCGCAAAGCGGTCACCAAGACGACCTTCGAGAAGTCAAAGCTGGAATCGCGAGTCAACGATCTGGATCTCAGTCCCGATGGCTGGCTGGCAGCAACCACGACCGGTATCTACACGAGCACCGATCAGGGTAAGACCTGGAAGGGCGGGCAGGTTGTCGGGCAGTCGGATTTTGTCTCGGTGCGGGCGAGCGGCACAACGCTGGTCGCGGCCACACACGCAACCGTGCTGGTTTCGAACGACAGCGGAAAGACCTGGCAACAGGCCGGCCTGCCGTCTTATGTAGCCAGCATACGAAACGTAACGATCGTCTCAGACAGCCAGATTCTAGTTGCGTCGCGCGAAGGCGCATTCCGCAGCGGGGATGGCGGAGCGACCTGGGAACATGTAGTGAACGGACTGCCGGGGAAAGACATCACCTCGGTGAACTTCGATTCCGCGCATAAGCGTCTACTCGCCACCAGCGACTCCACGGGCGTGATCTTCGAAAGCCGCGACGGTGGGCGTTCCTGGCAACGTGGTCCGGACAGCGGATTCCCGCTGCGCCGGGTCAGCATCATCGGCGGACGTTCTCGTCGGTGCGACTCCGTTTGATGGCGTCATTCTGCAGCCCGAGAACGAGTCGATCAGCGCCGCTGCGGGAGTGGGTGGAAACGAGTAAGCCATCCGTCTAGAACCGATACGATGGCCCCGCCCAAGCGAACATTGGGCGGGGCTTTTCATGTTTACTGTCAATTCTTTACTGTCACTTCGGTTTCACTTGGACAGGTGCTGCGACGCTTCCCATCCGATTGCCGAGAGAGTCGCGAACCACAAAGCGGACCCTGTACTCTCCGGCAGGAAGTTGCAGATCGTTGCGATACGTCCTGCGGTGGGCTCTCCGGATTGCGCGATCTCGGAAAGAAACTTGTGCAGTTCATTTCCTGCGTTGGCGACCTCCGCAAACGGACGAACTCCTGTTTCGTCAGCCCCGGAATGTGGGCACCAGACTGATCGTGGATCACGGAGGCAATCAGGATTCGTTCCGTGGAGGAAGTGAAGATGGGGGCATTTGTCTGCGTATCGATTTGCGCGCACGACGCAGGCACAAGTGTGAGGCTCGCGATCAGGAAACCGCTTGGAACGCGGGCGATGATGAGCGCCTCGTCGCCGGTGATTCGCCACGGTATAGCGCGCTTATGCGCTGGCAGCGAGTCTTGCGTTCTTGACCCTGGTGGGAAACAATTCTGTTGGAGCCGTTATGCGACTGGTGCGCGGACTTGCGATTGCGTTGGGACTTAGCTTTCCAGTGATGGGAGCAGTTTCTCCACAACAGGACTCGTCTGCGTCCGCGAATTCTACAAAGCAATCCGCTACCAATACAGCCTCGAAAGAAGGCGCGCCGGCTAAACCTATCGCAGCAGCCGTGCCGGCAGCGTCGCAGAAAGCCCCGGCGAAGGCGGCTCCGAAGCCAGGCAAGTCTGCAGTGGCAACGACGCAACCCTCGGATGGTCCAAAAAAGATTGTGGTGCGCGAAGGCGGGGCACGCGAACCTGCCGAGCAAATCGCCCCGGATATCACTCCCGCCGAGGCTCTGCGGCAGCGGCAGAATGCCGAACAGTGGCTTGGTTCGGCCGACGAAAGGCTGAAACAAATCGCCGGGCACCCGCTGGATGCGCCCCAGCGGGAGACGGTCGGTCAAATCCGCAACTACATGCAGGACGCCCGTTCCGCGTTGAAAGAGGGAGATGTGCGGCGAGCTAGTACGCTGGCCGAAAAGGCCCATCTACTGGCGGAAGATCTGATAAGCCATTGATTTGCTGTGACAAGCTCAGTCAGGGAACGGGCCGTTGTGATGCTAAAACGCATCCCGTGACTAAGGCTTCGGTTCGAGACCTGCGCTACGATTTCGAGAAGATTGAACGCCTGCTGCTTCGCGGCGAGGAAATTCAAACGTTCTTATCTTCGTCCTTCCCGTTTCTGCGCCAGCACCAGCCCGCGCGGCGTGGGCAACAGCACAGCCGAGATCAGGCCCTCCTCTTCGAGTTTGAGGGCGGCGTCGCGCACGATCTTCAGATGCGAGCTGGCATCGTGCATCAGGATCAGCCCGTAAGGATTGATCTGCGGCAGAAAGCGGCGAATTTCCTGCTCGCGGATCGGCATATCGCTGTCGCTGAAAAACAGGTCGATGGTGCCTTCGACTTCCATTTCGAGGCTTGATGTATTGCGTAGTTCGATCCAGTCGGCCAACCCTGACGCTTGAATGCGCGCCTTCGCGTTCACGTAGATTTCGTAATCGTATTCGCAGGTGATGATCCGGCCGCATCCATTGGCTTTGAGGCCTTCGGCGATCCAAAGCGTGCTCATGCCGCTGAAGGTTCCAGTCTCGACCACCAGTTCAGGCTTGATCGTGGTGACGAGGGTGCGCAGAAACTCGAGCACCTCGGCCTCGGCGGTCATGGAATCGAACATGCGCCAGCGCTCGGGGTGCGGACACTCGAGCGTGGCGCGATGATATTCCGGCTGTAACTGATCGCCGGTGCGCTCGATCTCGCGCAGAATGCGGCGCTCCTGTTTCTCTTTTTTTCCAAAAAGACGGCGAAGGCTCAAGGACATGGGGTGGAAAAAGTGTACCGGAGGCGGTTCGCAGTTGTCAGTCGTCAGTAGAAACATTTGCCAGCAAACTGAAAACTGATCACTGGCAACTCGAATTTCGCTCTTCTATTCGCTGGTGAAATAGTCCACCGTTACAGGATTCTCAAATAGCGAGTAGTCTCGCGTGACCACCGTGATGCCGCCGTCGGTGACGAAATAGCGTTCCCGGTCGGCCTCGGCATCGTATCCAATCGTCGTGCCTTCGGGAATGTGCACGTCACGATCGATAATCGCTTTGCGGATGCGGCAACTCCGTCCGACGTTGACGTGCGAAAACAGAATGCTGCTCTCGATTTCGGTGTAAGAGTTGACGCGTACGTCGGGCGAGAGCACGCAGGCTTGCACCCATGTTCACAAAGGTTCGTTCCGAGCTCAGCGCCCAGTTGGAGGAGATCCGCTCCGAAGGGCTGTTCAAGCCCGAGCGGGTCATCGTCTCGCCCCAGCAGGCGACGGTCACGGTGTCCGGCGGCTCCGAGGTCCTGAATCTCTGCGCCAACAACTACCTCGGACTGGCGGACGACGCCCGCGTCGTCGCGGCCGCCAAGGACGCGCTCGACCGCTGGGGATACGGCATGGCAAGCGTGCGCTTCATCTGCGGGACCCAGCAGGTCCACAAGGAGCTCGAGCGGCGCCTCGCGACGTTCCTCGGGACGGACGACTCGATCCTGTACTCGTCGTGCTTCGACGCCAACGGGGGGCTGTTCGAAACCCTCCTCGGCAAGGAGGACGCCGTCATCAGCGACGAGCTCAACCACGCGTCCATCATCGACGGCATCCGGCTCTGTGCCGCCAGGCGCTACCGCTACCGCAACCGCGACATGGCCCATCTCGAGGAGTTGCTGCAGGAGGCCTCCGACGCCCGTCGCCGCCTGATCGCGACAGACGGCGTGTTCTCGATGGACGGCTATCTCGCCCCCTTGCGCGAGATCTGTGAGCTGGCCGAGCGTTACGACGCCATGGTCATGGTCGACGACTCGCACGCCGTCGGGTTCGTGGGCGAGCACGGTCGCGGCACGCCGGAGCTGCACGGGGTGGCGGACCGGGTGGACATCGTCACCGGCACCCTGGGCAAGGCGCTCGGCGGCGCGAGCGGCGGCTACACGAGCGGGCGCCAGGAGATCATCGACCTGCTGCGCCAGCGCTCCCGGCCGTACCTGTTCTCCAACTCGGTCGCGCCCACGATCGCAGCCGCCTCGCTCGTCGTGCTCGACCTGCTGGACGAGAGCGACGACCTGCGGGCGACGCTGAGGGCGAACACGAGGTTCTTCCGAGAGAAGATGACGGGCCTCGGATTCGACGTCCTGCCAGGCGAGCACCCGATAGTCCCCGTCATGCTCGGTGATGCCGCCCTCGCCGGGCGCATGGCCGAGGCATTGCTGCAAAAGGGCGTCTACGTCATCGGGTTCAGCTACCCGGTGGTGCCCATGGGCAAGGCCCGCATCCGGGCGCAGATGTCGGCGGCTCACAGGCGAGAGGACCTGGAGCGGGCCGCGGCGGCCTTCGACCAGGCGCGGGCGGAGCTGGCCTGAGGGCCTTCGACCTGGGAACCTTGAGGCCATGTACAACCAGACCAGGGCCACCACGCCGTCGCGCCACGCGGACCGGGTGGCCTATGACGCCGACAGCGTGCACCAGATCCTCGACGAGGCGCTGATGTGCCACGTCGCCTTCGTCGCGAAGGCGCGCCCGCAGATCCTCCCGATGCTCTTTGTCCGTGTCGGCTCCACGGTGTTCATCCACTCGTCCACCGGCGCCCAGATCGCGAGAACGGCCGCCCATGAGGGGGGCATCCAGGTCGCCTTGGAGGCGACGGTTCTCGACGCCCTGGTGCTGGCGCGGTCGGCTTTCAACCACTCGGCGAACTATCGGTCCGTGGTCGTGCACGGCAAGGCGGACCTCGTGCGCGACCCTCAGGTCAAAGCGGAGATCCTCGAAGCCCTCATGGAGAAGCTCATCCCTGGGCGGACCGCCGGCGTCCGCGGCCCGACCGAGACCGAGCTGCGCCAGACCGCCGTGCTGGCCCTGCCGCTCATCGAGGTGTCGGCAAAGATCCGCAGCGGGCCGCCGGTCGACGAGCCCGAGGACATCCTCCTCGGACACTGGGCCGGCCTCTGGCCGGTGCGGGTTGTGCACGGCACGCCGGAGGCCTCTCCCGACCTGCGCCCCGGGATCGAGCTGCCGGAACACCTCCGTGCCGAAGCGGGCGAGCCGCTCGGCAACCGGGGAGGCGCTGCCTAGATGCGCGCCGTGGTGCAGCGGGCCGTCTCGGCCCGCGTCAGCGTGGCCGGCGAGGTCGTGGGATCCCTCGAGGGCCCTGGCTTTGTCGTGCTCCTCGGCGTGAGCAACGACGACTCCGAGGCCCAAGCCCTCTCGATGGCCTCCAAGCTGTGGACGTTGCGAATCATGGACGACGAGGAGGGGCGGATGAACCGGTCTCTCGCCGACACCGGAGGGGGCCTGCTCGTCATCAGCCAGTTCACCCTCTACGGAGACACCACCAAGGGTCGCCGCCCTTCGTACGCGGCAGCCGCTCCGGGTGCGCTGGCGGAGCCGCTCGTGGAGCGCGTCGTCGAGGAGCTGCGCTCCTTCGGCGCCAAGGTCGAGACCGGGAGCTTCGGAGCCGAGATGCTCGTCGAGCTCGCGAACGACGGCCCGGTCACTCTCATCGTCGAGACCTGAAGCCATCGTCGAGACCTGAAGCCATCGTCGAGACCTGAAGCCTGGCGCGATCTGGAAAGCTCGGCGCATGCGCTATGTGATCCTCGGGGCTGGAGCGATGGGCGGGTCGATCGGCGGGCGGCTCTTTGAGTCCGGCCACGACGTGGTCCTGCTGGCAAGGGGCGCCCATCAGTCGGTCATCGCCGGCCGCGGCCTCGAGCTGCGCGACCCGGACCGCAGCGTGACGCTGCGCATCCCTTCTGTCTCCAGCGTGGCCGACGTCGGGTTCAAGGAGGGCGACGTCGCCTTCCTGGCGACCAAGACCCAGCAGAGCGAGTCGCTCCTGGCCGAGCTCGCCGTGCACGCCCCGCCGTCCACGCCTGTGGTGTGCGCCCAGAACGGGGTGGAGAACGAGCGTCTCGCGCTGCGCCGCTTCTCGAACGTCCAGGCGATGCGGGTGTTCCACTCCGCCTCCCATCTCGAGCCGGGCCTGATCGAGATCCCCCTCGCCCCGCTCTCGGGTCTGCTCGACCTGGGCCGGTATCCCTCGGGTGCCGACGAGGTGAGCGAACGGATCGCCGCCGACTTGAACGAGAGCACTTTCGACTCGCTCGTAGATCCGAACGTGATGGCCCGCAAGTACCGCAAGCTGCTCTCCAACCTGGGCAACGCCATCGACGCCGCCTGCGGCAGCCGCTCCGGCGACCCGGCCGCGGTGCAGCTCTGGCAGCTCGCCCAGGACGAGGCCCTGATTTGCTTCGAGGCGGCGAGGATCGAGGTGGCGCCCGCGGATCTGGACGCCGAGCGTAAGGCGGCCATGGGGCCTTTCCGGCTCGTCGCCGGGCACGACCTGTCCGGCGGCTCCTCCTGGCAGAGCCTCGCCCGCAAGACCGGCAACATCGAGGCGGACTGGCTCAACGGCGAGATCGTGCTCCTCGGGCGACTGAACGGGATCCCGACGCCGGTGAACGAGCTGCTCCGTGCGACGGCGAACCGCATGGCCGCGGAGGGGATCGAGCCCGGCAGCATCCCGGCTGCGGACCTGCTCGCCCGGATCTGACCTGCTCGCCCGGATCTGACCGCCCGCTCGGGTCTGGCCGCCCGCTCGGGTCTGAACTGCGCCCTCAGATCTGGGCGGCCGCCACCATCGTCCTCAGCTCGGAGGCCCGCTCTTCGGGCGTCACCCGCTCGACGACGATGCCGTCGCTCCCGACCCATCGGGCGGCCTCCACGAGGGCGGTGGTGACGTGACCCGCGGCGTCCCTGCGTGTCCAGGGAGACGTGTTTGGCGACGAAGGTCCTCCCCTCCCGGCCGGGGTCGACGAGGCCGACCAGGCTGTCGCCGCCGAGCACCGGCATGGAGAAGTAGCCGTGCACGCGTTTGGCCTTCGGCACGTAGGCCTCGAGCCGATGGCGGAAGCCGAAGAGGCGCTCGGTCCTGCTCCCTGTACCAGGTGAGCGAGTCGAAGGGGGACACGATCACCGACCTTGCCGCCATCCGACGCCCGAGCACGTCCAGCGCGCCGGGCGCGGCGTAAGCGGCTGGCTCCATCCCTCGACGCTCACCGGGAGCAGGTCCGTGTCCGGGACCACAAGCTCGACCTGGCGGCGTGCGAGCCCGTGATAGGCGGCGATGTCGCCCGCCGTTGCCACCCCGAGCGCCCCGGCGGCCGCCTCGACGAGGCGCGGCCCGGCAGGCCTCGTCTGCGAGCTCGAGCCCGAGGAGCTCCGACGGAATGGCGCGCTCGGCAAGGTCGTAGACGCGCTGGAAGCCCTTGCGCTCACGGCAGACGAGCTCACCGGTGTCAAGCAGCCATTCGGCGGCGATCTTGGTCTCGCTCCAGTCCCACCACGGGCCGCCTTTCTTGGCGCCTCCGAGCTCGCGGGCCGAGAGCGGCCCTTCGGCCCGGAGGCGGTCGCGCACATACGCGCTCGACTTGTCGGCGTCCTCGAGACGGTGCCAGCGTCGGCCCTTGGCGATCCGGGCCCGGCGCTGGGCGCCGTAGACGGGCCAGTCCTCGAGGGGCAGGAGGCAGGCCGCGTGCGACCAGTACTCGAAGGTCTCGCTCTTCGGCCCCCAGTAGTCAGCCTCGATCCGGGGCCGGCCGATCGGCCCGAGGCGGGCGTAGGCGACGAGCTCGTGGGAACGGGCGAGAACCGAGATCGTGTCGAGCTGCACGGCCCGGAGCCGGCGCAGCATCGTCGCCGGGCCCCCGCCGATCCGCGGCCCGAGCAGGCCCTGGGCGGCGAGGGCGACCCGCCGCGCCTCGCGGGCGCTCAGAGATATCTCCTGTTCGGGCATCGCCCCTTATTAGTCGGCGCGGCGATCCGGCGTTGCCTTTGCCTGGATCGAGCGCCGGCGCCGCCCGGATCTACAGTCTGGTCATGTCCGCTACCCCGCCCGGTTGGTATCGGGACCCGGGCGGCTCGGCCAGCTGGCGGTGGTGGGACGGGTCACGCTGGACCGAGCACCTCATGGCGTACTCCGCCGCCGGCCCGGCGGCGGGGCGGGCGAACGACTGGTCCGGGTCGGTGCGAAGGGCGGTGCAATCCGAGGAGCGCCTCAGTGCCTGGGCCGCCCGCGCGGTATGGGTGTACGCGGTCGCCCAGGTGACGAACACGGCAGTCACAGTGGCGACGCTTCCGGCCGTCGTGACCTACGTCCGGCAAGTCCTGAACAACTACGGCACCCTGACGCCGCCCCAACAGCCGGCGGCGTTCCGCGTGGCGAGCTCTCTCGAGGCGCCGTTGATCCTCGTCGCCGGGATCGTGTTCCTCGTCTGGCAGTACCGGGCCGCCACGGCCGCCCGGGCCCTCGGCTACCCGGCCCGCCGGTCGCCGGCGCTCGGCGCGTGGTCCTGGGTGATCCCGGTGGTGAACTTCTGGTTCCCGTACCAGGCCATCCGGGACCTGCTGCCCCCGGGCACGAGGTCCGCACCCTCGTGCTCAGGACGTGGCTCTGCTACGTGTTCACGATTGTCGCCGTGCTCGCGGCCTACCTGACGGCCTTCTCCTCGAGCGGTGCCGGCCAGGCCATAGGTTGCCTGGCAATCGCGGGGTGGATCGCCGTGGGCACGGGCGCCTACCGGGTGGCCAGGGCGGTGGCAGCGGACCACGCGGCGGCCGCCGGCCGGTACTGATCCTCGATGGACGAGGCGCCCAATGAGATACCGCGGATCCCCGCCTCGGCGGGCGCCCTCATCTTCGACCCCACCGGGCGGCTGCTCATCTTGAAGCCGACGTACAAGGCCGGATGGACGATCCCCGGCGGCCAGGTCGACGCGAACGGGGAGACGCCTTGGGAGACCTGTCGGCGCGAGCTGCGTGAGGAGACCGGAGTCGAGGTGGCGACCGGCCGGCTGGTGTGTGTCGACTTCCTCCGGCCCCGGGAGGGGCGTCCGGGCGGCATGCGCTTCCTGTTCGACTGCGGAGTGCTCGGCGACGAGCAGCTGGGCCAGGTCGCGGTGCAGGCCGAGGAGATCGCCGAGCACCGTTTCGTGCCGGTCGCGGAGGCGCTGGAGCTGCTGAGCGCCCCGCTCCGGCGCCGCGTGCGGGCAGCTGCGGGCGCCAAACGGTGCCGCTACCTCGAGGACGGGAGGCCCGTGCAGGGCGTGCGCAAATGAGCGAGGACCCCGGCCACACCCGATGGTCTCGGCTCTTCCGGCCGCTGCGGGCGCTCCTTCCGGCCGCGCCGGTGCGCGCGTTCCTGGCCGCCGTCGACGCCGAGCTCGGCGGGCTCGGCCCGCGGGACCTGCGGGCTCCTGCCTCGGCGCTGTCGCGGCGCTACCGCTCAGCTAGCCAGCCCGGTTCCACGCAGGCGAGAGGTTCTGCGGAGAGGCAGGCCTATCTCGCCACCCGGGCGCCGGCCACCTTCGCGGCCGTGCGAAGGGTCATGCAGGAGGTCGCCTCGCTGCGGCCAGGCTGGTCACCGCAAACCGTGCTGGATCTCGGAGCGGGGCCCGGAACCGCGACCTGGGCCGCCGCCGAGGTGTTCGGGCCTGCCGGGCGTTCGGTGCTCGTTGAGCTCGACCGGGACATGGCCGCCCTCGGCGCCCGGTTGGCGGAGGGCTCGCCGGCCGCGCCGGCGGCGGAGCTCGAGTGGACCATCGGCGACGTCGCCGGGCACGACCTGCCCGAGAGCGAGCTCGTGGTGGCCGCGTACGTCCTCGGTGAGCTCGGAGGCGAGCGGGAGCTCCCGGCCCTGGAACGGTGGTGGTCGGCGACGCGTGACGAGCTCGTCGTCGTCGAGCCGGGCACCCCGGCGGGCTTCGAACGGCTTCGACGTGCCCGCAGGGTCCTGATCTCCTCGGGGGCGCACGTGACGGCCCCCTGTCCCCACGACGCCGACTGCCCGATGAAGGGCTCGGACTGGTGCCATTTCTCGGTCCGCCTCGAGCGGTCAGTACTGCACCGCGACCTCAAGGAGGCTCGCCTCGGGTACGAGGACGAGAAATACTCCTACCTGTCGGTGTCGCGGAGCGGGACTCGCGCCGCCGCCGTCCGCCTGGTCCGGTCCCCGCGCCTGCACAAGGGGCACGTGCGTGTTGTGACCTGCGAGATCGGCGGCATCAAAGAGCGCGTCGTCAGCCGGCGCGACGGCGACCTTTACAAACGCGCCGCGGGCGGCACGCTGGGGCGACCGGCTCGATCCCGACTGAGGGTATAATGCTTGCTAGCAAGCAAGTAGATTGGATCGAGTTGAAAGCCCAAGACGAGATCGCTCCGCACCGCGGGACGACACCAGGTAACGCGCCGGAGCTGAGCGGGCGTGCCCTGCGCGGCAAGATCCAGGACCCGGTCGCCGGGCCGGAGCTCAGCGCGGCCCGTTTGCGGATCGCGGTCGCGCGACTCTCGCGCCGCCTGCGCCCCACTGAGGCGGCGGGCGCGCTCACCGTCTCGGAAGTGGACGTTCTCGTGGCCGCAGAGCGGCGCGGACCCATCCGGTTGTCGGACCTTGCCAGCTTTGTAGGCCTCAATCCCACCATGCTCTCGCGTCTCATTCCCAAGCTCGAGCAGGCCGGACTGATCCGGCGGCTCGCCGACGGGGCGGACCGGCGGGTCTGCCGGGTGGAGGCGACGGCGAAGGGGCGGGCCCTGCTCGACCGGGTCCGCTCGGAGCGCAACGACGCGCTCTCGCGCCGACTGCTGGAGCTCGATGCAAACCAGCGCGAGGCCGTGGTCGTGGCGCTCCCGGTGCTCGAGGAGCTGGCGGAGCGGCTCATCGCGCCTGAGCAGGTGCCCATCAACGGAGGGGGTCGATGACCCGGCTGCTCGCAATAGGACGGCGCACCTTCTCGGCCCTGTCTGTGTCGAATTTCCGGCGTTTCTTCTTCGGCCAGTCCGTCTCCATGATCGGGACATGGATGCAGACCGTCGCCCAGTCCTGGCTCGTGTACACGCTCACGCACTCTGCCACGGCGCTCGGCTTCGTCGTCGCCCTACAGACGCTCCCTATCCTCGTCCTCGGTCCCTACGCCGGAGTCATCGCGGACCGCGTCGACAAGCGCAAGCTGATGATCGTCCTGCAGACCTTCATGGGCGTGCAGGCGCTCGTGCTGGGGCTGCTGGCAGTCACCCACGTCGTGCGCTTCTGGGAGGTCTGCGTCCTCGCCGTCGTGCTCGGGCTCAACAACACCTTCGAGAACCCCGCCCGCCAGTCGTTCGTGCTCGAGATGGTCGGCTCCGACGAGCTGCGCAACGCCGTCAGCTTGAACTCCACGATGGTCAACGCGGCCCGCGCCATCGGACCCGCTGCCGCGGGGGTCTTGATCGCGACCGTGGGCGAAGGCGTCTGCTTCCTCGTCAACGCGGCGAGCTTCGCAGCCGTCGTCTACTCGCTCGTCTCGATGGACAAGCTGACGCTCCAGCCGACCACGCCGACCGGACGCCACAAGGGCCAGATGCGCGAGGGGTTCCGCTATGTCGCCCACGAGCCGCGTCTCGGCATCCCCCTCGTCATGATGGCCCTCGTCGGGACTCTCGCCTACGAGTTCCAGGTGACCCTGCCTGTGATCGCCAAGCAGACCTTCCACGGGGGCCCGGCCACTTACGGCTTCCTCACGGCCTCCATGGGCGTCGGCGCCGTGCCTCGGCGGCCTCGTCACGGCCGCGCGTGGCCGAACGGGGCTTCGCGCCCTCACCTGGGCCGGAGGGATATTCGCCGTCGCCATAGGGTTCGCCTCGCTTGCTCCCGCCCTCGTCGTCGAGTTCATCGCCCTCGGGGCAGTCGGGTGGGCGAGCGTGACGTTCCTCGCCACGGGCAACACGACCCTGCAGCTGCAGGCGGACCCGTCGATGCGCGGCCGGGTCATGTCGCTCTGGGCCGTCGCCTTCATGGGCACCACCCCGGTCGGCGGCCCGCTCATCGGCTGGATAATCGCCGCCTCGAACGCCCGCGTCGGCCTCGGGACGGGCGGGATCGCGTGTCTTTTCGCCGCCGGCATCGGGTTCGTCGCCATGCACAAGCTCGGCCTGCTCCACGGCGGTCGCCACGGTCCCGGCGAGCTCCTTGACCGGGAAGAGCCCCTGATCGGCGCGCCTGCGACCTTGGCCGTCGAGGCTGATTGACGGTCGCTGCCGGCCGATCGACCCGTCGGGCCGGTCATCTGATCTCTGCGTACCACCCGTCCGGGCCCTGCACCCAGGGCCCAATTGGCCGGCCGATCAGGGCCTCCGCGCAGGCGCTATCTGGTTCGGAGTCGTCGACTCCCCCGATGATGCCGGGGACACCGAGCACCGGCCCTTCTGCGCTTGCCATCACGTAGAGGTAGCCGGCGTACTTGCCGGCGTGTGGACCGGGCACGAAGGCGACTTGCGAAGTGTCGACATCCGCGGGACCGACTGCTTGTGCGGGTGCTTCGTTAGGGGTGGTTCGGGCGCTCAAGTCCGATTCGATCATGATCAGCCCCCTTTGTCTCATCTTGATGCTTCCCGTAAGGCCCTGGATCGAGGCCCCGTCAGCTAGCGAGCAGAACAGTTGCCCTATACCCAAGGCTCACTCAGGCAAGCAGCTCGAGGCCGACTTCCTCATCGATCACGACAGCCTCGACGCGTTCGGACGCCTGGCCCTCGAGCACCGCGCACCTCTCTGGCGGAGGTGTCCTCGCTTTGCGCCGTATCAGTCGGCGAAACACCGAGGGCGATCTCCGCCCTCCGGGGTTGTTTTCAATCAATGATTCATTGTGAGATCAACCGCCCGAGACTACAAATGACAGTTGTGTTTCAGCCCCAGGGACGGGCTTGCAGTCTCGTTGCGGGAGGGCCGGCCGGCCATTTTCGGCACCCCGCCCGGCCCTTTTGGCACCCCGGCCCGGCCGTCTCGGCATCCGGCCCGGCCTCTTCCGGCACTCCGGCCCGGCCTCTTCCGTGGCACCCCGGCCCGGCCGTCCGGCATGCCGACCCGGCCGTTTCGCACACCGGCGCGCTCGAGAGGTGCAGGATGGTGCCATGGCTGACAAGGACGTTTACGACAAAGCTCTCCTCCGGCTGCAATCGGAGCTGGTGAGCATGCACCAGTGGATCCGGGACGAGGAGAAGCGCCTGGTGATCGTCGTGGAGGGCCGCGACGCGGCGGGCAAGGGCGGGGTGATCAAGCGGATCACCGAGCACCTCAATCCTCGCTGGTGCCGCATCGCCGCCCTGCCGGCCCCGAGCGACCGTGAGAAGACCGAGTGGTACTTCCAGCGCTACATCTCCCACCTGCCCGCGGGCGGCGAGATCGTCCTGTTCGACCGCAGTTGGTACAACAGGGCCGGGGTCGAGCGGGTGATGGGTTTTTGCACCGAGGAGGAGTACCACCGCTTCTTCCGCCAGTGCCCGGCCTTCGAGCGGATGCTCATCGACGACGGGATCATGCTGGTCAAGTACTGGTTCTCCGTGAGCGACGCCGAGCAGGAGCGCAGGTTCAAGGATCGCCTCGACGACCCGCTCAAGCGCTGGAAGCTGAGCGACATGGACCTCGAGGGCCGCAAACGCTGGGTGCAGTACTCCAAGGCGAAGGACGAGATGTTCGCCCACTGCGACCTGCCCGACTCGCCCTGGTACGAGGTCGAGGCCGACGACAAGCGCCGGGCCAGGCTCAACTGCATCGCCCACCTCCTCTCGATCGTCCCCTACGAGCCGCGCCGACGCCCAAGCTCAAGTTCGGCCCGCGACCCCCGGTCGGCGACTACAGGCGGCCCCCACGGGACCGCTACCGCTACGTCCCCGACTACGCGGGGACGCTGGCCCGCCCCATCTGACGAGCGGGGTCGCCCCGCACGGATTGCCGGGGTGAGGCGGTCTCCTAAGGTCAGGACCATGCCAATCGAAGGAAAGTACGAACCCAGCTCGTCGCAATGGGTGAGAGACCAGGTTGCCGCCTACGAGGCCTCCGGCGGCCAGCGCGCGAACACCCTGCGCGACACCGGCCTTCCTGTCATCGTCGTCACCATGCGAGGCAACAAGAGCGGGTCGGTCCGCAAGATCGCCCTCATGCGGGTCGAGCACGATGGCGAGTACGCCCTGGTCGCCTCCAAAGGAGGCGCTCCCGAGCACCCGGTCTGGTACTACAACCTGGTCGCGGACCCGCACGTCGTGATCCAGGACGGCGCCGAGCCGTTCGACGCCGTCGTCCGAGAGGTGACGGGCGACGAGAAGGCGGCCTGGTGGGAGCGCTCCGTGGCCGCCTACCCGTCATATGCCGACTATCAGGAGAAGACCACGCGCGCGATACCCGTGTTCGTCGCCTCCCGCGAGGGCGACTGAGCTACCGGGTGCCGCACCGGCGATTGGTCAGTGCCGCCCGTGGTGATGGTGATGGTGGTGGCCGCCGTGCCCGTCGTGCCCTGAAGAGGCGGGTAGCACCGTGACGCGACGCCGCCGTGAAGGTGCCTGCGGAGAAGGTGCCCTCCGCCCCGACATTGGTGCCGACGCAGATGTCGAGGAACGACGGCGAGGGGTCTGCGCTGTCGGTGAAGGTCGTCGCCGAGGTGACGTCGACCGTCAAGATGAGCGAGTGACGCAGGGGCACGAGGGTGAAGGCGCCCGTGCCGCCCGAGACGCCACAGGTGCCTGCTGTCGAGACGCCGTTGACCGAGGTGACGATACCCTCGACCCCGTCGGAGTGAGGCGGCTCGATCACGAGCTGCTCGGCGGTGAGAAGGCTTGTCGACAGGGTGCCGAGAGCCTCGAGCTTGGCGCCGACGCAGATGTCGGCGAAGGAGGGCGACGGATCTGCGCTGTCGGTGAAGGTCGTTGCCGAGGTGACGTCTACGGTCACGATGACCGGGTGGTGCCGGGGCACGAGAGTGAAGGCGCCCGTGGCACCGGAGACGCCGCAGGTACCGGCGGTCGACACGCCGTTGACCGAGGTGACGACTCCCTTCAGCTCGTCGCTCTTTGGCGGCACGACCTCGACCGAGGTCGCCGCGAACGTGCCTGTGGAGAACATGCCGAGCGCCTCGACGTCTGTGCCGACGCAGATGTCGAGGAACGACGGGCTCGTGTCGGCGGCGTCGGTGAACGTCGTCGTCGTAGCCACGCTGACCGGGATGATGTGAAGGTGCCTGCCGACGACCGTGAACGTGCCCGCGGTCGCGGCGACGCCGCATGTTCCCGCAGTGGAGACGCCGTTCACGGAGGTGACGACTCCCTTGACCCGGCCGGTGTTCGGGGGAAGCACCGCGACGGAGGTGGCCGTCAAGGTGCCGGCGGAGTAGCTGCCGAGGGCTTTCACGTAGTTGCCCACGCACACGTCGGCGAACGACGGGCTCGGGTCAGAGGCGTCGGTGAATGTCGTCGTGGTCGCGACGTCGACGCTGATGATCTGAAGGTGCCTGCCGACGACAGTGAACGTGCCTGCCGTCGCGGCGGCGCCGCACGTGCCGGCGGTCGAGACGCCGTTGACGGAGGTCACGACCGCACCGCCGTGATGCCTCTGGCCGCCCCGGTTGGCGGGGGCCGCCGACGCGGCCACGCTCGAGCCGAGGATACGACTCCGGCCACAAAGACGACTGTTCGCAGGTGCAATCTCTTCAACACTTCTGCCTCCCTCGCTGAGACGGTCCATGGAACCAGAGGGTCGGACGCCCGCGCTGAACCGCCCGAGCCGATCCCTCCCTGGCGTTATCGGCCCGCAGATTCTGGACTTGAGCGTCCTCCGTGCCGAGCCGTCCTGTGACGGTTGACCGTTTGCTCACATTGCTCATATTGCTCACTGGTTGCACTGGCTTCACTCATGAGTGAGCAACACAGCAGCTGTCAGGGGCTCGCCTGGTAGCTCCCTACGACCGTCCCGCTGGCAGTGGCCGGGCCCTCCACCAAGCGCGCGGCGATGCCCGACACGAACTCCTGGAAGGCGGGCAGCTTCACGAGGGGGTTGTCGTCGGTGACGGTGACGGCGACGTGCAAGAAACTGACCCCGTCCTCGAGGCGGATGGAGCTGTAGCGAAGGCCGGCCGGCCTCTGCTCGGCCAGCTGGGCGAAGACGGCCCTTATGAGCCGCTCGTTCTCGTCGGCACTTTCTGGCCGGGTGGTGTAGCGCACGATGGTGGCGCGGCTCATTGGGCAACCCCTCCTGGTTGGTGTCCTGTTGGCTTGGTTCAGCGACCGATGGCCCGCATGCGGTTGTTGCGGGGCTCGTGGGTCACCTCGGCCAGTCCCAGATTCTCGAGCAGAGGCGGGAGGTACATTGCGAACCGGCCGCGATATCCGTTGCGCAGCCCGTACCAGCCGCGGACTGGGTTGTCGGGCGACCGCCCCCAAGCCTCGACCGTGCCTTCTGCGGCCGGCTTCTTCTCGTCCGCGGCGCCGAGGGGGACCCAGCCGTCCTGCTCCAGCAGCCAGGCATGGAGGTCCTCGATGGCCCGCAGGTCGTACTTCAACGTCGTCGAGCCCACCTGGCAGACCAGCACGGGCGGCGTCGCGTCCTCGTCCTTGTACATGGTGTACTCGGAGCTGCCCGGCGGGGTCTCGAGGACCCACGGGTCAGTCCTTGTGCCTGCAGCCATCAGTTCTCCCCTTGCTCGATCGCTGCCACGAGATGAGGCAGCATTGTCTCCCAGCCGATGCGGTTGCGGTCCCGCCAAACCGTCGCCGATTCCCCGAGGCGCTCCCAGCCGCGGTGCTCGATCTCGATCCGCGTCGTCGCCTCGCCCTCTGCGACGAAACGGACCTCGACGTGGGTGGCGTCGTCCCTGTCGCGGCCGAGATGCCACGAGTAGCCCAAGGTGGCGGGCGGGTCCCAGACGGTGACCGCGCCCCAGTCGTGCTCGACTCCGCCTCTCGTGCGTTCGAAGATCCGCCCGCCGACCTCACCTTCGAGCACGACGGTCAGGTCGGCCTCGCCGGTGACGGTGTGGTCCTTCGGCCACCATGTCCCGATCCGCGAAGTCCAGACGGCAAATGCGTGCTCGGCCGGGCACGCCACCTCGAAGGTGATCCGCAGCGGGGAGGTCACGGCCGGCGAGCCCTGTCGGTGTTCTCGGCCACAAGACGGAACCGGTCCGCCGCCTGGCCCCACACCCCCTCCAGGTACACCTGCACCGCCCGTATCCCGTCCTCTTCGAGGTGGTAGATCCGGCGGGTCCCCTCGGCTCGCTCCGCGACCATGCCGGCGTTCTTCAGCAGGCGCAGATGACGCGACACCGCCGGCCGGCTGATCGGCAGGGCGGCGGCTATCTCGTGCACCGGCTTGTCGCCCGTGCTCAGCAGGCGGAGTATCTCCCGGCGTGTGGCGTCCCCGAGGGCCTCGAAGGGGTCTCCCGCGGTTTGCGCAGTGGCCATCGGGTCTCAGGCGCCCGACCGGACGCGCCGCGCCGGACCTCGCCGGCACCGCCCCGATTGGTAACCATCCGGCTACCGTAACGGGCGGGCTACCGAAGAGCAAGCGAGCGCCGCCGAGGACTGCCCGAGGCGGTGGCCGACCCGTCCGGTTCGAGCCCGTCGGTCGCCGTGGATCGGACGACGCCTCGGCTCTGGAACTAAGGTCGCCCCGGGCTGCCGAGCGCAGGAGCCCAACCGGGCCCGACGGAGGCTGGGCCGCCTATGGCGACAATCCAAGCTCGAGGACTGACCAAACGTTTCGGCGCGGCAGTCGTGGCGGTCGACCACCTCGACTTCGACGCCATCCCGGGCGGAGTGACCGGTTTCCTCGGTCCGAACGGAGCCGGGAAGACCACGACCTTGCGCATGCTGCTCGGCCTGGTCACCCCGACCTCGGGCACCGTGCTCGTCGACGGCCACCGCTACCGGGACCTGCCTGAACCGACGAAACGCATCGGCGCGGTCCTCGAGGCGTCGGGCTTCCACCCCGCCCGCACCGCCCGCCAGCACCTGAAGGTCGTGGCGACGATGGCGGCCATCCCCTTTGCGAGGGTCGAGGAGTGCCTCGAGCTCGTGGGTCTGTCAGAAGCCGGGGACCGAAAGGTCGGGGGCTTCTCGATGGGGATGCGTCAGCGCCTCGAACTGGCCCGGGCGCTGTTGGGCAAGCCCGACATCCTCGTCCTGGACGAGCCTGCCAACGGCCTCGACCCGCAGGGCATCGCGTGGCTCCGGGACTTCCTCAGGTTCTACGCCACCGAGACAGTGGCGGGTTCGGGCGGAGGCCGCATCGTCATCGTGTCCTCGCACCTGCTGTCGGAGGCACAGCTGATCGTGGACGACGTCATCGTGCTCACCGCCGGGCGCCTCGCCGCCCAGGGCAGGCTGGTCGACCTTCTCGCCGGCTCGGCGCGGGCCGTCCGCGTGCGTACGCCCGATGCCGACAGCCTGGTCCAGGCGCTGCAGGCGGCGAACATCCCGGCGGCGCTCCGCGACGGTTACGTCGTTGCCGACGGGGCCACGCCCGAGCAGGTGGCGCCCGTCATGGTCGACAACCGCATCCATGTCTACGAGATGGTGTCTTCGACCGAGTCGCTCGAGTCCCTCTTCTTCTCGCTCACGGGCGGGGAGCCGGCCATGGCGGGACAGCCTGCCGCCCCGATGGGGGACTACCGCCGGTTCGACCAAGGCGCGGCCGCCGCCGCCCTGGCGGCGGGCTCGCCCACCGCCGGCGCGCGCCGCCCCACCGCCTGGCGCGGCCGCGTGGCCGCCCCCCACGGGCGCCCCGAGGCAGGAGCGTCCGTGACCCATCTCCTTCGGGCCGAGGTCCGCAAGCTCTGGACGATCTGGTCGACCTACGTGGTCTTCGGGATCGTCGTCGTGATCGACCTCGCCTTCGGCTTCGGCCTCGCCTACGCCCCGGGCGGCCGCCGCGGTGGCGAGGCCGGCATCGTGCCTCACGGCTCGTCGCAGTGGTTCGTCAACATCTTCTCTGTGCTCGACAACGCCAGGCTGCTGGCTCTCGTCCTCGGCGTGCTCATCATCACAGGCGAATACCGGCACAAGACCGTCACCCCGACATTCCTCGCCGAGCCGCGTCGCGGCCGGGTCGTGACGGCCAAGCTCGGCATCGGTTTCGGGGCAGGCCTCGTCATGGGCGTGCTCACGATGCTCGCCGGGCTCCTCCTCGGCTACATCCTCGTCGCCCTCAAGGTGCATTCCTGCCTGTCGCTCGGCGGTGTCAGCCAGGGCATGTCGCAGGCCGTCTGCGCAACCCAGCCGATCGCCCACCACTACTTCGTCGCCAACGTGCACGACATGTGGCACAACTGGTCGCAGATCGCCCCGGGCGTGGTGCTCGGCACCGGACTGTTCGCCATCTACGGCCTCGGTCTCGGCGCCCTGTTGAAGAACCAGATCGTCGCCATCGTCGTCGGGCTCATCTTCACCCTCGTCGTGGAGACGATCGTCGGGGCCATCTGGCCGACCATCGGCGAGTACCTTCCGGGTCAGGCGGCGACGGCGCTCGAGGACGCCACCCGGACCACCTTGCGGGGCAACAACCCCCTCCTGCCCTGGTGGGGCGGAGCCATCATGCTCCTCGTCTACGGCATCGCCCTCGCCTTCGTGGGCACCTTCACGACCCTTCGCTCCGACATCACCTGAGCCAGGCAACTCGTCAAGCCTGCGGGGGGTTCCAGTCGATCTCGACGGTCGTGGCCGCATCCGGGTGAGCGATCAGCCACTCGCGGCGTAGGGGCAAAGCGGCACGAGGGTCATTGACTCTCTGGCGGCACGCTCGACCGCGGCGCGGACGAGTCGGCCGCCCAAGCCGCGACCATGGAGTGTCTCGGGCACCTCGGTGTGTATGAGGACCAGGCGGTTGCCGTTCAACCGGTAGGCGAGCGAGCCCGACTCGCCTTCAGGCCCCAGCTCGAAACGACTGTCATGGGTGTCGTCGACGACATCCTCGGGGCTTTCGCTGGTCACTCACCGGTGGCCCGGCCGTCGCCACCGTCTCGGATCTTTGCGGGCGGGGCCTCACCTGGCGGGAAATTGCCCATGTCGGCACCGATCTTCCTGCCGATGTTCGCCACGTGGAGATGGATCTCGTCGAGAAGGTCGGTGGCCTCCTTCACCCGCGCCGTCAGCTCGGTGTTCTCCTGGATGAGCGTCTTGATGTCGTCGGTGTTGTTCGCCGTGTGCAGCGCCACCTCCGAGGAGATCGCGTCAGCCCGCTTGGCGGCGATCAGGAGGGCTGCGGCCTGCACGCCGGCGAGCATCGACAAGAAGAGGTTCAGCAATATGTACGGGTAAGGGTCGAACGCCTTGTGGTGCAGGACGTGCTCGAACAGGAGCGTGTTGATGATCGCCCAAGCGATCATCACCCCGAAGAAACCGAACACGAAGGGCCAGGACCCCATGATGTTGCGCATGCGGTCGGCCGCCCGCTCACCCCGGGACAGCTGGTCGCCGGACCGGACAGCCGGGTGCTTGTGCCAATGGCTCTCCCAGGGGCGATGCGACATGACCGCGATCGTCGCGACGGTGACGGCCGACAGGCGGACCGCCACAGGCGATGTGCCTAAGCCGGGCCGCCTCGACGACCCGGGTCATCACCGCGAGCCAGGCGGGAACGTGTTCCGGGGCGAAGGTGACTCGACATGGCGACCTCCTCGATCGAGTCGACGCGGCCATCCCTCGGCGAAGCTCGCCTCGAGCTCGGCTCTTCTTACCCGCCTCGGCCCGAAGTCACCCGGCACGCGGTCGCTGAAGCAGAGCAGCAGGACGTTCCCGCCCGGGAGGGTGATCTGCCGAAGGCCGTCCACGTAACGCGCCCGCGAAGGGTCGTCGAACACGTGGAACAGGCCCGAGTCGATGACCGTGTCGAACTGCTCCCCGAGGGATCCGAGCTCGAGGGCGTCCCACACCAGGAAGCGAACCGCCAACGCCCGCGCCGCCGCCTTCTTTCTCGCGAGGTCGATGGCTCTCGGCGAGGCGTCGAGCCCGGCGGCCTCACAGCCCCGTTCGGCAGCGAGGAGGGCGTGCTCACCGGTGCCGCAGCCGGCGTCGAGCACCCTGTGCCCGAAAGCACCCCCCGCGGCGAGCACGGCGATGGCCGGCTGGGGGGTGCCGATGTCCCAGGGCGGGTGGCCGAGGTAGGCGGAGTCGAAGCCGAGCCCGGGCGTGGGCCGGTCCTCGGGACGGGCGGGGGGAGGCGCTGGATCTCTCGGGTCGGTCACAGACGTGTCCTACCACGCGGGCTTCGGCCGGTCGACCCGCGTGCGTCTTCCGCGAACCGCGTCTCGGGCGTACACTACGAATCAACGACAGGGAGATTGCGAAATCATGACGAAGACTCTGACGGGGACATGGTTGGCCGAGGTCCGCGACGATTCGTTGTGGGACGGCGAGCCGTATTACCCGAGCCTGGACGAGGGCAGCGGCATGGTCTTGAACGGCGAGTGGACCGACGCCCGTTGGGCGTTGTTGAACCACCTGTCCGAGGAGCTCGCCAACGTCACGTCCCAGACCTGCGGGCCTTGGGAGGTCGTCGATCCGGACGGGTCGTTCGACCGGCTGGAGACGCGTCTCGTGAGCGCCCTCAAGTCGCTCCGCAAAACCGACTACGGCCGACCCTGGGAGTTCCAGATGGACGGGTGCAGCTACCGGATCTTCGTCGCCGGGAGATCGGAGGAGTGGCTGCGGGTGAAGGCTGGCATCGGCGAGCCCGCCGACGCCTCTGCCACGAGCGGAGCCGATGGCGCCGACGAGGGCGACCCGGTCACCGCGGATGCCTTCGCGGCCTGGGTCTCGCCCCACATCGCCATCTTCGGCGACGGGGCGGCTCGCCGCCGGCGCCCGCGGCGCGTCGGTACCCGTGCCACCGGTCCGGACTACCGCCAGCCTCCCGCTTAGCTCCCGGCGCCTCAGCCGGCGGCGACTGCCACGACCTCGGCCGAGGTGATGCGGGCAAGGTCACCGGGCTTGATCGAGAAGACGGCGTTGGGTGTGCCCGCGGCCGCCCACACGAGGTCGTAGCCCAACAGTTTCTCGTCGATGTAGGTCGCGACCGGCCCGGTGTGGCCGAGGGGCGGCACCCCGCCGATGGCAAAGCCCGTGCGGGCTCGGACGAAGTCCGCCGTGGCGCGCTCCACCTGGTCGCCGACGGCGGCGGCGAGGCGGGACTCGTCCACCCGGTCAGCCCCGGAGACGAGGACGAGGATGGCCGCGTCTGCGTCGACCGCACGGAAGATCAGCGACTTGACGATCTGGGCGACGTCGCAGGCGACGGCCGCTGCAGCCTCCGGGGCCGTCCTCGTGCTGTCGGGCATGTGCCGCACGTCGTGGTCGACGCCGAGACGGGTGAGCTCGTCGGCGACGCGCGTCGAGCTACGGCTCAGTTGTTCCATACCGACCTCCCCGACACCACAGCGGGCCCCCGACACGACTGCCGGCTGCCCCTGGACAACCGCGGGCTCTAGTCGAGCCCGGGCACCGCGAAATTGTCAGCACTGGTCCAGGAATGCAACACCTTGACGTAGTTAGCCCGCTCGAACTCGCCCGCGTCCGAGCCGGTCGCCTGTGACACCGAGCCGCGAAGCTCCGAAGAGGACACGTACTCGTGGTCCGCCAGCCAGGAGCGCAACTCGGCCTCGACGGAGCGGACGTGGTCGGCGCCCAGCTGCAACAGGGCCGAGGTCATCATCGCCACGTCGGCGCCGACGGCGATCGCCTTCACGACGTCGTAGCCCGAGTAGACCCCGGAGGTGGCGGCGAGGGACGGCCCGCGCCCGAGCTGCGGGCGCAAGATGGCGATCCAGCGCAAGGGCAGGCGGAGCTCCCAGGTGCGCGACATCTCCACCCGGGGCACCACGTCCATCGACTCGAGGTCCAAGTCGGGCTGGTAGAAGCGGTTGAAGAGGACAAGGCCCTTCGCGCCGGCACCCACGACCTTGGCGGCGAAGTGCGCCATGGCCGAGTAGTAGGGGGAGAGCTTGGCGGCCACGGGCAGCGAGACGGCTTCGCAGACGTTGGCGATGAGGGCGAGGTCCAGCTCCTCCACCTGCGTGGCGTTGAGCCTGGGGTCGGTGGGCACCCGGTAGACGTTGAGCTCGAGCGCGTCGGCGCCCGCCTCTGCGAGAAGGTGCGCGTAGCGGACCCAGCCGCCCGTCGAGGAGGCGTTCAAGCTGGCGATCACCGGCACCTCCACTGCCTTCTTCGTGTGCTCGAGGAGCTCGAGGTAACGGTCGAGGGCGCTCGTGAAGTGGTCGACGGCCGGGAAGTAGTCGAGGGCTTCGGCGAAATGCCCGCTGCCCGCCTCGAGGGCGCCGGTCAGGCCGACCTCCTCGGCGACGATCTCCTCCTCGAACAACGAGGGCAGCACGATGGCGCCCACGCCGGCGTCGGCAAGGGCCTTCGACCCGTCGACGTCGCGCGGTGAGGGGGCTCGCCGAGGCGACGATCGGCGAGGACAGCTCGAGACCGAGATAGGTGGTCCTGAGGTCAACTTCGTCAGCCCCGGCCATTATTGGACCTCCTCCTCGTAGCGGTAACCGGCATCGGACTCGACCTCAGGGCCCGGGTCGTCGGCCTCGGGCACCGTGCGGTGCACCGCGGCCAGCTGCTCGTAGTAGCGCCACCGTTCTGTCACGTCCTTTTGCGCCAGGGCCTGCAGCTTGGCCGCGTGCTGCGGATGCGTGCGGGCCAAGGTGGCATAACGGGCCTCCGTGGCGACGAACTCGGCGAGCGGGATCGACGGCGCCTTCGAGTCGAGCTGGAAGGGCTGGCCCTCCTCGGCCTTGGACGGGTGGAAGCGGTACAGGGGCCAGTAGCCCGAGCGCACGGCGTCCTTCTGGTGCGTCATCGACTTCTCCATGTCGATGCCATGGGCGATGCAGGTCGAGTAGGCGATGATGAGCGATGTGCCCGGGTAGGCCTCGGCTTCCAGGAAGGCCTTCGTCGCCTGGGTGTCGTTGGCGCCCATGGAGATCTGGGCGACGTAGACGTTCCCGTAGGAGCGGGCCACGGCCCCGAGGTCCTTCTTGGCCGACTCCTTGCCGGCGGCGGCGAACTTGGCCATCGCACCGCGTTGGGTGGACTTGGAGGCCTGGCCGCCGGTGTTCGAGTACACCTCGGTGTCGAGCACGAGGATGTTGACGTCGCGTCCCGACGAGAGGACGTGGTCGAGGCCGCCGAAGCCGATGTCGTAGGCCCAGCCGTCCCCGCCGAAGATCCAGACGCTCTTTCGGACAAGCGCGCTCGTGACGGCCTGCAGGTGCCTGGCCGCCATCTTCGTCGGGCCGTCGGCCGCTTCGACCAGCCGGCTCAGCACCTCGTCGAGCGCGGCCACGCGGGCCCGCTGCGCGAACACCGCTTGCTCGTCGCCCTGTACGGCTTCGAGGATGGAGGCGGCGAGCTCAGGGCCGACCTCGGGAGCGAGCGAGAGCAGCAGGCCCCGCGCCCGGGCCTGCTGGGCCTCGAGACCGAGCCGGATGCCGAGGCCGAACTCGGCGTTGTCCTCGAACAGCGAGTTGCTCCAGGCCGGGCCGCGCCCTTCGGCGTTGGTCGTCCACGGGGTCGTCGGCAGGTTGCCGCCGTAGATCGACGAGCAGCCGGTGGCGTTGGCCACGAGCATGCGGTCGCCGAAGAGCTGGCTGGCGAGCTTCAGGTACGGCGTCTCGCCGCAGCCGGCGCAGGCGCCGGAGAACTCGAAGAGCGGCAGCAGGGTCTGGCTGCCCTTCACCGAGTCCTGCGGCAGGGCGGACCGGTCGAGCTCGGGGATGTCCAAGAAGAAGTCCCAATGGCTGCGGAGCCTCTCGCGGTGCTCGAGGGCGGACTCCATGTTGATGGACTTGTGCCTGGCCTCGGTCTTCGACTTCGCCGGGCAGACGTCCACGCAGACTCCGCAACCGGTGCAGTCGTCGGGGGCGACCTGGATCGTCATCATGTGGCCGGCGAGGTCCTTGGACCGGAAGGACTTCGACAAGAAGCCCTCAGGAGCCCCGCGCAGAGCCTCGGGCGGGTAGACCTTCATGCGGATGACCGCGTGCGGGCACACGATGGCGCACTTGCCGCAGTCGATGCAGATCTCCGGGTCCCAGATGGGCATCTCTGCCGCGATGTCCCGTTTCTCGTAGCGGGTCGTGCCCGAGGGGAAGCGGCCGTCGGCGGGGAGGGCGGAGACGGGGAGGAGGTCGCCTTGGCCGTCCATGATCATCGAGGTCACGTGGCGGACGAAGTCCGGCGCCGAGGCGGGCACCGGGACCCCGATCGAGCCGCCCTCGGAGAGGGTCTCGGGGATGGTGACCTCGGCGAGGTTGGCAAGGGCGGCGTCGATGGCGGCGAAGTTGCGCTCGACGATGGTGCGGCCCCGCTTGCCGTAGGCCTTCTCGACGGACGCCTTGATCTCGGCCGTGGCCACCTCTGCCGGCAGCACGCCCGACAGGGCGAAGAAACACGGCTGCATCACGGTATTGATCCGGTTGCCCATCTGCGCCTCGTTGGCGATCTTCAGGGCATCGATCACCCAGAGCCGGATGTGCTTGTCCTGGATCTGGCGCTGCACCTTGCCGGGCAGGTGGTCCCATATCTCGTCGGGCCCGTAGGGGCTGTTGAGCAGGAAGGTCGCCCCGTCGCGGGCGACCTCGAGGATGTCGACGCGGTTGAGGAGGCCGAACTGGTGGCAGGCCACGAAGTCGGCGTCGGTGATCAGATAGGTCGAGTGGATCTGCTCGGGCCCGAAACGCAGGTGGGATGCCGTCATGGCCCCGGACTTCTTCGAGTCGTAGACGAAATAGCCCTGCACGAAGTCATCGGTGGCGTCCACGATGATCTTGGCGCTGTTCTTGTTCGCCCCGACGGTGCCGTCGGACCCGAGGCCATAGAAGACGGCCTGGACTTCCGAGTCGGCCCGCAGCGGCCGGAAGTCGCGGTCCCAGCTCAGGCTGAGCGAGGTCACGTCGTCGTAGATGCCGACGGTGAAGTGGCGCTTGGGGCGGTCCGCCTTCAGCTCGTCGAGGACAGCCTTGGCCATGGCGGGCGTGAATTCCTTGGAGGAGAGGCCGTATCGTCCGCCGATGACGCGCGGCATGGCGGCGAAGGCCGGCTCCTGTGCGTCCATCGCCTCGTCGATCGCGGCGCGGACGTCCAGGTAGAGAGGTTCGCCGACTGCTCCCGGCTCCTTGGTGCGGTCGAGCACGGCGATCGAGCGCACGCTCGGCGGGAGGGCGGCGACCAGCTGCTCGGCCGGGAAGGGCCTGTAGAGGCGGACGGTCAGCATGCCGACGCGCTCGCCGGCATCGACGAGGGCGTCCACCGCCTCGCGGGCGGCCCCGGCCCCCGAACCCATGATCACGACGACACGCTCCGCGTCGGGGGCGCCGCGGTACTCGACGAGGCTGTAGGAGCGCCCGGTGCGTTCCGCGAACACGTCCATCGTCTCTTGCACGATGCCCGGCACGGCGAGGTGATAGGGGTTGCAGGCCTCGCGGGCCTGGAAGAAGACGTCCGGGTTCTCCGCGGTGCCGCGCACGTCCGGGCTGTCCGGGTTCATCCCGCGGAGGCGGAAGTCGATGAGCGCCTCGTTGTCGATGAGCGCCGCGATGTCGTCCGCGGAGAGCACGGCGATCTTGGCCAGCTCGTGCGAGGTCCGGAAGCCGTCGAAGAAGTGGAGGAAGGGCACCCGGGCGCGCAAGGTGGCCGCATGGGAGACGAGGGCGAAGTCGTGCGCCTCCTGCACCGTGCTCGCCGCCAGCATCGCCCAGCCCGTCGTGCGGGCGTGCATGACGTCGGAGTGGTCCCCGAAGATGGAGAGGGCGTGCGTGGCGAGGGTGCGCGCCGCCACGTGCATGACCGCCGGGGTCAGCTCGCCGGCGATCTTGAACATGTTGGGCACCATCAACAAGAGCCCCTGGGAGGCCGTGAAGGTGGTGGCGAGAGCTCCCTTTTGCAAGGCGCCGTGGAACGTGCCGGCGGCGCCGGCCTCGGACTGCATCTCGATCACGTCGGGCACCTGGCCCCAGAGGTTCTCCTTGCGTGCCGTCGCCCAGTCGTCGGCGTGCTCGCCCATGGGCGAGGCAGGGGTGATCGGGTAGATGGCGATCACTTCGGACAGGGCGTAGGCGACACGGGCGGCGGCCTCGTTCCCGTCGACGCATACCCATTCGCGGACGTCCACGCTGCCTCCTTGGCTAGCAGAGCTCTGACCTCTTTCTAGCCCCTGGTGCCCAGAGCTGAGAAATCCGATCGGCTTTGAGCAATTCGGGGCGCAGAGGTAGAATTCTGAATCCTCTTAAGGCAGTCGCTCTGACACGCGCGGGGGCTGGGCTCCGGGCCGTGTCGCCCGCCGGCAGTCCGTCCCGTCTCCCGGTGAGGGTTCGGGGCAGTCTTGCCGCAGGGGCGGTGCAGCCGTCCGTGCCGTCGGTCGCGCCGGATCGGGCAGTTGCGCCCGGGCGAGGGCCTGATTGCTGGTGGGCCACGTATAGTGGTGATGCAATCACCTAAAGCGGTGGGATATGCGAGGGCCCCAGGCAGCTTCTTTGAGCCCGCCTCGCAAGTCGTGGATGCTCTCGTCGACATGTCCCACAAAGTGGCAGTTGCCACGTCGCGAGGTCCATCGCATCGCGTCCTTGCGGGACAGTCCGTCGCGGGCGCACTGGCCGGCGGCCACCACACCTGGGCGGTAGGCCCGAAGAAAGACCTTGAACAATAGGGTCAATGTCAGCCGAAGCCGCGAGACGCCCGCAGGTGGCGTTGAACTGCTCACGCAATGTGCGGGGGCACTGGTCGACTCCCTGAAACCTCGAGGACGCTGATTCGTATCGGTCCGTCACACCGAAGCTCGAGGGGCATTGCCCGTGTGGTTCGACGGAGAAGGCAGCCGCATTCAGGCTCGTCGGTTGACAAGTCCGCGGCATAGTTGTACAAGTTTCAAACGCGAGGGAAGCATTGATTGCCAGTTCTCATTGTGGTCGCTTGGACTGGCTGGAGCTAGTAGCGAAACCGTCCTCGTTCGGCAGCAGCGGTACTACATACCTGCCAGCGAAGCGAGGGAACTGGTGGAAAGGCTCCAGCTACAGCAGAAGGCCCCCGATGGCTCTTCGGCGGGTCCCGCCGAGAACCATGTCGTCCGCGCGAGCGAACCACCTCGCGGCTTCACCCACCTCCACCTCCCGGGCGCGTCGCGCAAGTCTTCGTCTGCAACAACGACTTCTGCCGTGAGGCAACGTGTCATGGCGGCTCGGCGACCAGTCCTGTTCGCGTCGCCGACGATTCGATCAATGGAGTGCCTGGTGGCGGCCCTTCCTGCCCGAACGCACTTCCGATCACCCGCAGTGGGGAGCGTCCTGGGTTGCGAGGACCGGACGCTCTCCACTGCGGAAGCTCGCAGTCGTGCGCTGACGATTGTGCCCGGTTCCCCTGGCAAAAGCGGGAGCAACGATCGAGGCGAGAACACGCGGCACAGGCGCTGAGTTGGCTGGGCAGCGGCATATTGATTGAGCAGCGGCATATTCATTGAACAGTAGGAGGCAAGGCGACATGCACATCGAGGCGAGGCTCCCTAGGCGGTGCCTCCGACGACAGGGGGAGGACGAGGGCTTCACGCTCATCGAGCTGCTGGTGGTGCTTCTTGTCATCGGCGTCCTGCTCGCGATCGCGATCCCGACGTTCCTCTCGACGACCAAGGACGCCAACAACACTGCGGCACAGTCGAATCTGCAGACGGCGAACACCGCGTCCACCGGGTACTACACCCAGGCAAACCAGACCTACTCCAACATCGCCGCCGGGGGACTCTCGAGCGGCCTCGGAGGCGTGGGGGGAGGAGTATCGGCCATATCAGGGCAGGACAACGGCATGACCTTCGTATCGGGTCCTTCTAGCCGCGGTGAACGTCATCTCGCTGTGGACCGACAACAGCACCTCGGTCGTCATGGCCTCCTACTCACCGGGCAGCAAGGACTGTTGGTACCTCATCGACCTCAAGGCGCCGAGCTCGACGGTATGGGGCGGCCTCAGCACCGGCACCTACTACTCCGTCGACACGGACGTCGCCTCCAGTGCCTGTCAGGCTTCCGGGACGGCACCTGGTACCGCCTCGACACCTCAGACGGGCGGCTATCCGGCAGGATGAGACCTTTGGCGGCTACGACCCGGCTTTGAGTTTCTTGGCCGGCAGAAGCCATGAGCCACTCCCGGGCAAGGCATCGAGGCTGACTCGGGCCGACGCGTTCTTGCCCGCTACCTCGACGCCCCAGAAAGCGGCGTTAGCCGCTCTTCGAGGGCGACGAGGTGCACGGCCCCCCCGCTTCCCTCGCTAGGTAGTCGGGGGTCGTGCACCACATTTCTTTCGGCGGGACCGCTTACTGGGGCGGTCCTGCCGACAGCCGTACGGTCACGCTCCGCTTCGAGCCGGACGCACTGACGTAGCCGAGCCTGACGGAGGCACCCGGCTTCTCACTCTCGATGATGGTCGTGAGCGCGTCGGGCGAGCTCACCGCACGGCCCGCGAGCGATGTGATCGTGTCCCCCGGGACAAGGCCGGCCCGCGAGGCCGGCGAGGAAGCCACGACCGACCGGATCACCGCGCCGCTCGGACCACCGGTGCCGGGGAACGCGACATTCACGCCGAGGAAGGCCGTCGGGCCGATGTGCACGGCTGCAGAGGCGTGGCCGGCGGTGATCTCCCCTGCGATCTTCAGTGCCGTATTGATCGGTATCGAGTATCCCTGGGTCAAGGCCCCGCCCTGCCCGAAGGAGTAACCGGCCGAGGCCGCCGTGTCCATGCCGACAACCTTCCCGCCGCCGTTCACGAGCGGGCCGCCGGAGTCGCCCGGCTGGATGTTGGCGTTGGTCTCGATCAAGCCGGTCAGCTGCTCGGATGTCCCGGTGCCTTGGTCGCTCGCGGTGATGGACTGGTTGAGGGCGACAACGGCTCCGCCGGCATAGCTGGGAGCGCCGCCGGTCCCCCCGGCGTTGCCGATCCCTTCGACCGCCTCCCCGGTGCGGACAGTCGTCGAGCTCCCGAGGCTCACCTTCTTGAGCCCCGAGGCCTTCTCGAGCTGCAGGACGGCTATGTCGCCTGTGCGGTCATAGCCCACGACCTTGGCGCCATAGGTGTTTCCGTTGCCCACGTCCGTGACGCTGATCGAGGTTGCGCCCTCGATGACATGGTTGTTCGTCAGAACCTCGCCGTTCGAGGTGAGCACCATGCCGGTTCCGGCCGCCTTCCCGTTCAGGTAGCTCAAGGTGATGTTGATGTCGACGAGTCCCGGGTCGACAGCTCTCGCGATCGCTGAGGCGTTCGCCGGTCCGCCTGAGCCGCCCGAGCCCAACGGGCCCGAGCCCGTCACGCCGGTCCCGGCGAGACCCTCACTGGCCTGGCCGATCACCTCGATGGGAGCACGTGACCCTGACGGCGGGACAACGGCAACGGCCATGTCGCCGGTGAGCAGGGTGATGGACGTGTAGCTGCCTGGTGCGACGAGCACACCGAGCACGCTCCTGTTGGAGGGCTGCACAACGGCATATCCCGTTCGGACGTGCACGACGACCTTCTGGAAGATGGCGAAGGTCACGAGCGCGCCGCCGTCAGCGAGGCGGATGGCCGGATAGGGGCACTCCGGCGAGGGCACGCCGGCGGCCGCGGCAGCCGGAGTGGCCACTGTGTACTGAACTGTCGCCGTACCGAGGTTGCCATAGGAGGCGGCGATGGTATGCGGGTTGGCAACGTTCTTGGGGCCGAACTGCGCCGTGACCCCCGGCGGGAGCCGCCCGCTGGTCGCTTCGGCGCTGAACGCGGCCGCCACCCGTTGACGCCACTTTGCCCGGGGCGGTCACAAGGCCGTCCGTCCTCGACCGGTCGAGGTTCGTCACGTAGCCCTTGGCATCGGTCGCGGCGGCCGGCACCGCCACGCCCACGGCGGTCGGGCCGAGGATCTCGCTGCTCGAGGCGAGCCTCCACCGTCCGCCGGGTGAGGTCTTGACGTAGGTGAGGAGGTTGCTCGTCGTCGGCTGGCCAGAGGCGCGGTCGGAGGCGAGCACGCTGAAGAAGGCCGGATAGGCGGTCTCGCGCGGGACAAAGGTGCGGCCGGGAACCTGGTCGAAGGACCCGCCGAGGGTGTTGGAGCCTGCGGCCAGGTCGCCGCGGTAGGTGGCGTCGTCCAGAACCTGCTGCAGGCAGGCCTCGTGGCTGTCCTGGAGAGCTATCGACAACGATCCGTTGGCCCGATTGTTTATCGCCGTGTCCGCCGCCACGATCGCTGGCACCTCATCGGGCGTGACGACAGGCTGGACCGAGGTCGTGCTCAGCCCGGTCTGTGCCCCAGCCGGGCCCGGAAAGACGGTGACCACCAGCGCGAGGGCGGCCCCAGCCCGGTCGCGGCCGCGCAGTTGCGGCGGAAGCTCGAGGACCTGTGACGGTTGCCGGACATCTGCGGCGAGGATAGGGGCCGGCGGACGAAGTCAGTCGGCGGGCGGCGGCGCACGGGGCCGTAACGGCCGATCATCTGGTCTCGAGGTCCCATTCGGCGAGGTACCGGGCCGGCGGTTCGCGGACGCGTGGCTACAAAGCACTCGCCGAGGCGGAGCTCGACCTCCCGTACCACGTCTTCGACCATGTACCAGTCGCTGATGAGGTCATATTTGCCCGCTGCGGCCACCAGCGTGCCGGACAGCTCGAAGTAGAGCTGAATGCGGGGGAGCTCAGGGCGTTTGGCGCCGAGATAGTCAAGCAAGGCTGCGGTTGCGCCGGGCACCCAGAAGCCGGGATGACCTGTCATCGGCTCTCTTTCGAAGTCGACTCGCGCTTGACGGTTTGGAGCTTGCATCGTCCCCGTTCTGTTTCGTGCCTGTTTGGCGCGCCCGCCACGCCATATCGGCTGGCTTCGTGGTCACCCCTGACATGAGGCGATGCTCTCAGCTCTTCTCGTCACACGGGTTCGGCCGTGGCGGGCGCGACCCAATACTGAAGCTGCATCCTGTGATAACCCTTGGAGTTGGCTGTTAGCCCCCTTGGGCGCCACCGGTTCCTGCGAATCTCGGGGGGTGCCGGTTCCCCGGTTAGCGGCGAGGCAGCGACACCGCCCACGGCGAGTCTTGGCGCCGTGGGCGGTGTCTTGAGCAAGTTGTGCGCTAAAGACTCGCTGGTCGGAAGCGACTGCTCGGAGACTGTCGATTGCCTGTCGCCGCCCAAGCGGCCTCGGCCCGTCCTCGCATTCGACGCTCTCTGATGCTCTCCGTCAGTTGTCGTACCAGGCATCGCCGCCTCGGCGATGGTCCGTCCTCGCATTTCGACGACCTGTCGGCTTGTCGTCAGTCCTACAGCTTCCTGGCGGAGCTTCCCGGTCAGGGAGCCGCCGCTCTAGCTCGTCACTGCTCGATCTTGGCTATCCGCAATGAAAAGTTCGTTACCTCCTGCGGCGTTCCCATCGCTACGCCTAGGAGCACTGTAAGCACGAAGGTCCCCTGGTACAAGGCCTCCGTACTCGGACGCGGTGGGTATTCCTACCCACCTGTCGGCCGGGCCGGACACCGGGAAGCGGGGTGCGCGCCCCGCCGGAAGGCGTGGTTGGGCTAGACCACCTGCATGGACGACGCTCATGTCGGCTTCCTCGAAAGGCTGACGGACGAGGGCCGCGCCGCGCTCGTAGAAGCAGGCCGGCGCCGTCCCATGCGCGGCGGCGAGACGCTCTTCCGGGAGGGCGACGACGCCTATGAGGTGCTGATCGTGCTGAAGGGCATCGTCAAGATCTGGATCGGGCACCTTCCGGCCGCCAGGTCATCTTGGACGTGCTCGACGCCGGTTCGGTTCTCGGAGAGCTCTCCTCCATCGACGGGGCTCCCCGCTCGGCGAATGCCGCCGCGCTCGAAAAGGGCGAGCTGCTCGTGGTGCCCATGGCCCGGTTCCGGGCCGTGGTGGAAGAGCACCCCCGCATCGGGCTCGAGCTGCTGCACCTGGTCGCGGAACGACTACGGGCGGCGTCGCGTCGCCAGCTCGAATTCAGCGCCAGCGACTCGCTCGGCCGGCTCTGCGGGGCCATTGTCGCCTTCGCGGATCGCTACGGAACCTCGAAAGACGGCGTTCGCCAGGTGCTCCTGCCCATGGGCCAGAGCGACCTGGCGTCCTGGAACGGCCTGTCAGCCGCGAAGCCATAGTCAAGGGTTTGCGGGCCTTGCGCAGCCTCGGCTGGGTCGAGGGCGACGGGCGCCGTTTGCGGCTCGTGGGCGAGCGGGCCCTACGCGAGCGGGCGCAGAGCTGACGCTCGAGGCAGCAGCGGAGGCCATCAGGACCTCCGCTGCTTGCGACGGGCCGGGTCGTCGGTGGCCCGGCTGATCGACTGGTCGCTCTTGGCGAGCCGGCTTCTCGGGCTCCGCGCGAAGGGGTGCACGGCCCCCCGCTTCCCTCGCTAGGCAGTCGAGGGTCGTGCACCACCTGTTCATCGGCACGATCCGGTCGGCACTTGAACCCCGCCTGAAGGCGCGATCGAGCAACATCACGCCTTCAGGATCCGACCTCGTGGCTGGCTTCGAAGGGGACACCGCAGAGCGAGGCGGTCGGTGGGGATCCTGTCAGGCGACGGCCACGACCTCGTGCAGCTCGATGACGTTGCCGTCCGGGTCTTCGATGAAGGTCTGCAGGTCTGAGCCGACCACCACGGGCGCGGCGACGTCGAGTCCAGCCGCGGCGCAGCTCCGAGACCACTGCGCCGAGGTCGTCCACCAAGACGGCGAAGTGCTGTCCCAGATTGGGAGGTGGAGGGGCGGCGATGAGGTGAACCTGCTGGGCGCCGAGGTCGATCCAGGCCCCGTCGAACGGGAAGTTCGGACGGTCGTCACGCACGGTTCCCCCGAGTACCTCTGTATAGAAGGCAATCGACCTTCCGACTTGCGAGACGTTGACCGAGACGTGATGGATGCCGACGGGCTGCATGCACGAAGTCTCCCCCTCCACGATCGTGGAGGCAACGTCGGCCCACTCTGTGGCGAGGCGCCGACAACACGACCAATTCCAAGACGGCGCTCAGCAAGTTCCCAGGGTGGCTCTGTACGATGCAGTTGGCGATCTGAACGGGATGGACAGCCCGGATCTCCGCCGATTGTGCCGTAACTCTTTGCAAGTGATCCAAAGCCCCCTTGGGAGCGACCCCGCAGCCTCTCGGCAGCGGGGTCGTTTCGTTTGCGGAGCCAGCCCGAGCCTCGGTGGACCAAGGGCGCGCCGGCAGGAAAACGGGCAGACTCTCATGTGCCCCCCAGCGCGCTCCCAGGCAGGCGCCTTAGGGTGCCTGCGAGTCGGCCCGACCGGAGGTGCCGACACGAACGGGAGGCGCAGATGGCACCCGTGCACGAATTCCACGCCGCGGGCGGAGAGGACAACCACGAGCCCCGGTACCACAACCAGTCGGATTGCCCTCACGGCCTCGAGATCATTCGCAATGCCCACTACGTCGCCGGTCGCGGAGAGGGTCATGAGCTCTGTGGCTCGTGCGCCGAGCTCTGCCTAGAGGGGAGCTACCTCTTCGCGTGGGCGGCGTCGTAGCCGGGTCAGCTCCGGAAAGGCCGGGCTCCGTCGTGAGATCCGGGGCGGCACCTGTGCCGGGTCTCCGCTGATGGTCCTCGGAGAACCCGTTCCTGGGCTTGGCAGGCGTGCATGCAGAGCGCGGAGACCCGCCCGGAGAGGCGTTTGCGCTCGAGACCAGTGCCTTGATGCCGAGCCTCAGCCGAGCTACTCCAAGATCGACCTTTCATGCCGCAACGTCGTCGCCGAGCGCCGAGATGGTGGGCCGTCGCCTTCGTGGGCGCCGCCCTGGTCGCGAGCGGGCGGACTGCCGGACCGATGACCCTCAGGAGACCTCCGACTCACGACGAGCACGGGGGAGCATCGGCGCAAGCAGGTTGAATCTGCCGGCATGATTAGACGGGCCGAGGGCGAGCTGTTGAGCCGGGAGCGGCCTGCACATGAAGTTCCCCTGGGCGAGATCGCACCCGAGCGAGGCCAGCAATTCATAGGTCTCCGCGTTCTCGACCCCTTCGGCCACGACCCTCAGGCCCAATGAGTGACCGAGCTCGATCGTGGCGCGGACGATGGCCCGGTTGCGCTCCCCGTCGCCCGAGGCGAGTCTTCTCGTGAGCGCCTGGTCGATCTTGAGCTCGCTGACCGCCAGATCGCTCAGATAGGCAAGGGAGGAGAAACCGGTCCCGAAGTCGTCCACGGATACGACGTGACCGAGATGCCGGAGCTGCTGGATCACTTCCTGGGCTCTCTCGCGGTCGCCCATCATCGTCGTCTCGGTGACCTCGAGCACGAGCGAGTCGGACCCGAGACGGTGCCGGGCGAGCAGGAAGCGGATCCGGTCGGGGAGCCCGAGGTCCAACAGATTCGTGGCGGACAGGTTGACCGAGACGTAGAGATGACGACCGGTCGCCTGCCAGGTCGCACACTGGGCGAGGGCGAACTCCAACACGAGGTCCGTGAGCGGCCGCATGAGGCCGGCCTCTTCGGCAAGCGGGATGAACTCGTCGGGCGAGATCAGTCCGAGCGTGGGGTGGTGCCAACGGAGCAGTGCCTCGACTCCGACGACCTTCCCGGTGCGCAGCTCGTACTGCGGTTGGTAGTAGAGCTTCAGGCCCTTGGCGGCGATCACAGCACGAAGGTCCTCGACGAGCCGGAGGTGCCCGAGGCGGTCGTCGAGAAGCTTCTCGTAGGTCTGAAAGGCGTTGCCGGCTGCCTTGGCCCGGTACATGGCGATATCGGCGCAGCGGAGCAGCTCCGCGCTGTCTATGCCGTGCGCGGGGGCCAGGGCGATGCCGATGCTCACGCTGACGTGCAAGCTGGCGACGGCCAACATGAAGGGCTGCTCGATCTGCGTCGTCAACCGCTCGGCGATCGTCGTGGCGTAGTCGGCGTCGGCATCGGTCAGCACGACACCGAATTCGTCTCCGCCGAGGCGGGTCAGCACGTCGGCACTCCTGAGAACGCTCTTCAGGCGCGGGCCGAGCATCTTGAGGATCTCGTCGCCGATGGGATGCCCGAAGGAGTCGTTGATCTCCTTGAAGTGATCGAGGTCGAGCAGCAAGAGGGCGAGGCAGTTGCTGCTTTTCACCCCGGGGACCTGCTCGGAGAAGAACCTGTCGAGCACGCTCAGAAGATGACGCCGGTTGCCGAGGCCGGTGAGCTCGTCGGTGAGCGCCTGCAGCCGGTGGGACTCGGTCAGGACCCGCAGGTCGCTCAGGGAGAAGACGAGCCTCGCCCCTGCGGCCAGCAACGTCGCGGTCGCGAGGCCGACCGCGATCCAGCTGATGGATCGCGCCAGGCCGGTGAGAAGCACGGCCAGCCCGCACACGGCGGCGACGCCCGGCGCGACGAAGTGAGGCGGCGTGTCCGACCGCCTCCGTCTCTTTGTCTCCGCCGGCTGCCACAGAGCCAGAGCTATGAGAAGAACGGCGGCCGGCCAGGTGACGTTTATCAGCGAGTCGACGCGGTAGTTGGCCCCTGAGGACTGGGACAGGTAGATGGCGTCGCCCGTGGCGACCACCGCGCTCGCCACGAGGAGGACCAGCCAGCGCCGGTTCTGCCAGGTGGGGAGCATCACCGTGCCGCCTATCACGAGGGCGAGCAGGAGCAGATCGGCGATGGGGTAGGCGAGGTTGATGGCACGCTGCGCAGGAGAGCCGCCGACGTCGTGCAAGAGGGCGGCGAACACGAAGGCCGATCCGACTGCCGCGGTTCCGAGTCCTGCGACCACGCCGTCGAGCCAGTTGCTGATCGAGAGGGCCTTGACATCGGTCCGCATGAGCAGGATCAGCCCGAGATAGGCCAAGGGGTAAAAGGCCAGGCAGAGAACGTCCGCGAACGAAGGCGCCGGTGGCATTCCGCCTGCTCGTGAGCTCAAGGTCGAGACGATGTCACCGGCGGACCACGCGAGGAGGCCGACGCCGAAGACCGTGGCCACGTGCCGGCTGTCAGGGTAGAAAAGGCCGCGGGCGAGACAAAGGGCGCTGGCCGCAAGCTCGAGTCCGTCATTGGGCCAGTCACCCGAGGACGACAACCACCGGCCATCGGGGTGGGCGATGAGCGCCACGACATAGCCGAGGAAGAGGGCGCCGAAGATCCCGTAGACGACGACAGAGTGCCTCGCCGCAAGGCCACGCTCGTCCTGCCCGTCGCCGGCGCGCGTGTCTGCAAGCGCGGTCGACGGGATTGTCCACGCCATATGTGAATTTATCGGCGGTGCCATTCAGCGCTTAAGCAGGTCTTTTGAGCACCAGCCGCGGATCGGCTCAGGCGGCGGCGGGTTTCCTGAGAATGCTGACCGCGAAGGAGGCGTCGGCTGACCAGGGTCGCAGATCCCATGTCGCGAAGCGGTGCTCGAGCACGAGCCCGGCGGCGGCGGCGTCCTCGTCGAAATCGGCCACCGGCGTAGCCGTGGTCGGTTCCGAACCCGGCGACGACGACTCCGTCGGGGCGGATGTGGCGACCGATGTGGGAGAGCACGGCACGCTCTGTGCCGGGTCCGACGAAAGCCAGCACGTTGCCGGCCAGGATGGCGGCGTCGAAGAGCTCCGGGTGACCACGAGCCGGGAGATCGAGCTCGGCGAGGTCGGCCACGAGCCAGGTGGGACCGGGATGGTCCGCCCGGGCCGCGGCGATCAGCTCGGGATCGACGTCGACTCCGAGGACCACGTGGCCACGCGTGGCAAGGGCCGCGCCCACGCGGCCCGGGCCGCAGCCGGCATCGAGGATGCGTGCGCGAGGCACGACCATGGCGTCGAGAAGGCGCGCCTCTCCCGCGAGGTCGACCCCGTCGGCGGCCATCTTTCGGAAGCGTTCGACGTACCACTGCGAGTGCTCGGGGCCGGTGTCTGTGAACCATCGTGGCGGCGTGGACATGCGAGCAAGGTAGCGGTCGAGCGACCCGACCGGGCACCTTGGGCTGACGCCTCACCTGAAAGACGGGGCGAGAGCGCTCTGCCTGGCTGCCGCCAGGGCTCGCTCGGCCAGGAGGCCTTGCAGGCGTCTGGCGGCGTCGAGATGATCTCCCGTCCAGATCATGCGCACGGCCGTCGCGCTGGCGCGGCCGTCGCCGCCGCTCAGGTCGTGCCGGACGGCGTCCACGAGCCTCTGGTCCGCAGCGGCGTCGCGGGCGAGTGGTGCCGGGACCTCGCTCTTGTCCGCGAGGCTGGAGGCAAGGGACTCGTACCAGCCGGCCACCCGCCCGGTGTTCGCCAGCAGCTCGTGGCGTGCCGCCGCCCGGTCCCCGCCGTCGTCGCTCTCACCGTCGTCACGCCGCCAGAGGTCGAGCACGGCGTCGCTCCCCAACCTCAGGGCTACGACACCTGTCACGAGCCCCGTCACGTCCGCGAGCGGGACAGGCTTGGCTCCCCGCTCGGCGAGGTAGCCGCGGAAGGTGTCGTCGAGCCGCCTGGCGGCGGCCGCCGAGCGGGCTGCCGCCTCGAGCGGAGAGGGCACGGCGGAAAGGCTTGCGTCGCAACGCCCCATGCCGAACTCGACGGCGGCGGCGAGGTAGCGGGCGCTGTCCCGGTACGCCTCGGCGAGGGCCTTGCGGAGCGCGGCCGCGGCACCCCGGGGCCAGAACAGCAAACCGACGACGAGGCTCACGGCGCAGCCGATGGCGATGTCCTCCACCCGGAGCAGACCCACGCGCCATCCCAGCGGCTGGACGATGTTGAACAAGATCACGAGCACGACCGTGAAGGCGGCCTGTCCGGCAGCGAACGAGACGGCCGCCGGCGCCACTCCCGCGAGCAGGACGGAGATGGGCAGCAGCAACCACAAAAGGACGCTGTTCGTGCCGATGAGGGCCAGCACGGCGGCACCGACGACGAAGCCGGCAACCGTACCGAGCAGGCCCCGCACCACGTTCTGTCCGGTGCTCAGGGCATTCGAGCGCAGCACCGACAAAGTGCCCAGCACGACCCAGAACGAGTGCTGGACGCCTGTCAGGCCGGCGACGAGGACGGCGAGCCCGAGGGCGAAAGCACCCCGCAGGCTGTTGTGCAAGGTCACCGAGTGCCAATCGACGTGGGACGCGGCCCGTTGTTGGGCCGCGCTGAACGTGCTCGTGAGGCCCCCCGGCTGACGTCCCGCCACGCGCTCGAGCCAGCTGCGTCGCTCGGCGGCAGCCGCGAGGTCGATGTTGGCTGCGATCTGAGAGACGACGAAGCTGAGCTCCTGGGACCGGAAGCTCGGGTCGAGGGAGGAGACGAGCAAGGTGATCCGCTTGTCGGAGTCGGGCCCGGTCCCGGGCGGTACCCGTTCGACAGGCAATTCGGCAGTCGCGTTCTGCTCCACCTCGGTGAGCGATCGATGCAGCGCCGCCAGCGCCTCACGCAGGCCGTCCGGGCTCGCGTTCTGATCGTCGAGCAGCCCGGCGCCGAGCTCGAGCACCGATGCGGCCGCCAGCTTCACTTTGCAGGCGCCGGCGTTGACGGGTACGCCCGGCGGGTGCGCAGCCGCGCCGGTCGACGACCGCGTCGAGCCAGCTGATCTCATCGACGAGGCGAACGATCGTCCGGGCGCTCGTGTTGAGGCCGGTCGGGCGGTAAGGCGTCGCATAGAAGCTCCGGTGCAGCGCCGAAACCGCGGCCCTGGCTCGGGCGACGGCCTCCTCGTGCTCGGGGGCCGACGGTGCCGACTCGCCGCCGAGAAGGTGGGCCACGTCCGAGCGCATCCGCGCGGCCAGCGCCCGGCAGGCGTCCACCACCGGTGCGCGTAGTGGGTAGCGCGAGGGCGCCGGCCACAACACCGTGACGGCGATGAAGGAGGCGGCCGCGGCCAGCGCCCAGCCGGCGAGGCGGTCCGGGATCGACGAGACGGGTGCCCGCAGGGTGACGGGGAGGATGAAAGAGAGCAGCAGCGAGGTGGTGGCCGCCGTGAGCACGGAGCTGACGGCGCCCGAGAAGAGCACGGCAAACCCGGCTACAGCCATCGCGACGGCCGCGAGCCAGGTCGCACGCGAGGCCAGCGTGCCGACGCAGACGAACGTCGTGCCCACCACGGCGAGGGCGACCTGGTTCTGCAGGCGCAAACGGATCGGGCCGCCGAAATCGACGAGCAGCAACAGGGCGAACGAGCCGAATGCGGCATAGGTGGCGATGGTCGCATTGCCGATGACCTTGTCGCCGATGGCGAACATGGCCGGCATGACGATTGCCGTCCGTCCGGCGCGGCGGAGGGCGGCAAGATCGCGGTCCCGCTGTCGCGAGCCAGCGCAGACCAGGCATCGCGGTCGCTCGGCCCCCTCTCTCGTGCGATCAGCTCGCCTTCTCAGACTTGGTCCCCACACGGTAACGGGACGGCGCGTGCGCTCGGGCGGCGGCTCGAGTTCTGGCTGGCGGAGATTTCGTCGACGCCCACCCGCGAGCGGCCCCTCCCCGTCCCAGCCGCGGCCAGTTCCCGCCCTACCCGGATTAGAACATGGGAGCGCGGCCGCTCGGGCTCGGAGAGGGGGCCGCCCGCAGACGGCGGGTGTCTACTGCTCGGAGGTGGAGTGCCAGTCGGGACAGGCAGCGTACGACGCTCTGGCGGAGCCCTGCACCGCTCGGGGTCCCGCGTCTGCCTGCGGGCCTTCGTCGTCCTCGCTCTCGCCATGACGGCGATGGCTTCCGGCGTCGCGACCGCCGCCGGCACGAGACCGGGCTTCAAGCTGGAGGCCGGCTCCACGCTCGCCAGCGGGTCGTGGCTCGAGTCTCGCAACGGCATCTACAAGCTGACGATGCAGCCCGACGGGAACCTCGTCCTGTCCGGTGAGGGGGTCGTCATCTGGGAGACCGACACCGGCGGGCACCCCCGGGCGGACGCTCTCATGCAGAGCGACGGCAACCTCGTCGTCCGCCAAAAGCACCTTGTGATCTGGGACTCGGGCACGAATGGCCCTGGCGACGCGAAGTCCGCTCTGCTGCTCAAAGATGACGGCGACCTCTACATCTACTCGCACTCCAACAAGGAGCTGTGGAGGACCTCCACGCTCCCACCTCCGCTGACGCTGCAGCCGTTGTCGTCGCCCGCGCTCGCGGGCGAGGGATCCTGGCAACCGGCCGGGCGCCTCGACATGGGACAGGTCGGCGTCTACGAGACGCTGCTGCGCCCGCCCGGCTCCAGCCTCGAGGCGGGCGTGGCGTGGATGGACACCCGCGTGCTCCGCGCCGCGCTCTACTCAGGCAGCCTGAGCCCGGGACCCGGTCCTTGGAAGCTGACCGCCCCGGTGAGCCCGGCGGCCGCCCGCACGCTCGTGGCGGCATTCAACGGCGGCTTCAAGTTCCCCGCCGCTGCGGGCGGCTACTACTCCGAAGGACGCCTTGCCCATCCACTCGTCAACGGCGCCGCCTCCCTCGTCATCTACTCCGACGGCGACGCCACCGTGGGCGAGTGGGGCCGGGACGTCACGATGACGGCCAGGTGATCGCAGTCCGCCAGAACCTCTCGCTGCTCGTCGACAACGGCCGGGCCGTCGCCGGCTTGAACCCTTACGACACCTTCGCCTGGGGCGCCCCCTGCACGGGATACCCAACGTGTGGCGATCCGGCATCGGGGTGACGGCGAACGGGGCGCTCGTCTACGTGACGGGCCCGTCGCTCGAGATCACCCAGCTCGCCGCCCTGCTGGTGAGAGCGGGGTGCGTGAGAGCGATGACCTTGGACATGAACCCTGACTGGACCGTGTTCGCCACCTATGACCCCTCGACACCGTCTGGGCTCGCGGCGCCGTCGAACGGACAGGACCTCGTGTCCGGCACGGTCCAGGGGCCGTACACGTTCTTCGAGGCTTGGTGGGCGCGCGACTTCGTCACCATGTCCGCCCGCTGACGTCGCCGCTCTCCCGCCGCGGCGGGTGACGACAGCGCGGCGCCCGGCAATAGCCTCATGCGCCGCCGGGCTGCTAGCTCCGGCGGCTGGAGATCAAGAACCCTCTGTGCTCGGTGGGGATGTGTTCGAGGGAGTCGTGGGGCCCGATGCCCACGGCAGCTTCTCGCCCGAGGCCCGGAAGAGCGCAACGGCCGCGCCGACTTGCACGAGGCCGGCAATGATCGTCAAGAAGATGCCGACTTGGGCGCCGTAGCTGTAAGCGGTGATGCCAGCCACCCCCACGTGTCCGCTCGGCAGCGAGATCCAACGGATGATCACGATCAGTGTCCCGAGCGCGGAGGCCCCCAACACAACCACAGCGGGGGTGACAGGCATGTTGGACAGGTTGAATTCCGAGCGCACCATCGCGAGGTATACGCCCGCCGCGATGATCAGCAGCCCACCGAACCAGCCGTAACTGGTGCTCCAGCCGCTAACCGAGGCGCTGAAGGCCGGCGAGGAGAATCCATACCACGGCAGGAAGAGAGATATGAAGCTGAGGCCCGCCGCGCCTATCACGGCCCAGTCCAACCTTGACAAACGCTTCATCTCAAATTTCGCCATTGAAGTTCCCCTTCTTCAGTCCGTTCTGACTACTCGACTCACAACCTAACTCCTGGTGAGCAATATCAGTCGTGCTGTCACGACAGTCGAGCGACACCACACGGGGGTCTTTTCAAGTTTCGGCAGACTCGGCGATCACCTTTAGCAGTGCCAGATCTTGCCGGAGGTCCTGGGTGAGATCGCGACGGCCCCGCACAGCCGGCGGGGTGACCGAGTATCCGACGATCTCAGTTCAGCGAGGGAACGCGGACGCGCATGCCGGTGACGATATTTGGCACGAGACGGACATAAGTGTCCGAGGCGCCCGCGAGCGTCCATGACTCGAGCGGGAGCTGCTTGGCGCGGTCGAGCTCCTCGGCGTCGGTCACGACGTGCGCCAGGCCTTGGACCATGACGCTCCAGCCGAGCGTGTGGTGCAGCTCGTAGTGGTCCGCCTCGAAGGCGACGACGAAGTCCGATGCCGCCTCGTTCGGTTTCGTGCCCTGAGGGCAGCGCCAGACGATGTCGCCGTCGATCATGGCGAAGTTGACCGGGACGACGACAGGCAGGGCGTGCGCGGTGAGGGCGACGTGTCCGACGGGCTCGTCCCGCAGTAGCTCCAGGCAGTCCTCCGGCCCCAGCTCCTCGAAGACGGGCCGCTGATGACACTCCACATGTAAAGAGTCGGCCCGGGTGCCATCGCGAGTTAGGGTCGAAAGTCACCTCCGCGCCCGCCGTGTGGCCGCCGGAGCGCCCTTTCTTGGACAGCGTGCCGGCCGGCAATGCCAGGACCAGGGAAAACGCTCAGCTATTCGTCGTCCTCGTCCCTGTGGCCGCTGAAGCCGAGGACGAGAAGGCCCACAAGTAGGAGGACGACCACACCGACGCCGACGCCGAGGGAGATGAGGGTGTTGTCGAGGTTGACCGTCGACAGCGTGGTCAAGGTCAGATGGGCCGAGGCGCTGAGGATGTCTCGTACCCCGGCGAGGATGCCGATCACGAGGAAAGGTCGCACGGGGAACACCGAGGAGCGAAGGTGGCCGAAGACCGTGTGGGCGATGTCCAAGAGGATGATCACGACCAGGATGCCGTCGATGGCCGAGACGACCGTCTGGGGGAAGTCTCCCCAGTGGCTCAAGAAGCTGACCACCGTGCGGACGAGGACTATCCCCGCCACCAGCAGCAGGCTGGCCACGATGGCGTACTCGATCGCGAGGATGGCCCACCTGACGAACGAGTCCATACCGACGCCCGAGGTCTTCTCCGCGGCCGGCCGCGTCTCCCCCATGAGTCCTCACGATACCGGGGAGGCGGCCTGTGGGCTCGGGTCAGCTTGCGGCGCACCCACGACAAGCAGGTACCGGCCAGGGCGAGGACCGGGCCGACGAACGTCGCCGGCTCCCTGCGGGCGTAGAGGAGCCGGTCCCTCACCGCTTTACAGGTGCGAAAAAAAGTGATATCAGTTTGATAGGGGCAAACGGTCGAGCTGAGCCCAGGTGGACAGGAGGCAAGGCGATGCAGGCAGCGACAGCGACAGAGAACGCCGCTTCTTCGGTGAAGGGCGGCACCCCGCTCGAGGAGCGGGCGGCGTGGTCGGGGCCGGGTATTGCCGTCCTCATCGCCTCGGTGGCAGCCATCATCGCGGGCATACTGCTGGTCAGGACGGCTCTTGTGGCAGAGACCTGGACCGGGGTGGGTCTCTTCTTGCTGGCGGCGAGCGGCGTCAGCGGGCTGACCGCCATCAAGCCCGGGGAGGTGCGCGTCATCCAGCTCTTCGGCGGCTACCGGGGGACCGTGCGCAGGACCGGCTTGCGCTGGGTGAACCTCTTCGCCATCCGCCGCCGGGTCTCGGTGCGGATCCGCAACAAGGAAACGCCGACCGCGAAGGTCAACGACGCTGATGGCAACCCCATCGAGATCGCCGCAGTTGTCGTCTGGCAGGTGCGCGACAGCGTCGAGCGACCTACGGGGTCGAGAACTTCGTCGCCTTCGTCGACACCCAGAGCGAGGCGGCCCTCCGTCACGTGGCAAACGGCCATCCCTACGACAATGCCAACAGCGAGGTCCTCTCCCTTCGCGACCACACCGACGAGGTTGCCGGCCAGCTCGTCACCGAGATCGCGGCCCGGGTCGTCCCCGCCGGGGTCGACATCATCGAGGCGAGGATCACCGCGGCTCTCCTACGCTCCCGAGATCGCCCAGGTCATGCTGCAGCGCCAGCAGGCGAACGCCGTCGTGGCCGCCCGCTCGCGCATCGTCGAAGGCGCGGTCGGGATGGTCCAGATGGCGCTGGCACGCCTCGCCGAGGAGGACATCGTCGAGCTCGACGAGGAGACGAAAGGCCGCCATGGTCTCGAATCTCCTCGTCGTGCTCTGCGGCGACCGGGGCACGCAACCGATCGTCAACGCCGGGTCTTTGTACCAGTAGCGCGGTGGCCGAAGAGCAGTCGCCGACCAGCGGCCGGAGCGCAAGAGCATCCTGCTCCGCCTGGACCCGTCCGTGCACGACGCCCTGGCCCACTGGGCCGCAGACGAGCTGCGCAGCACGAACGCCCAGATCGAGTTCCTGCTCCGGCGGGCCCTCAGCGAAGCGGGCCGAGGCGGGTCACCCCGCCCCATTCCGAGCACGCGGGCGCCCGAGAAAGGACGCGGACTCGGCTTAGGAGCGGTGGCGCCCGTTCCGGCCCCGATGTTCGTCTTGAAGACCCGTGTCCCCCGGCGCAGCTCCCGGACGATTATCTCGAGGAGATCCGGGTCGGCCAGCACGAGGCCGTCGATCTCCTTCTCGCCGAACCATGCGATGCGGTCGTGCTCCTCGGGAGCGGTGTTCGCCGGGGATCCGGTCCATCTCTCGACGAGGAACACGCGAGCCGTCGAAGTCGGGGCCGGTGAGTCGCCGACCACCCGGACGTCCTCTCGTGCGACTTCGACGCCGAGCTCTTCGAGCAGTTCGCGCCGGATCGCGTCCGAGTCCGACTCGCCTTTTTCGATGTGGCCTCCCGGCGTGTCCCAGCAATCGGGTGCCCAGGCACGCGAGGAGTTGCGACGGACGAGCAGCACCCGCCCCGAGTCCAGCAAAAGGCCGCAGACGACATCGTTGAACGTTGAGGCGCTTTCGGCCATGGCAGAACATAGGCGCAATGCGCTCCGCCGACGGGCCACGGGCGGCCCCGAGGATTGCCTCCTCGGTCAGCCCCGATCGCCGGGCGTAGGTCGTTTACTCTTTGGCCGACCGCGCCGGTTAGGGGCGAGACGAGGGCTTCTTGGCGCGCCCGCCCGGCCGTGTCCTTTGGCGCCTGATCGTTTCCGACATCAGACGAACCTTGTTTCCGGACACACACCCGGCCGGGACGGGCGCGACGTCATGGTGCGCCGATCACCTGTGACAAGGCTTGGGTCGGGCTTGGAGAAAGCTCGGAAGTGTGCCG
>CAWDPZ010000055.1:0-120218 GCA_963804265.1 uncultured Acidimicrobiaceae bacterium
CGGCGATGCTCGCCGGCCTCGGTTCCGGCCTGTTCGAGGATGCCGAGAACGCCGTGGCAAAAGTGGTGGAGCTCGCCGCGGAGCCGATCCTTCCCGACCCGGACGCCGTGGCCGTGTACGAGGACGCCTACCGGCGCTATCTGGCGCTCTTCGACGCTGTGGAGGTGGCCCTCCCGTGACCGGAACCTTCGACCTGAGCGGCGCTCGTGCACCGGCTCGAGGCTGCACCCGAGGCAGCGGCTCTCCGGCCGATCGGCCTCGACGAAGTCTTTCTCGGGTCCGGTGCCCTCGAGAGCTTGCCTGATGCCGTCGCCGGCCTCGTCGCCGGGCGGGGATCGTCCGGTCCCGTCGCTGTCCTCTCCGACATGACGCCGAAGCGCTACCGGTCAGGCGACTTGCTGGAATACGTCACAAAGTCAGTGGCCTCCATCGCCGGGGTGCGCGGCGTCTTCGTCGGCTCACCGGAACACGACGCCCATGCCGACGAGGCCACCTTGGCCACAGCGACCCGGGAGTGCGAGGGTGCGAGCTGCCTCGTCGCGGTCGGCTCGGGCACGGTGGCCGACATCGGCAAGGTGATCGCGGCGGCGCTCGGACTTGCCTACGTGATCGTGCAGACCGCCGACAGCGTCAACGGCTTTGCCGACGACCGCTCGGTGCTCTTGGTGAACGGCGTGAAAAGGACCGTGCCGAGCACGTGGGCCGACGTCCTCGTCGCCGACGTCGACGTGCTCGTCGACGCCCCCGTCGCCATGAACGCCTCCGGGTTCGCCGACCTGATCGCCATGTTCACGGCTCCGGCCGACTGGTACCTCGCCAACCTCTTGGGCATGGACGATTCCTATTCGCCGACGGTCGTCGCCTTGGCCCGCGAGCAGGGACCGGCCTTGTTGGAGGCCGCCCGCCTCGTCCCGAAGGCGGACCGCGAGGCGCTCGGTGAGATCGTGGCCACCTTGACCTTGAGCGGCATCTCCATGGGGATCGCCGGCACGACCGCACCGTGCTCGGGCATGGAGCACGCGGTCAGTCATCTGCTCGAGATGGCCGCGGTGAAAGCTGGTGGCGGGGCGGCTTTGCACGGCGCCCAGGTCGGCGTGAGCAGCATCGTCGCCGCCCTCTTGTGGGACAGGGTTCTCGACGAGCTCTCCGACGGAGCGCTGTCCCGGGTGAGGGTGCCGGACGTGGCCGAATCGGAGCGCGCGGTGAGGGCCGCCTTCCTCGGGGTCGATCCGAGCGGGGAGATGGCCGAGGAGTGCTGGCGTGACTACGCGCGGAAGCTGACCCGTTGGGCCCGCGCGGGCGAGCGCCTCGAGCTGGCGGGTGAGCAGTGGCCGTCCCATGCCCGGGCTCTCCGGCACCTGCTCGCCGCGCCGGAGGCGATCGCGGCGGCCTTGCGGAGCGCAGGCGCCCCGGTGGGCTTCGGCGAGCTTGATCCGTCGGTCGACGACGAGGCGGCGCGCTGGGCCGTGGCGAGCTGCCATCTCATGCGTGACCGCTTCTCGATTGCCGACATGGCCTTCTTCCTGGGGCTCTTCGGCGAGGACACCGTCGGGGACCTCCTCGGGCGGGCGACGGCCCTTGGAGCTGTGGCGTGAGCTACTCCGGGGCCGGATCACTGACGCGGCCGAAGCGCGTCTACCCGGGCTACGTGTTCGACCTCGACGGCACCGTCGTACCTCGGCGACGCCCTCTTGCCCCACGCCGCCGAGACGATCGAGGAGCTCAAGCGGAGGGGATCGCGCGTGGTCTACGTGACCAACAAGCCGCTCGAGACCGCGGATGACTACGCGTGGAAGCTGACCCGCCTCGGGGTGCCCACGGCGAGGTCCGAGGTCGTCACGTCGGTGGACGCGCTCGTCGACTACCTCCGGCGTGAGCATCCGCACGCGATCCTGCTCGCGGTCGCAGAGCAGTCGGCGATCGACGAGCTGGCCGCGGCAGGCTTCGTGCTGACGTCGGATCCGCCGCAGGCGGAGGTCGTCGTCGTCTCCTTCGACCGCACCTTCGACTACGCGAAGCTCAACGCCGCCTTCCAGGCCGTCCGTTACGGGAAGGCCGTGATAGTCGCCACCAACCCCGATCCCTACTGTCCGACACCGCGAGGGAGGCATTCCCGACTGCGCGGCGCATGCTCGCCGCGATCGAAGCCTGCTCGGGAGGCACCGCCGAGGCGGTGGTCGGCAAGCCCAGCGTCCACATGGCCCGCGCTCTGCTCGGGCGCCTCGGGATGCCCGCCCAGGACGTCGCCGTTATCGGCGACCGCCTCCTCACCGACATGGCCATGGCCCGATCGCTCGGCATGACCGGTGTCCTGGTGCTCACGGGGGCAACGCGTGCCGACAGCCTTTTCGGGGCTCCTGTGCAGCCCCACCACATGATCGATTCGCTCAGCGAACTTCTGCCGGAAGGACTTTCGTGACGAGCCGGAGGGCTTGTCATTACCAGAGGAGGAACCGGAATGAACTTCATCTTCATGCTGACCCACAACGACACGACGGTGCCGGACGCCGGCGTGGTCTACGACTCGCTCCGTGGCACCGGGCTTCGTTACGTGGGCTTCAAGGACATCGGCGCCACGCCCGAGGAGCTGGCAGTCGTGGCCGACAAGGCTCACGCGGACGGGCTGGAGGTGTTCTTGGAGGTCGTCTCGACCTCCAGGGAGTCCGAGCTCGCTTCGCTCGAGGCGGGCGCCAGATCGGCGTCGACTGGGTGATGGGGGGCACGCACGCGGAGGACGGGGTCCGCATCCTGGCCGGAAGCGGCGTGAAGTACTGCCCGTTCCCGGGGCGCATCGAAGGCCATCCGAGCATCCTGTTGGGAGCTGCGGCCGACATCGCCCAGGACGCCAAGGACCTCACGGCGATGGAAGGCGTCTACGGCGTCGACCTGCTGGCTTACCGGCACCCCGAGGAGGACCCCCTCGAGGTCATCCGCCAGGTCGTCGACGCCTCGTCGGGTCCCGTCATCGTCGCCGGCTCGATCGTCACCGTGGACCAGATCCGACAGGTGGCCGCGGCAGGGGCGTGGGGGTTCACGATCGGTGGAGCCATCTTCGAAGGTCGGCTGCCGGGCGCGCCGGACCTGGCCGCCCAGATCAGCGCCGTGCTGAAGATGGAGGGGGCAGAGGTCGTAGGTGACTGACGAGCCCCGTTCGAGGAGGAGGCCCCGCGCGAACACTGCCGGACCGGGTCAGGGACGCGCTTTTGCGCGACCTGTTCTCGGAGGTCTACGTGGCCGGCGACCAGCTTCCCAACGAGGACGAGCTGGCGGCACGGTTCGACGTGAGCAGGGCGACGATCCGGGAGGCGGTTCGCGGCCTCGTCGAGGCGGGTTACGTCGTGAGGCGTCACGGCACGGGTACCTTCGTCACGGCCACCTCCCGTTACCGGCACACCTTGAACGCCAACCTGAGCTACACGGCCATGATCCGCCAGGTGGGGTTCAAGCCCGGCCGCCGGCTGTTGCGCAAGCTGGTCCGGCCCGCGACGGCGAAGGAGGCGGCCGCGTCGCGGTCTCCTCAGGAGAGCCGTTGCTGCTGATCGAGAGGATCCGCACCGTGGACGACAAGCCGGTCGTCTATTCGGCCGACCGGATCCCGGTCCGGATCCTCGGCCATGACACCGACGCCGTCGGCGAAGGTTCCCTCTACGAGCTGCTCGAGGATCTCGGGGTCACGGTCCGCGGCGCTCTGGCGACGCTTCGCCCCGTCGTCGCCGGGGCGCGGCTCGCCCGCCTGCTCGAGGTCCGCGTCGGCTCTCCTCTCCAGCAGATCGAGCAGGTGGACTCCGACGAGCGCGGGCGGCCCGTCATGCTGTCGTCGGAGTGGCACGTCGCCGACGTGTTCGAGCTCTGCGTGAGCCGGAGAAACGACTCCCCCGATCCTTAGCCCCGCGGCTGGCCCAGTCGTGCTACGAAACTGTGGAGGTTGATGTGGTGATGATGTCGGACTCCGAGAGCAGTCTCGGCCCTGCGGCCCGCGCCCGGTCCCTCGAGCGCTTCGCGGCCGAGACGTTCGACGTGCTCGTCGTCGGCGGCGGGGTCACCGGCTGCGGCGCGGCGCTGGACGCCGCCAGCCGGGGGCTGTCGGTCGCCCTGCTCGAGAAACGGGACTTCGCGGCCGGAACCTCCAGCCGCTCCAGCAAGCTGATCCACGGTGGGCTGCGCTACCTCGAGAACCTCGACCTGGAGCTCGTACGCGAGGCTTTGCACGAGCGCCGCCTGCTGGTCGAGAAGATCGCCCCCCACCTAGTGCATCCGACGCCGTTCCTGTTCCCGCTGCGGCACAAGGTCTGGGAACGCTTCTACATGGGTTCTGGACTGTTCCTCTACGACGCCCTCGCCGGCCTGCACCCGGCGATGCCGCATCACCGCCATCTCACGCGCACCTCGTGCCTCGAGGCGGTGCCAGGCTTGCGGCCCGACTCGTTGACCGGAGGAATCCGTTACTTCGACGCCCAGGTCGACGACGCCCGTTTCTCCCTCGTGCTGGCGCGCACGGCCGCGGCCCACGGGGCGGCCTGCGTGGCGGCGGCCGGCGTCGTGGACTTCTTGCACCACGGAGACCGCGTGGTCGGCGTGCGTGCCCACGACCTCGAGTACGGCGGAGAGTTCGAGGTGCGGGCGAGCACGGTGATCAACGCCACGGGCGTGTGGACCACCGAGATGGAACGCCTCGCAGGTGTGGCCGATCCGATGATCGTGCGTCCCTCCAAGGGCGTGCACATCGTCGTGCCGAAGGACAGGATCGAGTCCGAGTACGCGGCTCATCTTGAGGACGGAGAAGAGCGTGCTGTTCGTGCTGCCGTGGCGCGACCGCTGGATCATCGGCACCACCGACACCGATTGGAACTTCGGGCTGGACTCTCCCGCGGCGACGCATGCCGACATCGAGTACCTGCTCGACCACGCCAACGAGGTCCTGCGCACCCCGCTCGGCTTCGAAGACGTCATCGCGGTCTACGTCGGCCTGCGACCGCTGCTGGGCGGCACGGCCGAGGAGACGGCGAAGCTCTCCAGAAAGCACGCGGTGCGCCGGAGCGCTCCCGGGCTCGTGAGCGTCGCCGGCGGCAAGTACACGACCTACCGCCTCATGGCCCGCGACGCCGTTGACATGGCGGCGCGCGACCTGGGCTTCGCGGTCGATCCCAGCCGGAGCGCGGAGGTCCCGCTCCTCGGCGCCGTCGGTCTGCTCGGAGCCGAGGCGAGGCTGCGCACCCACCCCGGGGCGGCGAACCTCTCACCCGACCAGCTGCACCATCTCGTCTCCCGCTACGGGACGCTGGCCTTCGAGGTGCTCGACCTCGTGGAGGCCGAGCCCGCGCTCGGCGGGCCCGATCGCCGGAGCCGAGGATTACGTGGCGGCGGAGGTCTCTTACGCCGCCGCGGAAGAGGGCGCCCTGCACGTCGACGACGTATTGACGTGCCGGACCCATATCGCCTTCGAGGTCCCCGATCGCGGCGAGATGGCAGCTGTCGACGTGGCCCGGTTGATGGCACCCGTGCTGGGCTGGGACGGGGCCGCCGTCGAGCGGGAGGTCGTGCATTACCGGGCGCGACTCGAAGCCGAGGCCGCCGCCCAGGCACTTTTGACCGACGCCGCCTCCGACTCGGTGAGGGGCGAGGTGCGCGATCTGCGGCTGGAGCGGTTCGGCAGCTGAACAAGCGGCGCTCGCCGGACGTAGTGTCGGTGCGGATCGTGCCCGGCGGTGACCTCCCGGAGCCTGGGGCGATGTCCCGCGGTGCTCGACGCAGTCGGCGGTGACATGCTGAGGCGCGGTGCAGCAAGCGACCCAGGCAGGCGCGGACAGATATCTGGCTGAGCCGTGTGCGGACCGGAGGGACCCACGATGGCCGTACCGGCTGCTCGTGTGCGTGTGGCTCGTCGGGACGATGGCGGTCCAGTTCTGGCTCGGCTGGAACCTCTCTCGGATCGGGCGCTCACTCGCCTGCCGCGCTCGGAGTTGCCGGTGCGGGCATCGGGTTGGGAATGCTCGGTTCTCTCGGCTTCGCGCGCCTGGAAAAGCGGAGGAACGCTGGTTCTCCTGTAACCGTCATGCTTTGGTTCGGCGCGGTCGTGCTCACATTTCTGGGGTTCTTCTGGACCTTGTCGGCTCCGGTGGGCGCACTGTGGTTGGGCGCGATAGCCGTCGCCGTCAGCCTGGTGCTGCTCGTCAGCCACGTTGTAGGGACCAAGCGCTTGGACACTCGAGCTCTCGGTACCTGGTCGCGGTCGGTGCTGGCCATCTGTGCCGTGACAGTCGCCCTGGCGGGCTGCGCGGCCTTTGTCCCGAGCGCGTTGACTCTGCGCTTTCGTTGGCAGGACGAGGCTCAGCTGGATCGCCTGGTCCACGTCGTGGCCTCTCAGGCGGCTCTTGTCCGGTGCACCGCGCCCATACGGGCGGGTAAAGGTGCCTGTTTTCGGGATTGTGACGGAGCTGTGCTCAGGTACCTATGCGGAGTTCGACGCCAACGACTACAGCTTCGTGCTCGCGCCAGGGCTGACCATCGGGACCGCCGGGCAGGATTTCGGGGAAGGATGCCTGCTCCATCTTGATGGTCCGTGGTGGGAACAGGGACCGGGTGGCGGGGGTGTCTCCTGTCCGTACGGCTTCAGCTTCATCCCCGGAGGCTGAGACCAACCCGTTCAGCTCGGCCAGCGCCCAGCGGTGCATACTGAACGGTATGGGTTCGAAAGGAATCCGGCGTCGAAAGCCGCGCCGCCCACTGCCGCCGGCCTCGGACGACGGACAGCCGTTGCTGGTGGCTGGCGCTCCCGACGAGTACTCGACCTTGACGCCTTACGGAGCGGCGATAGGCAGCGCAACGTTTCTTGGGAAACTGCTGCAGCGTTTAGCCGGTCAGCGTCGCCGACGCCACTAGAGCGGAAGCTCGCGCCTGGCGGAATAACGAGCTCACCTGCGCGACGGGCTCTGCCGGCACCGAACGTGCGAAGGGCAGAACGGGTGCATCACCACGCTGCGGGCTCGGTACTGCGCCCGCCATGCGTGCCCTCACAGGGCACGCCGGCATCTCGACGGCCGTTAGCGTCTAGTTTCAAGACGAGTCCTGTTCGGCTGGCAAGAAGTGTCCCGAGCGGGCTATCGCCGAGACTAGACGGTGGCAGAAGCCGTATCGATGACAAGGTCCCTGTTCCGGACGGCGTAACGCGGAGGGGGCTTAGAGAGACTGTTGAGCATGTTCCGATCCAGAGGTTCCAAGTCGGCCGAGGCGGAGGAGACGCCGCGCGAGGTCGAGCTCTCCGAGGACGAGTGGCGCAGCCGGCTGAGTCCTGAGCAATACCGAGTTCTGCGCCAGGCCGGGACGGAGCCGGCCTTCAGTGGCAAGTACGTCGACTACCACCTGGACGGCTACTACTGCTGCGGCGCCTGCGGCGCCAGGCTGTTCTCCTCCGACGCCAAGTTCGACTCGGGGTCCGGCTGGCCGAGCTTCACAGAGCCCGCCTTGGCGAGCGCGGTGGAGCTTCACCGGGACAAGTCGTTCGGGATGGTCCGGACCGAGGTGCTCTGCCGGGCGTGCGGATCGCATCTCGGGCACGTGTTCGACGACGGACCGCGCCCCACGGGCCAGAGATACTGCATCAATTCGCTCTCCTTGAAGATGGAGCCGGAGCAACGATGAGCTGGTTCAAGTCCAAGTCGCACATGGTCGAGCCCGAGCAGGCCCTGCCGGGCCGGTCGACCGCGATGGCCGTGCCCGGGCGCCACCTGGTGCTTGGCACACCGCTTCAGGGAGCCTCCGCCGACGGGCTCGAGAGGGCCATCTTCGCCATGGGCTGCTTCTGGGGCGCCGAGCGCAAGTTCTGGGTCGAGCAAGGCGTCTACACGACCGCCGTCGGCTACAGCGGCGGTTACACGCCGAATCCGACCTACGAGGAAGTCTGCTCGGGCAGGACGGGCCACGCCGAGGCGGTGCTCGTCGTTTTCGACCCGACGAAGATCTCCTACGAGAAGCTCCTTTCGATCTTCTGGGAGAGCCACGACCCGACACAGGGCATGCGCCAGGGCAACGACGCCGGCACCCAGTACCGTTCCGCGATCTACACCACGTCTCCGGCACAACAGGCGGCGGCCGAGCGGTCGCGCGTCTGCTTACCAGTCGGCACTCGATGCCGCCGGGCACGGACAGATCACGACCGAGATCGCACCCGCCGGGCCCTTCTACTACGCGGAGGACTACCACCAGCAGTACCTCGCGAGGAACCCCAACGGCTACTGCGGCCTCGGTGGCACCGGCGTCGCCTGCCAGGTGGGCCTGGCCGCCGCCGGCGAGTAGGCGGGGCCGCCGGGCGGTGCTCCGTGCGGCTCTTCGTCGGGAGCCGTCGCTTTCGGCGCCGCGGCACAGGATCCTCCCTGAAGCTACGCTCCGGCTTTGACGAGGACTTCACTCGCCGCCGGTGTCAGCTGTTCCGACGGCGGGTCCGACGAGGGGAGTGAGATGCCGGCTACCTACGATGACGCGGCCATTTTGATGCAGGTCGTCCGATGGGGGACCGAGATGGGGCTCGACGAGGCGGGTCAGCACATCTTCTCGGACGACTTCGACGCCGGGGTGGCTTCGGTGGACGATCTGGCCGTCGGCAAGTTGCTCGCCTTCGGCGAGACGATCGGCACGCTCGTCAAGCACGGGATCCTCGACAGGGCGCTCGTGCTCGACCTCTACTGGGTACCGGGCACCTGGGCCAGGGTCGGGCCGGCGGCGATGCGCGAGCGGGAGCGTCTCGGAGAGCCGAGGCTCTATGAGAACTACGAGGCCATGGCTTCTTCTGCCGGTTAGAGCTCGTCGCGGCGGGACGAACCTCTGGTGCTGGCGGCTCAGGCCGACCTGCGCACCTCGAGCAGTTCCAACCCCGCCGACCTGACAGGGCCGACCTGGGCGCAGTCCGGGCAGACGAAGAGATGGCCCATGTTCCCGTCGCCTGCCGGGCCCTCGTAGCCGCACGGGCACGAGACCTGGAGAGCGACCGCCTCGACCTCGAGCACGGCGCCCTGCAACGGTGTGGCCGTGGTCATCATCACGAAGGCCTGCTGCAGTTCCTCGTCGAGGTCGGGCATCGAGCACCGCACCCGCACGAGGGACACAGGATCGCCCCCGGCCCTGCGGCAGCACTCGTCGACCAGCTCGGAGACGAGCGACAGCTCATGCATGGACTTGCCCGTGCGCCCTGATGGCGTCGATCACGGCGTCGACGAGCGCAGGCATCGCCGCGACGACGGGCGCCGACAGGTCCGTTCCCACTTCGAGGTCGCCGACCCGGATGCTCACCTGCACGGCGGGGGGAGCGTGGCCGAACCAGGTGCCGGCGAGTTGCAGGAGCAGGGCAGGGTCGACGTGGTGGGAGTAGACCGACCCGGACGCCGGCGTGTCGGGCAGCGCAGTGCTGGAGACCGATCCGGCGGCTCCGGGCTCACGCGAGGCGTCGATCAGCACGACGAGGTTCGCCCGGCTCACATCCTCGGCGAGCTCGGGGGTCAGCTGGTGCCGTGCCAGCACCCGGGCCCCGGCCGCGCGAGGATCGTCGACCAAGAGCTCCGCCGCCCGCCAGCCGGCGCCGTCGTCTCGGCGCAGCGGGTTGCCGTATCCGATGACGAGAACGTCTTCTGCGACGTTCACCTAGCCAGCTCGTCGAGAATCTGGCCGTCCGCCGCCAGCAGCTGCACCTGGAGGGGCATCTCCCCGATGGCGTGCGTCGAGCAGCTGAGGCACGGGTCGAAACAGCGGATGACCGCCTCGACCCGGTTCAGCATGCCCTCGGGAATCTGGGTGCCGTGGACGTACTTGCGGGCGACCTCGAGCACGCCGCGGTTCATCGCCAGGTTGTTGTGGCCGGTGGCGATGATGAGGTTGGCCCATTCGACCTGTCCGTTCTCGTCCACGCGGTAGTGGTGCAAGAGCGTGCCGCGGGGCGCCTCGGAGACCCCGACGCCTTCGGAGCGGTTGGGCTCGGCCACGGCTCTGACACGCTTGTCCAAGATCCCGGGATCCGAGAGGTTGGCGGCGATCGAGTGGATGCAGTCGAGCATCTCGAGGAGCCGGGCGTGGTGGTAGTAGAAGGAGCTGGCGGGGTAGCGCCCCAGTCGGTCGCGGTACTGCCCCAGCTCGTCGTCGGCCTCGGCAGTGCCGAACTGGTCTATGACGTTCAGCCTTGCCAGCGGGCCGACGCGGTAGAGGCCTTCGGGGTAGCCGAGGTCCTTCCAGTAGGTCGACTTCAGGTAGGACCACGGCTCGACGGACTCGCCGAGGTAGTCCCAGTAGGGCTTCGGGTCGCGGTGGTCCGCGAGGATCTTCCCCGTGCCGTCGATCACACGCAAATCCCCGTCTGTGTAGCCGATATTGCCGTCGTCGTGGACAAGGCCCATGTACAAGGTGGGGAAGTTGGCGAAGACGGCCGCCTCGTCGGCCCAGCCGGCGACGTTGGCCTTGTACCAGCTGAGCGTCCTGCGGACGCGCTCGAGTGCCTCGGGGATGCCGGCGAGGATCTCGTCGCGCTGCTCGGCCTCGAGGGGGTGGCTGACGCCCCCGGGCACGATCCAGCCCGGGTGGATGCGCTTGCCGCCCAGGCGCTCGATGATCTGCTGGCCGAACTTGCGGATCGCGACGCCGTCGAGCGCCAGCTGCGGCGCAGCCTCGGCCACGCCGAGGAAGTTTCGCCCGGCAGGGTCGGCGTCGAAGCCGAGGAGCAGGTCCGGCGACGATAGGTGGAAGAAGCTCAGCGCGTGCGACTGCACGATCTGGGCCAGGTTCATCACCCTCCGCAGCCGCACGGCAACGGGTGGGATCGACACTCCCATGACCTCTTCGCACGCCTTGGCGGAGGCGATGAGATGGCTGACCGGGCAGATACCGCAGATGCGCGCCATGAGGGCCGGCATCTCATGGAACGGGCGCCCCTGGCTTATCCGCTCGAAACCCCTGAACTGGGTGACGTGAAAGTGGGCGTCGACCACCTGTCCTCGGTCGTCGAGCTGGATGCTGATCCTCGAGTGGCCCTCGATCCGCGTGACGGGGTCGATGATGATCTCCGACATTTGTCTCTCCGAGCTCAGGTGCCGAAACGCGACATGGTGGTTGTGTCAGGGATTCTGCCTGCGAGCAGCTCGTCGACGACCCAGAAGATCTGGTCGGCGGTCGGGGGGCAGCCAGGAAGGAACACGTCGACATCGACGTACTTGTGCACGGGCCGCGACTGGGCCAGCAGCTTGGGCACGAGCGGACCGGGCAGCTGGGCGTTGATGGTCACGTTCTCGATGTAGGCCCGCTGCAGGAGCTGGGCGGGGCCGTACGGGTTGCGCATGCCCGGGACGTTGGAGGTCACCGCACAATCGCCGAGCGACACGAGGATCTTCGTGCGCGAGCGCACCATCTTGATCTTCTCGAGGTCGTCCTCGCTGCTGACGGCGCCCTCGACGAGGGTGACGTCGACGTTCTGCGGGAATTCCTTCACGTCGACGAGCGGGCTGTAGACGATATTGGCCCTGCCGGCGATGTCGAGCAGGCGCCCGTCCATGTCGAGGAAGGACATGTGGCAACCGGAGCAGCCGTCCAGCCACACGGTCGCAAGGCTGGCTTTTGTCATTTGGAGTCCTGTTCCAATTCCATCAGGTAAGGGATGAATCTCCTCCTAGGCTTGGCGCTGGCCACGGCCCGGCCCTTCTCGAACAGCGCGCCCGTCGGGCAGACCTGGACGCATTTGCCGCAGCTCGTGCAGGTGGTGGACTCTCCCCACGGCGCTCCCATGTCGGTGATGACCCGGCACCCGGCGCCGCGGTCGAGGACGTCCCAGGTGTGGGCCCCTTCGATCTCGTCGCACACCCTGCACGCAACGCGTGCACAGGATGCAGCGGTTGTGATCGATGGCAAAGCGCGGGTGGCTCGCGTCCACATCTACCTTGGGCTCGAGCGGGGGCAGGTCGAAATGCGTCAGGCCGAGTGACTTGGCGAGGCGCTGCAGCTCGCAGTGGTTGTTGGCCACGCACACCGAGCAGACGTGGTTGCGCTCCATGAAGAGCATCTCGATGATCGTCTTCCGATACGCCTGCAGCCTCGGCGAGTCGGTCACGACGGACATGCCTTCGGAGACCGTCGTGACACATGCGGCGAACAGCTTGTTGGAGCCGGCGACCTCGACGACGCAGAGACGGCAGGCCCCGACGTCGGAGAGCCCCTTCAAGTGGCAGAGGGTCGGGATGTGGATGCTGTTCTCCCGGGCGACGTCGAGGATCGTCTGGTCGGAGTCCCCGGCCACGTCCAGGCCGTTGATAACGAGGGTCTGGACGCTCACAAGCTCACCGCCGATGTCATCGTGCACACTCCCGCCGGGCAGATGTGGTCTTCGATATGGGAGACGTACTCGTCCCGGAAATATCGCAGCGTGCTGAAGATGGGGTTGGGGGCACTCTGGCCCAGCCCGCACAAGCTCGTGCTCTTCACCATGTCGGCGAGGCTCTCCAAGGTCGTGAGGTCGCCCGGCACGGCCTCGCCCTTGGTGATCTTGTCGAGCAGGTCGTAGAGCTGCACCGTCCCCACCCGGCAGGGCACGCACTTGCCGCACGACTCGTCCCGACAAAAGTCCATGAAGTACTTGGCGACGTCGACCATGCACGAGGTCTCGTCCATGACGATCATGCCGCCCGATCCCATGATCGACCCGGCCTGGGCCAGGGACTCGTAGTCGACCGACATGTCGAGGAACTCGGCGGGGATGCAGCCACCCGAGGGCCCGCCGGTCTGCACTGCTTTGAATTCGGCGCCCCCGATGATCCCGCCGCCGATGTCGAAGACGATGTCACGCAAGGTGACTCCCATCGGCACCTCGATGAGGCCCGTGTTGACGACGCGGCCGGCGAGGGCGAAGACCTTGGTCCCGGCGCTCTTCGGGGTCCCGATGGCGCGGTACCAGGTTGCACCCCTGCGGATGATCGACGAGACGTTGGCGAAAGTCTCGACATTGTTGATGAGCGTCGGGCGCTCCCAGAGGCCGGACTGGGCGGGGAAGGGAGGGCGCGGCCGGGGCGTGCCGCGGCGGCCTTCCACCGAGGCGATGAGGGCCGTCTCCTCGCCGCAGACGAAGGCGCCGGCGCCGATGCGGATGTCGATGTCGAAGCTGAACGACGTGTCGGCGATGTTGGAGCCGAGCAGGTTGGCCCTTTCGGCCTGGCGGATCGCCAGGCGCAGCCGTTTGACGGCGAGCGGGTACTCGGCCCGCACGTAGATGTAGCCGTGGCTGGCGCCGACGGCGTAGCCGGCGATCGCCATGCCCTCGAGAACCTGCTGGGGAACGCTCTCGAGCACGCTCCGGTCCATGAAAGCACCGGGGTCGCCCTCGTCGGCGTTGCAGATGACGTACTTCACGTCGGGACTCGACGCCTTCGCCACCGTCCTCCACTTGAGGCCCGTCGGATAGCCGGCGCCGCCCCTGCCGCGCAGGCCGCTGTGGACGATCTCCTCGAGCACCTCGTAGGGCCTCAGAGTCGTCACGGCCTGGGTGAGGGCCTCGTAGCCGCCATGGGCGATGTAGTCGTCGATCTCCTCGGGGTCGACGAGCCCTGAGTTGGCGAGCACGATGCGCATCTGGCGGGCGAAGAAGGGATCGTCCGCCGTCGAGCGCCCGCCTCCGATCCCGTCGAGGGCGTCGACGACGCGGTCGACGGACTCGGGCGAGGTCGGGTCGACGGACTCGAACATCTGCCCGCGCTCGGGGATCTCGACGAGCGGCCCGGCGGCGCAAAGGCGCAGGCAGCCGACCCGCTTGACGCCAAGTCCGGTCAGGCCCCGCTCGGCGATGCGCCCGCTGATCGCCTCGAGCACCTTCTCGGCATCGAGGGACATGCAGCCTGCGGCTTCGCAGACGTTGGCGCAGGCCCTCAAGGGTTCGGCGGTCTCCGGTCGTTGCCTCACGCTCAGCGACGTCGGTCATGCCCGCAGCCCCTCCAGGATTCGGTCGATGCCGTCGGGCTCGACCCTGCCCTGCACATTGCCGTCGACCACCATCGCCGGTGCCATGCTGCAGGCGCCGAGGCAGCGGGCGGTGAGCAACGACACCTGGCCGTCTTCACTCGTCTCGCCGGGCTTTATGCCGAGCCGGTCGTGCATCCGGCCAAGGAGGGCCGAGGCGTGATTGATGTAGCAGGCGGTGCCCGTGCAGACGATGACCGTGTGCTCGCCCTGAGGCTTGAGCATGAAGAGCGAGTAGAACGTGGCGACGCCATAGACGCGGCTCGGAGGCACCCCGAGGGCGTTGCCGACGTACTCGAGCACGTCAGGCTCCAGGTACCCGAAGGCCTCCTGTACAGCGTGAAGAACTTCTATGAGCGAATCGGGCGAGTTGCCTCGACGGCGAATTCGCGCGTCGATCATCTTCCATTTCTTCTCGTCCGTTGTCGCTTCGGCAGCCACGGCGGTGGACATCTCGCCTCCAAGAGCTTGTACGCACAAGTCTAGTTGGGCCAATCAAAGGGGGTCCAACTCGGCACCGCTCACCCTAGGCGACGCTGCGCGATCTCCTCAATTCGGCGCAGAAAGCGGGAGATCCGTGACCTGGCTTGACCTGACTTGACCTGGCTTGCCCTGACGGCGCAGCCTTCAGCGGTCAGACGACACCCGGATGACCGCCGCTCCGTTCACGGCGTCGTTTGCCAGATCCTCGAGCGCCTGGTCGGCTTGCTCGAAGGGGTACTCGACCGTGGTCGGCCGGATCGGGATCGTCGCGGCCAGGGCCAGGAACTCCTCGCCGTCCCGCCGTGTATTGGCGGTACGCTGACTATTTCGCGCTCTTCGAAAAGGTGAGCCTCGTACTCGAGCGAGGGAATGTCGGACAGGTGGATGCCCGCTATCGCCAGACGCCCTCCGCGGTCGAGGGCGGCCATCGCCGGGAGGACCAGCGTCCCGACCGGGGCGAACAGGATCGCCGCGTCGAGAGGCTCTGGGGGAGGATCGGCGTCACCTTGGGCCGAGGCACACCCGAGGGAGAGCGCCAGTTCACGTGCCTCGGGCGACCTTGTCATGACGTGCACGGTCGCGCCCTCGTGGAGGGCGACCTGGGCGGTGAGGTGGGCGGAGCCGCCGAAGCCGTAGATGCCAAGGCGTCCGCCGGAGGGGAGCGCCGCTCTCTTGAAAGAGCGGTAGCCGATGATCCCGGCGCAAAGGAGCGGGGCGGCCTCGCGATCGGAGAACTGCTCGGGGATCCGGTAGGCGTACCTCTCGTCCACGACGGCGTACTCCGCGTAGCCGCCGTCGGCGTCCCATCCCGTGAAGAGGGGATCGGTGCAGAGGTTCTCGTCACCGCGTAGGCAGAAGCGGCAGATGCCGCAGGTGAAGCGGAGCCAGGCGATGCCGACGCGTTCTCCCTCGGCGAAACGCTGCGCCTCGCGACCTTGGGCGGCGACCCGGCCCACGACCTCGTGGCCCGGCGCGACCCCGCGCCGTCGAGGGGGAAGGTCGCCCTCGACGAGGTGCAGGTCGGTGCGGCAGACACCGCAGACCTGGACCTTCACGAGGATCTCGTTCGATCCAGGCTCGGGCACGTGGCGTTCCACGAGACGCAAGGAGCGCTCTGCCGCGGGCGCAGGGTGGTCCAGCGCCCACGCTCTCATCTCAGGCTCCCGCCGCGGGTCATGCGCCGGCGGTCACGCCGCGGCGGACCCCGGTGCCGACTCCCGGGAGCCCACCGCCGGTGCCGGCTCGAGGGCGGCGGCGACGAGCTCGGCGACATCGGTCACGAGGTGAACAGTAAGGCCCTCGAGGACATTGGCGGGGACGTCGTCCAGGTCGGGGCCGTTGCGGGCCGGGAGGAAGATCTCGGTGAGCCCGGCCCGGTGAGCGGCGAGCAGCTTCTGCTTCACCCCGCCGATCGGGAGCACGCGCCCGTTCAAGGTGACCTCCCCGGTCATTCCGACCTCGGATCGCACGGGACGCCCCGAGGCGAGGGACGCCAGTGCCGCCACCATGGTGACCCCGGCCGACGGTCCGTCCTTCGGGACGGCGCCCGCCGGGACGTGGAGGTGGACAGCGCCGTTGGCGAGCTGATCGGTGTCTATCCCGAGTGCCTCCGAGTGAGAGCGCAGGTACGACAGGGCGATCTGAGCCGACTCTTTCATCACGTCTCCCAGCTGACCGGTAAGGACGAGACGCGGCTCGCCCGCCATCACGGTCGCCTCGATGAAGAGCACGTCGCCACCCGCACCGGTGACGGCGAGGCCCGTCGCGACACCGGGAACGGCTGTGCGCTCGGCCGATTCCGGCGTGAAGCGCGGGCGGCCCAGGAACTCCTTGAGGTCCTTCGTCCCGACCTCGACCGCCGCCGTGCCGGAGCCGGCCGCGAGACGGGTCGTCACCTTGCGCAGGACCTTCACGATCGCCCGCTCGAGCTGGCGAACGCCCGCCTCGTGCGTGTACTCCGTGGCGATGACGCGCAGCACGTCATCATCGATGCCGACCTCCTCGGGCGCGAGCCCGGCGAGGTCGATCTGGCGCCGGACGAGGTGGTTCCGGGCGATCGCGACCTTCTCGTCCTCGGTGTAGCCGTCGAGGCGGACGAGCTCCATGCGGTCGAGGAGGGCGGCCGGGATCGTGTCGGCGACGTTCGCCGTCGCGAGGAACAGCACGTCCGACAGGTCGAGCTCGATCTCCAGGTAGTGGTCCCGGAAGGTGTGGTTCTGGGCCGGGTCGAGCACCTCGAGCAGCGCCGAGGAGGGGTCGCCCCGGTAATCGCTGCCGAGCTTGTCGATCTCGTCCAAGAGGACGACCGGGTTCATCGACCCGGCCTCCCGGATCGCCCGCACGATGCGTCCCGGAAGGGCGCCGACATAGGTGCGGCGGTGGCCGCGGATCTCCGCCTCGTCGCGTACGCCGCCGAGCGACACGCGGACGAACTTGCGTCCGAGGGCGCGGGCGACCGACTCCCCGAGCGACGTCTTGCCGACCCCGGGAGGCCCGACGAGGGCCAGGACCGCGCCCGAGCCACGGCCGCCGACGACGGCGAGACCGCGCGCCTGGCGCCGGCTCCGGACGGCCAGGTACTCGACCATGCGGTCCTTCACGTCTTCCAGGCCTTCGTGGTCGGCATCGAGCACTTCCCGGGCGGCCTTGACGTCGTCGCTGTCCTCGGTGCGCACGTTCCAGGGGATCTCGAGGACCGTGTCGAGCCAAGTGCGTATCCAGCCCGCCTCCGGGCTCTGGTCGCTCGCGCGCTCGAGACGCCCCACCTCGCGCAGTGCCGCCTCGAGGACCTTCTCCGGCAGCTCGGCGGCCTCCACACGGGTGCGGTAGTCGTCGGCGCCGTCGGGCTCGCCCTCTCCGAGCTCCTTGCGTATCGCGGCGAGCTGTTGGCGCAGCAGGAACTCGCGCTGGCTCTTCTCCATGCCTTCGTGCACGTCGCTACGGATGCGCTCGGCGACGTCGAGCTCGGCGATGTGGGCCCGACCCCATTCGATGAGCTTGGCCAGGCGCTGCTCGACCTCGACAGTCTCGAGGAGCCACAGCTTCTGTTCGGTGGTCAGATAAGGGGCGTAACCCGCCAGGTCGGACAACTCGCCCGGGTTCGAGATGCGCTGCACGGAGTCGATGACCTGCCATGCGCCCCGTTGTTGCAGGATCGACACGACCAGGCTCTTGTACTCCCGTGCCAGCTCGGCGACCCTCTCGTCGCCTGGGACATCGTCGAGGACCTCCGCTTCGACCCAGAGCGCTGAGCCGGGGCCAGTGACGCCCGAGCCCACGCGGGCGCGTCCGATCGCACGCAGCACCGCAGCCGGCTCGCCGCCGGGAAGCTTTCCGAGCTGCTCGATCGTCGCGACCACCCCGACCGCCGCGTACTTGCCCTCGAGGCGGGGCACGACGAGCAGGCGATCGTCCGCGCCCGCCTGGGCCGCGTCGATCGCCGCCTGCCGCTCCGCGTCATCGAGGGCGACGGGCACGACCATGCCCGGCAGGACGACCACGTCCGCCATCGGCAGAACCGGAAGCTCTTCAGTTGTCGACACGTGATCCGTCCTCTCAGTTGAGTCTTATACGCTCAACCGTTTTGAGCATCATACTGTTCCCGATTCATCGAACCAGCTCAGGGCCCCGTATCACGGGCTCGCGTCGAAGACCTTTCCAGGTCGCGACCTCGGCTCACTGCCCTGAGTCACCCTTTGCCCGCCTTCGTGTCCGCGAGACTTCGGGCAAATGGCGAGCGAGCGGGCAGCGGAGGCGGACGCCGAGTCGGACAAGTCCTTCGCGGCGCTGCTCGACCGGGCGACAGTCGTGACCCCGGACGGGAGGCGGCTGCTCGGTCCGGTGTCGGTCGCGATCCGCAAGGGTGAGCACTGGGCCGTGCTCGGCCCTAACGGCGCCGGCAAGACGACCCTGCTCCGGTTGTTGGGCGCTGAACGGCATCCCTCCTCCGGGTCGGTCACGGTGCTCGGGTCGCGCCTCGGCACGAGCGATCTGAGGCTGGTGCGGTCGCGCGTCGGGGTCGTGAGCCACGCCGTGGCCGACCGGCTGCCACCGAGCGCATCAGCCGTCGATGTCGTCCTGACCGGGGGCCGCAACGTCCTCGCGCCGTGGTGGGCCCACAGCGGGGCCGCCGACCGGGCCCGCGGGCTGCAGATACTCTCCGCCCTCGGCTGTGGGCAACTGGCGGACCGCGCCTTCGGCTCGTGCTCGCAGGGTGAGAGGCAGCGGGTGCTGCTGGCCCGATCGCTGTTCGTCGAGCACCCCCTGCTCCTCTTGGACGAGCCGTGCGCCGGGGTGGACCTCCCTGGGCGCGAGGCGCTCGTGCTCGCCCTCACGGCACTCGCGCGGCTCGCCCGACTCGCCCGTGACGGTGCACGTGAGCCACAGCCTCGAGGAGCTGCCGTCCACCACGTCGCACGTTCTCCTGCTGCGGGAGGGGGAGGTCGTCGCGAAGGGACCGATCGAAGACGTCATGACCGAGCACTCCTTGCAGCTCTGCTTTGGTCTCGCGATAAGCCTGAGCAGGGAGGACGGACGTTGGGCGGCTCGTGCCTCGCCTTCTTGGTGACGGATCGACGCTGCGATTGCACACTGACATGTAATCATGTAATCTTCCATCATGACATTTCAAGAGCATCAACACGACCCTCGCCAGCGAGGGGGACGTCGGGGCCCCGGTCCCAGGTGGGGAAGGGGCCGATGGGCCACCGGGTCCGAGGAGCGTCCCTCCGCCGAGCAGCGAGCGGAGATCAAGGCCTGGTTCGCGGGCCGACTCCCGGACGATTTCTTCACGAGCGCCCCGGAGGTGACCGTCGACAACGACGAGATCCTCGTCGTCGGGCCCCTGAGCGCCGTGGAGCTCGAGGAAGGTACGACGACGGGCGCGGCCGCGACCGCCGAGGAGGCGCGCATCGAGCGGTTCCGGGAGGACACCCGGGAGCACCGGATGCGCATAGCCGAGGAGGCGCAGGCCCGATTCGCGCGCGCCGTCTCCTGGGGAGCGATCAGCGGTGGCACGACCCCGGCTCTTCACGACCACCAACGTGCCGGTCATGACGCGGTTGCGGATGTCGCAGCGTCAGGTGCTGGACACGCTCATCGACGCCGGCATCGCCCGGAGCCGCAGCGAAGCGCTCGCCTGGTGCGTCGAGCTGGTCGGCCGCAACGAGGCCGCCTGGATAGAAGAGCTCCGCGGCGCCTTCGCCCACGTCGAACAGGTGAGGGCGCAAGGCCCGAGCTCCAGCCGTCCGCCGGCGTAGGACCACGACCGGGCCGTCGGAGGCGAACGGCCGCTCGCGGCGCCGCTCGTCCGGATCGCTCCTTGGCCGGCGGCGTACGGAGTGGCACAATGACGATTGAAGCGTCTGAAGTCTTGTCAGTACTTGATCTCAGCACCTTCTCTCGTGGTTGCGTTCGTGAGGAGATCGCTGGTAGACCAACCGTAGAGCGGAGGAGCAAAAGCATGAGCACGACCAGCGGGGTAACGCGAGTGGACCAGCACATTCGATCTCACCACGGTCTGCGATCGTGGTCGCAGGCGCCGTGTTGGTCATCGTCGGCTCGTTCCTGCCATGGGAGAAAGCGTCGACTGCGGCCGGTTCGTTCACTGTGAACGGGATCCACACCGACGGGCACTCGACTCTCATCCTGTCCGTCGTCGGACTCGTGTGCGGAGTGCTGCGCTCTATGCGCAGCACTTGGGAGCCTTCCCGGCCGGAGTCGTCCTGTTCGTCGCCGCCGTCTTCAGCGGCTTGGACATAGCCTCCTTGCCGACCGTCCGCGATGTTCGTCAGCTTGAGCAAGGGCGTCGGAATCTGGCTCTGCTCATCGGGGCAGTTGTCGGTTTCCTTGCCCCATCGTCGCGGTGAGGCCGACGTGAGCACACCTGAGATGGCCGCCGCCTAGGGCTGCAACACGAAGCCGTAGACGAAAGAGCCCGGACCTCGCGGTCCGGGCTCTTGTCGTTTCTCTGGCCAGCCTCGTTGCGGCGGAGTGAGCGCCGAAGGGCTCGCGGGCAGACCAGGCGCGCTGGAGGCGGATGCCTTGGCGACGGCCGCTCTAGGCTGCGGTGACCCGCGCCGGGTCGACTCCGCGTGCGGCCGCCAAAGGGGGAACAAAGCCAATGGTCTGGGTCGGCTTCAGCTTCGGCGTGCTCGTCGTGGTCTTCGCCACGGTGAGCCTGTAGCGACCTTCGTACTCCCACGCGGCGGCTCCAAGGTCCAGGCCCTGCCCCTCTTCGCGGGCCGGCTGGTCAGGCGCTTCTTCCTTGTCCTGGCCCGGCCGGCGCCGAGCTTCGCCCGCAAAGACGGCATCCTCGCCGCCGTCAGGACCTGTCGCCCTCATCGCCCAGCTCGGGCTCTTCCTCGGGTTGTACGTCATCGGCTACGCCCTGATGCAGTGGCCCTGGACCGGGACGTTCGTGGGCGGCCTCAGCGAGTCGGGCGCCTCCTTGTTCTCCGTCGGCCTCGTGCACGTGAACGCGCACGGCAACGACATCATCGTCGTGATCTCGGCGGCCACAGGTGCCATCGCCGTCGCCCTCCAGATCGGTTACCTGCCGGCCATCTACCAGGCGTTCAACCGGCGCGAGTCGCTCGTCACCTTGATGGAGAGCCGCGCGGGCGTGCCGGCCTGGGGTCCGGAGGTTCTCATGCGCCACCAGCTCGTCCGCATCACGGACGCGCTCCGGGGCTCTACGCCGACTGGGAGCTGTGGGCGGCGGACCTGGCGGAGAGCCACATCTCCTATCCGGTTCTCCTCTGGTTCCGCTCCCCGGAGCCCGGCTTCTCGTGGATCCTGGCACTGCTCGCGGTGTTGGACGCCGCCGCCATGCATCTTTCCCTGTGTCCGGAGAGCGCCCCGTCCCAGGCGCGGATGTGCCTTCGCATGGGTTTCACGGCTCTTCGGCGCATCGCCCGGACGCTGCATTGGAGCTTCGAGGCCGACCCCTCCCCGGATGGCGAACTGCAGCTCACCTACGACGACTTCTCCTATGCCGTCCAGCTCGTCCGCGAGACGGGCTTTCCCGTCGAGCGGACGAGACGAGGAGGCCTGGCTGCACTTTCGGGGATGGCGGGTGAACTCCGAGTCGCTCGCCTACCGCTTGGCCGACGTCGTGGTGGCGCCCCGCGCCCCCTGGTCCGGGGACCGGCGGCACCTGCCTCTCGAGCTCATGGCTCCTCCGCGGCCGCCCCACCGGGCGCCGGACGGCAAGGTGTTCTACGACCAGAAACGCAGACCCGTCTAGCCAGACGGCGACCCGTGCAGCCGGAGACGGCGACCTGTGCGGAACGAGCCGGCAACGCGGCATCTATTGTCATCGAGTCGGGTGGGCTGGCCCACCGCAGCAGAGGAGGCACGACGTACATGGCAACCGTGGAGCTCGACGCCGATTTTCTGGCGCTGCCGCTCGAAGCGGTCCGGGGCGCCGCGCTCGAAAGGGCGCGGGAGCTCGGCTGCGAGCACGCCGAGGTGCGCATCGAGCGGATCCGATCCCAAGTCGCCCGACTGCGTGACCGCGCAGCTCGAGACCTCGGCGGACCACGTCGAGCTGGGGATCGGGCTCCGTGTCGTCAAGGACGGGTCGCTCGGCTTCGCGGCCACCGTCGAGCTCACCGCCGAAGCCGCCGCCACCCTCGCGGAGGAGGCCGTGGCGACGGCCGAGTCACCTCCCCGGCCGTACAGCGAGCGCGTCGAGCTCGCCGAGGAGCCCTCTCACGGCGAGTCCGCCTGGACGTCGTCCTATCGCCTCGACCCGGCCGGGGTCCCCATGGCGGACAAGGTCGCCCTGCTCGAGGACTGGAGCGGCCGGCTGCTGGGCTCGCCGGGCGTGGATCACGTGACCGCCTACGTGCTGGCGGTGGTGGAGGACAAGCACTACGCCGACCTCGCCGGCACGGTCGCGAGGTCAAAAGCGTGTCCGCGTCCACCCGGTGGTGGAGGCGACGGCGGTCGACGCGGAGGCGGCGGAGTTCGAGACGATGGGATCTCTGGCCCCGCCTGCCGGCCGGGGCTGGGAGTACCTGCTGGGCGAGGGCTGGGACTGGGACGGGGAGCTCGCCCGCATCCCCGAGTACCTGGCCGAGAGGGTGAAGGCTCCGACGGTGGAGGCCGGCGTGTACGACCTGGTGATCGACCCTACGAACCTCTGGCTCACGATCCACGAGTCCATCGGCCATGCCACCGAGCTCGACCGGGCCATGGGCTACGAAGCGGCCTATGCCGGGACGTCGTTCGCCACCTTCGACAAGCTGGGCACTTTTGCGCTACGGCTCGGAGATCATGAACGTGACCGGCGACCGCACGGTCGACCACGGCCTGGCGACGGTCGCGTTCGACGACGAGGGGGTCGAGGCGCAGGCCTTCGACCTCGTCCGCGACGGCCTTCTCGTCGGCTACCAGCTCGACCGGCGCATCGCAGCTTTGAAGGGGCTCGGCCGGTCCAACGGTTGCGCCTTCGCCGACTCCCCAGCCCGTGCCCATCCAGCGGATGGCGAATGTGTCGCTGCGCCCGGCGCCCGGGGACGGGGCCGACGAAGGAGGAGCTCATCGCCTCTGTCGAAGAGGGCTTCTACATCGTCGGCGACAAGAGCTGGTCGATCGACATGCAGCGCTACAACTTCCAGTTCACCGGGCAGCGTTTCTTCCGGATCGACAAGGGCCGCCTCGCTGGGCAGGTGAGGGACGTCGCCGTACCAGTCGCGCACGACAGAATTCTGGGGAGCCATGCAGGCCGTCGGCGGAGAGTCCACCTACCTTCTCGGCGGGGCGTTCAATTGCGGCAAGGGCCAGCCCGGTCAGGTCGCGCCCGTCAGCCACGGCTGCCCCTCGGCTCTCTTCCGGGGCATCAACGTGCTGAACACCCGAGCGGAGTCGGGTCGATGAGCGCTGCCGATGTTCGTTTGATCCCGGCGCACACCGTCGTGGAGCGGCCCTCGAGGCCTCGCGGGCCGACAGTTGCATAGTCATCGTGGAGGACTCCAGCGAGGCCGACCTCCGGTTCGCCAACAACACGGTGACGACGAACGGGACGCGGCGGGACCGCAATGTGAGCGTGATCGTCTTTCGGGAGACCGACGGCGGCACCGCCGTCGGATGCAGCCAGCAGCGGGGCGGCTGACGCCGATCGAGCTGGTCCGGCGTGCCGAGGGAACGCGGCCTCGGCTCCGAACGGGCCGAGGACGCCGCCCGCTGGTCCGCCCGACGCAGTCAGCCGGAGGGGGCGGGTTCTCCGACCCACCGGTGATGACGAGCCTCGCCCGGGCTGGGCGACGTGCTCACCGGCCTGGGCGACGCCTTCGCCCGCGCCGCCTCGAAGGGGCGTGCTCGCCGGTTTCGCCGAGCACTCGGGTCTCGACGGTCTACTCGGCTCGTCGACCGGCCTTCGGCTGCACCACGTCGAGCCGACCGGAAAGCTCGAGGTGGTCGCTCGCGGCGACGACGGCACCCGGTCGGCCTGGGCGGCGGTCGGAGCCGAGGACCTGGCCTCTGTCCACGTCGAGGAGCTGAGAGAGCGGCTCGATCGCCGCCTGGCGTGGGGAGAGCGGAAGTTCGACCTGGACGCCGGACGCTACGAGGTGGTCATGCCGCCGGACGCCGTGGCGGACCTCGTCGTCTGCTGGGCGAGTCGACCTCCGGGCCGTGAGGCCGAGGAGGGGCGCAGTGTCTTCTCGGCTCCGGGCGGTGGGACGCGGGTCGGCGAGTGCTTTCCCCGCTTCCCGTTCTCGCTGCGGAGCGACCCGGTCGGCGCCGGGCCTCGAGTGGACGCCGTTCCTCGTGACTGCGGCGTCGGGCCAGGATGTCTCGGTCTTCGACAACGGGCTGCCCCTCGGGCGCAACGAGTGGATCTCACAGGGCCGCCTGGCGCGGCCTCCAGTCCCCCCGCGCCGGCCGCGGCACGCTCTCGGCGTCGAGGCGGCGACTTCGCCAACAACCTGACGCTCGAGCTGCCGGGCGCGACCAGCAGTCTCGAGGATCTCGTCGAGCCGCACCGAGCCGGGTTGCTGCTCACCTGCCTTTGGTACATCCGGGAAGTGGACCCGGCGACGCTGCTGCTCACCGGCTTGACCCGAGACGGCGTCTACCTGGTCGAGCACGGCGAGATCGTCGGCTCGGTCAACAACTTCCGATTCAACGAGAGTCCGGTCGACCTGCTCTCGAAGACGATCGAGGCGGGACGGACCGAGAGGGCGCTCTCGCGGGAGTGGAACGAATGGCTGAACCGCACGTCGATGCCGCCCCTTGCGGGTCGCGGAGTTCGACATGAGCTCGGTGAGCCCGGCCACCTGAGTCAGCGTTCCCGGGAGCTCGCTCGCGAGCTCGTCCAGGAGAGCTCGCGCACCCCGGCTTCGACAAGGCGGAGGCATGACCCGAACTTCGCGCTCGTCGCCATACCGGGGTCGGGGATCTCTTCGGAGCTCCGGGCTTCGCCGAGCCCGGCAGGTAGCTGAGCAGGAGGCGGACCGCGGGCGCCGGTCCCGCGGCCCGGTGCGTGCTTGTTCGAACCACCGCTGGTGACCGCGGGCCATGGCGATCACGAGGTCAAGCTCCTCCAGCCAGGCGGGGTCGAACTGGCGCGCCCGGTGCTCGCCCGGTCTCGTAACCGTGCGCCTCGAGGACCTTGCGTGCCCGCCTGTCGATCCCGAACCCGACCTCGGCCGCCGTCCCCGCCGATTCGACGGCCACCCGCCCGGCCAGACCCCGGGCGGCGGCCTCGCGCAGAAGACCACCTCGGCCATGGGGGAGCGGCAGATGTTGCCCGTGCATACGAAACAGACCCGGTACGTTCACCCCGCCATCGTTGCATCCTCGCCCCGTCCGTGCCCAATGGCGGCACGGGCTGGTCTCGGACCCGCCGGCCATGGCCGCCCTGGAGTCGGCCTACGCTTGGCCGATGACCGGACCGGGGCCCCAAGACTGGCTTTCGCGCCCCGTGCTCGAGATCGTCCCCAACGGCGCCGCGAGGGGGGTGCTGGAAGCGCCTGCGAGCAAGAGCCTCACGAACCGGCTTGCTCGTCATGGCTGCCTTGGCAGACGGCGAGAGCGTGCTCCGCCGCCTGCTCGTGAGCGATGACACCGTGGCGATGACAGCAGGGCTCCGCGGGCTCGGTGCCCGGATCGAGAGGCCTCGACGACAGGACCGAGGTGAGCGGGACATCGGGAGGCCGGTGGCGGCCGGGGTGACCCTGGACGCGGGGCTCTCGGGGACGACGCTGCGATTCCTCGGGCTGTGGCGCTCCTCGCGAGTGGGACCGTGGTGCTCGACGGCCATGAGCCGCTGCGCCGTCGCCCGATCGCTCCTCTGGTCGATGCCCTGCGGCCGCCGGGTGCGGAGGTCGTCACCGATCACGGCCGGCCGCCGCTTCGCATCTCCGGGCGCGGCTTGGCCGGCGGGGTGCTGCGCGTCGACGCCCGCGCGAGCTCACAGTTCGCCACGGCGCTGCTCCTCGTGGGCCCCTACGGCGACGACGACCTCGTGTTGGAGGTCGATGGTCTCGACGAGCTCGGCTATGTCCGGCTCACGGTCGACGCCATGGAGCGTCGGGCGCGACGGTCGTCGAGGAGGCGCCCGGACGCTTCAGGGTGAGCGCCGGGGCGCCGTACGCGGCCCGGGAGGAGTCTGTCGAGCACGACGCAAGCGCCGCCGCCCATCTTTACGCCCTAGCGGCAGCCACGGGCGGCTCGATCACCGTCACGAACGCCTTCGAGACCGCCCAGCCCGACGGTCGCTTCGTCGAGCTTCTTGCAGCCATGGGAGCCCGGTTCACGCGGCCCGGGTGGGACGAGGATCGAGCGACCGGGCGATCTCACGGGCGTCGCGTCGACCTGGGAGCCATGCCGGACCAGCTTCCGACGGTCGCGGTCCTGGGAGCACTGGCTCGCGGGGACACGATGATCCGCGGCGTGGCGATCGCCCGCGGGCACGAGAGCGATCGGATCCGAGCCGTCGAGACTGAACTGCGCCGTTTAGGGGCGGCGGCGGAGGAGACGCCCGACGGTCTGATCGTACGCGGGGGTGCTCCATTGCACGGCGGCCGCGGTCGACACCTACCGGGACCACCGCATCGCCATGGCCTTCACCGCCATCGGGGCCGCCGTGCCCGGGGTCGAGATCAGCGACCCGGGCTGCGTCGCGAAGACGTACCCCGGGTTCTTCGATGACGTCGCCCGACTTGGAGTCGGGATCCGCGCACGCGTTGAGGTCCACGGAGCCCTCGGCCGTTCTCGTCAGCTCAGTGCCGAGACATGCTCGGCGACGACTTCCTCGATGAGCTCGAGCACCTCCGATCGGGCTCGTCGAGCCCGACGCGTGCGACGAGGCTGACGATGTCGAGGGGGGCCGCGTCGGGCCGGTGGCAATCGGTGGCAACGTCGCCGACAACACAGAGATAGGCACCCTCCCTGCCACATGGTCGATGACGCCTCCTACCACCTTGCCAGAGAAGGACTGGCGGTCGAGGTAACCCTCACCTGTCATCACCAAGTCGGCAGCCGCGAGCTGGCTGTCGAGGTCGACGAACTCCGCCACGAGCTCGAAGCCCGATGTGATCCTCGCCCCAAGAGCGGCGAGTCCTCCGGCTAGGCCGCCTGCTGCGCCCACGCCGGGAAGCTGGGTCACTTCGACCCCGAATTCGTCCCGGTAGCGGGTCGCGAGACGACCGAGGCGGTCCGTGAGCAGCTCGACCTGTTCGGGCGTGGCGCCCTTTTGCGGCCCGAACACCCCTGCCGCGTCGAGGAACCCGGTCGTCACGTCGCAGGCGGCGACCAGGTCCACGCCTTGCAGGGCTGCTACGGAGCCGATCACCCCGAGGGCACCCGCACCTCCGTCTGTGGTCGCCGAGCCTCCGCAACCCACCACCACCTGCCTGGCCCCGAGCGATACCGCTCGCAAGATGAGCTGGCCGGTGCCGGCGGTGGTGGCTTCCATCGGATCGTTGTTGTCCTCGCCGCCCGCGAGGAGAAGCCCCGAGGCGTTCGCCATCTCGATTATCGCCACGGGTCCGTCGCGACCGGAGCTTGCCGGGACGAGCTTCCACTCGGCCATCACCCGCGCCCCGAGGGGTCCGGTGACCTCGTCGAAACGCTCCTCGCCGGAAAAGGCCGCCAAGAGCCCGTCGCCACCGTCAGCGAGGGGCACCTCGGTCGCTGTCCAGCCCCGCGGCGCGCACCTCGCGGGCCGCGGCCGCGGCCTGGGCGGCATCGGTGGTGCCGCGGAACTTGTCCGGCGCCGCCACGAGATGTCTCATCTGACGAGACTCTCGCTGATATCAGGAATCGGACGGCTGCTCGAGCCCGAGGACCACCTCGTCGAGGAACCGGTCCATGTTGTCGCGCTTCTCGTTCGTGTCACGCCCCATCGTATGGTCCGAGACGACGAACTCGTCCAGACCGATCTCGATGTACTGGTTCATCGTCTCTGCGATCTCGGCGGCCGTGCCGATGATGCGGGGCTCCGGCGCGCTCTCGGACCTCCACCGCGCCAGCTGTTGCCTGTCGTCACTCATCAACACGAGCGCCTGGGCCGATCGCCTGATCGTGGCAGGATCCCGGCCGATCTCGAGGCAGTGGTTTGCGAGTACCTCGCTCTTTCGCGCAATCTCGTCGGGCAATCCCCAGCAGTTCCACTCGTCTGCGTGGCGGGCGACGATTCGCAGGGTCACCTTCTCGCCCCTGCCTCCGACGAGTAGAGGGAGCGGCTGCTGGACCGGCTTTGGTTCACAGGGGGCGTCGACGAGACGGTAGAAGGGTCCCTCGAAGTTGCTGCGTTCTTGGCTGTGAAGAAGACGGATCACCTGGCACGCCTCCTCGAGGCACACGAGACGGTCTCCGACCTGTGGGAAATCCAGCCCGTACGACATGTGCTCGTTCAGTTGCCAGCCGGCACCGAGCCCGAGCACAAGGCGGCCTTCGGAGATGTGGTCGACGGTTGCCGCCATCTTCGCGAGTACTGCAGGATGACGGTAGGTGTTGCCGGTCACGAGGACACCAACACGGACGCGATCCGACGCAGGCCGCGACGCCGGCGATCGCCGTCCATGCCTCGAGGCGAGGGGCGGTGACGGGCTCCTCGTTCGGCATGAAATGGTCCATCACCCAGATGCCGCCCCAGCCGGTGCGCTCCGCGTGCTCCGCCGAGCCGAGGAGATCATCCCAAGTCTGCTCCGTCCCGAGCCAGATGCTGAACCGCATTGCGAGACCTCCTCTCCCGAGCTTAGGACCACGACGGCAGTGAGAAGCGAACGCCCGGAGACGCATGGGTCTCCGGGCGTTGATCTGACGGTTTTGAGGGAGTCGAGGTCTGATGGGAGTTGTCTGTCAGCGGTTGCGAGTGGCTGGGACCGCAATCGATTGTTTCGCCGGTGACTTGCCGATAGCTGCCGATACCTATTGCGCCTGAGTGTGACAGCACATGGCTGGCTCGCGCGCAGTCGAGCCGCGGCGGTTGCCTTACAGCCCTAGCTCGGCACTGCAGGCCGGCCACTGCCCCCAGCCAGACCGGGCCTGGAGCCTGACGGCTGCCTGGTCCTGCACGGCGGGAGGGGCCTCGCTGGGAAGGCCGCTGTAGCCAAGGCCCCACCAGGTGGACAGTGCGAACTGATAGGCGCCGTAGTAGCCGTTGCCCGTGTCTTCCGCGTAGTTGTTCCCGGACTCGCACAGCCTGAGAGAAAGCCACACGCCGCCAAGGTGCGTCAGATGTAGGGGAGCGGTGGCGTGAACGGGGGAGCTTGCTACCGGCCTCGTCGTGTGAGTTGTCCTCGCGACTTGTGCTGCCTTGGCTGCCGCTTGTGCTCGTTGTGCCGCTTGTGCTCGTTGTGCTTGTTGTGCCGCGTGTGCTCGTTGTGCTTGTTGAGCCGCCTGAGCCGCCTGAGCTGCCTGAGCCGCCTGAGCCGCCTGAGCCGCCTGAGCCGCCTGAGCTGCCTGAGCCGCCTGAGCTGCCGCAGCGGCCATTGCTTGCGCATGTGCCTCTGCTCGGGCCACGGCTACGCGCCACGCTGACGGCAGCAGGGATTTTGGCACGCCTGTGCCTGCGTGGATGGCCACCAGATCGGCGGCACGACCCTGCCACAAGGGCGAATACTTCTCGCTGGCGAGAAGCGCCGCCGCTTCGGCTGCGTTCGCTGCACGGACGCGCACGACCTCGGCACGCCAGCGCAGGTTAAGCATGGGCGAAGCTGACGAGCCGCTCTTCCCTTCATGCAGATGGGAAGTGGCTCGTACGGGTACTGAGTTGATGCCGCTGGCGCCTGCGGCGCCTATGAACACAGATACTGCAAGAAAAGCGAACGCGATGAGCGCGATCAGGGGGTGCTTGCGCATCTTGCTCCTCCTTGGAGTGTCGGAAACCCCGGTGGGTTCCAGGTGGGATGCGTTGATGCGGGCAGGTCGTCTCTTGCATACGACTCGCGACACGGTGCCGGAAGGGCTGGCCGGATCTGGACGTTTGAGCATCCGTACGAGGTGCAGACGGGACTCGCCCTGTCTTCTCTGTTGTCGCGACTCCTTTTCGCTCCGTGAAGGAACGCAGGTCGGGACGAGTGGCGCCGTGGTCGCAAGCTCGGCTCGCAGGCGCCGAGGTACCGAGTTGTGCCTACGGGGTGGCTGGGCCTCGCCCCGTCCCGGAAATCACAAACCGGGCGCGTCGGCACCTTTCGTCGTTGACAGTTGGTGTGCCCGAAACCATATCCACCCACAGGCACTTGGCGCAAGCGCGAAGTCGCTGGAAGATGGTCACTATCGTCAATTGAGATGTCGCCAGGACGTCAAATTGAATCGGGTCGGAGGAGCGCCGGAACGAGTCAGAGGGCACCGCAATACATTGTGAGAGCCGGCCGTCCTGGCAGGACCGGCGAAGCTCAGAGCGAGGATCAACTCGCTCACAGCCCTTCTATTACAAGTGTGTTGGCGAGAAGTGACAGCTACATGCCCACAAGACGGGACGCAGACTCGATTGCCGCGTCCACGACCGTCCTGACATCTGGTCGGTGATCCTCACTCACGGTGGCGAGCGGCGTGACAACTGCCCAACCGAGCTCCGTCAAGGACTCGTCGGACTCGTCGCACGAGTCGCCGCCGCAGATCCACCGTCGCCGGTCCCAGGCCACGAAGGTCGAGCTGAACGTCGATGGTCGCGGTCATCGAGGCGAGCCGAGAAGATCAGGCCCTTTGTCGCGAGACGTGCACGTCGAATTCCACGGATCTTGCCTAATGGGAGGTTCGGGACATTCAGGTTGATCACTGTCCACCGCGGGAGCGGCCTCCATATGCGACGCGACGGTCACGGCAAGAGTCGCCGCGCTCTCGAAGTGGAGGTGCGAACCGTCAGCCGACTCGTAAGCCGACGGTGCCGACCCGGCTTGCATGCTCGCCGCGAGGCCCTTGAGGCCGAACGGTGCCGCGGTCAAGGCTGCGCCGACCGTGCCCGAGTGCATCACCGCGCGTCCGACGTTGCGCCCCGGGTTGATTCCGGACACGACGAGGTCAGGCGGTGTCCCGAACCCCCCTAGACATGCCGTGATCACTATCAGGGCGGGTAGGGCGTCGATGGCCAGCGTCTTGATCCCGTCGAGGCCCGCCGGGGTGACCTCCTCGACGTGGATGGTTCCACCCCGCAGGTGCACCGGGCCGATCGCGGCCCCGGAACCGCTCGCCTCGGCCAGAGGGGCGAGGACGGTCACGTCGTGGCCGGCCTCCGCAAATCGCGCGAGCGAGAACCGCCAGCCCGGGCGCATCGAAGCCGTCGTCGTTGGTCACGAGAACTCTCATCGTTCCGCTCCTCTTGAGGATGACTCGTCGGTCAAACCGGAGGTGCCGGCCGCCCCCGTGGGTCAAGGGTCGGGGCTCGGCAGGTACCATACCGCCGTGGTTCCGCCCTCAGGCGAGCAGATCGCTCTTGTGCACGGGGACCTGAATGCCGTCGTAACCGAGGTCGGCGCCGACGCTGCGCTGCCTCAGGGTCGGCTCCCGGCCCCTCCTGTGGGAGTTCCCCGAGGCCGAGATCGACTCCGGTCCGCGGGGTCAGATCCTCGCTCCGTGGCCGAACAGACTGGAGGACGGTTCGTACCGGTTCGCGGACAAGGAAGGCAAGGCTGCCCTGGACGAGCCGGATCGGCACAACGCGATCCACGGACTGGTGCGGTGGCTGCCCTGGAAGCTGGAGGCGAAATCGGCGGAGAAGGCAGAGCTTTCCTGTGTGATCCATCCCCAGCCTGCTTACCCGTTTCGGATCCGCCTCGAGGTTGCCTACGAGCTCGGCCGTGGCGGGCTCGAGGTCCGCTCCACGGCGACGAACACCGGGAACTACGACGCGCCCTTCGGCATCGGGTTCCATCCCTACCTCGCCGCAGGCCCGGAGGGTATCGACCGAGCGCGGCTCGAGCTGGCGGCAAGCCGGCGGCTCCTGCTCGACGGGCGCGGCCTTCCCACCGGTCTCGAGGAGGTGCGGGGAACCGCGTTCGATCTCGACGGCAAGAGCCTCGCCGGGCTCGTGCTCGACGATTGCTACACGGGCGTTGTTGCGGCGGCTGACGGCCGGTGGCACTGCCTGTTGGAATCGGCGCCGGGGCGCGCGGAGATCTGGGCCGACGCGGCTTTCGCCTACGTCATGTGCTTCACACCCGGGTCGCCCGGAGGGCCTTCGGCACCGCGCCCGGCGATTGCCATCGAGCCCATGACATGCCCGCCGAACGCTTTGCGCACCGGCACCGACCTGATCGTGCTGCGGCCGGGAGAGCTTTGGCAGGCAGGATGGGGGATCACCGGGGAGTGACCGGCGTCCGCCGCCAAAGGACGCCTGGGGCGGAATGGCCGCAGCTCAGCGAGTCAGCTCAAAGAACCGTGACCAGCGTGCCGAGCGGGGTCAGGGGGAACATCGTCTTCGCATTCGCGTACGTCATCTCCACGCAGCCGAGGCTCTGCGGAAACCCGTAGCTGGCCCTGATGTAGCCGTGCAGGGCGTCCCCCCCGTTGAAGTAGCTGACCCAGGGGATCCCCGGATCGCTGTAGGGCGTCCCGTCAGGGTTCTTGCCGGTCATGGTCGTGACGAGGTAGCGGGCGTAGACGGGGTAGGTGCCGACCGCCGTCCGGGCCGCCGTGATGCCGGTGTTCACGAGCGTCGTGAAGATGTACTCGCCGTTGCGCCACACTGTGGCGCTCTCGGGGAGGGTCTGGTTGACGATGACGTAGTCATAGGGCTGTGTGTTCACCTGGCGTGCCGCCACCGCCTGCAGCAGCGCCGACCACACCTTGGGACCGGCGGCTCCGTCTGTCACCAGGCCGTGGTCAGCCTCGAACGCCATGACCGCGCCCCTGGTGATCACGTTGGGCTGCCCGGTCAGCCACAGAGCCTTGAGCGAGGCCGGCGTATTGGCGAAACGCCACGTGAGGCTGCCGGGGACGGCTTGCAGCGGGATCGCCGAGGGATCGCTGGGCTCGGAGTCGATAGCCGGAAGCGGTGTCGTCGTCGTGGTCGTCGTGACGGCCGCTTGCCCGGCCGGGCGCAGCTGGGCGGACGGCGAGGCGAGCCTGGCGGCACCGGTGGCCGCCGAAACCGCGGGAACGAACTGGAGGGGGAGATAGCCCTCCTCGGCCAGGAGCTGCTCCAGGCGCAGCTCCGATCCGCCCTCGATCACAAAGCGCTTCCGCAATGTGCTGGACAGGCCTTGTCCCGAGCTGCTGCGCACGCCTCTCGGGCCGCCAGGGACACTTAGCTGCACGGTCGTGAAGGGGGCGAAATACCCCTCGGGGACGAAACGCAGCGCGGCGGGCGCGGTCCTCACCCAGTTGCCCGGCGGGGCGGGCGAGAGGGTGGGCAAGGGGCTGTCAGGGGCGAGCGGTTGGGAGAAATCGACCGTGACGCTGGTGTCGAACGCCGCGTCCGCGGTGCCCGGAGCCGGTGACACCGAAGTGATCGTCAGGGGCGGAGGCGGCAGGGTCGTGCTCGGGTGGTTCTTCGTACCGGGACCGGGCCCGGACGACGTGTGCGCCTTCTGCAGGCCGACGAGGGCGCCAGCCGTCCCGACCGCGACTACGAGGATGACGCCGGCCACGAGGCTGGGAACGCGCCAAGATCGGTCCTTGTCGGCGGTCTTCGTGTGCTTGCCAACGCCCATTTTGGGCTCTCCACCCTCGTCACATGCCCTATCTCGACCAACTATAGACGGGGCCTTGTTGCGCCTCAGGACGCGGGCAGGGCGTTCGCTGCCGGCGTCGTTCCGTGCGGGAGCGACGTTTGCTTATCCGACGAAACTCGGTCTTTTCCCCACGTTGTCCTACCTAGTCAGGAACAATTTCGGCCGCCTATGCTGAGCACGACGAGACCAAGGGAAGCGGTCCCGGACCACGGAAAACGTTTCCTTGACGGGGGGCGTCGGACCACGCGTGTCGCCCCGGTTCCAGTGAGAAGTCCTGGAGCCGGGGCGCACGCCTGTGCCAGGGCTCCTCTCGCTCCGCCACCTCGCCCCGCCGGCCTGCAGCGGCCGCCCGGACAGGGCGCTGGCGGAGGGCTGACCATTTCCTGGCCCGGGCGGCGGTAAGGTGGGCAGCGCGGTCGCCTTGCTGAGCAGGGATTTATCCCCTGAGCGGGCTTGTTCAGCGGGTGCCCCCGACAAGGCCGTAAGCCAAACGGCACAATCCGTAGAGCGGGAGTCCTGATGATCGAGCCAACAAGCAACCAGGAGCGAGGGTTACGGCCGGGCCACAAGCTGACCGTTGTGGCGGCTGCGGTCATCGCCGTGCTCGTTGCCTACGTCGCTCTTCACGCGATCGTCGGCCTGATAGCGCTGTTCGTGAAGACGGTTCTCGTCGTAGCGGTCATCGGCGGCGTGGTCTACCTGGTGTTCCGGTCCGCCGGCAGGAAGAGGCTCTGACGCGGCCTGTGCTCTCGCCGGAGATCCGCGGTGTACGAGACGCAGCCGGTCCAATACACTTAAGGAGCTGCCGTCCCTCGCGAGAGGCACTCCGTGACCGCCCCCGGCACCTCGGGTCCCGGGGGTGGTTCGCGCTCCGGCCGGAGTCGCAAAGCCGGTGTCCACGGCCGGACGCGCCGGGAGGGCGTGCGCGTTGAAGGGAGAGTCACGGAGACGAACCGAGCAGTCTGCATAGTCACGGGCGCCTCCTCGGGCATCGGGGCCGCGACGGCGCGCCTGTTGAGCGCGCGTGGGGCCAACGTCGTCCTCGCTGCTCGTCGCGCCGAGCGCATCGGGGCGCTCGCGGCTGAGCTGCCGGGCTCGCTCGCCGTCGTGACCGACGTGACCGATCCAGAGCAGATCAAGCGCCTGGTCGATGCCGCCCTCGCGAGGTACGGCCGGGTCGACGTGCTCGTGAACAACGCCGGACAGGGCCTGCACGTGCCCTTGGCCGAGCTGGGTCCCGAAGACCTCAGAGCTGTCTTCGAGCTCAACGTGATCGCACCGCTCGTCGGCCTGCAAACCGTGCTTCCGGTCATGGCGGCCCAATCGGCCGGTGCCATCGTCAACGTGAGCTCGGCCACCTCGCTCCGAGTGTTCGCGGGGTTGGGCGGCTACTCGTCGACGAAGGCTGCGCTCAACATGCTCTCGCAGGTGGCGCGGATCGAGTTGGCCGACGACGGAGTAACTGTCTCGGTCGTGTACCCCTCGGTCACAGCCACCGAGTTCCACGACCGGCTCCGCGCAGGTCGTCTTGCGCCGGGAGCCCGCAACATCCCCCGCGACCCGCCCGAGCTGGTGGCCGAGGCCATCTCGTTCGCCATCACGACCGGGGAGGCCCACGTGCTCGTGGCGGATCCGCCGAAGCCGATCGTCCCCGGAGACGGCGGGGCCTGGAGCGCCCTGCTCGCCCGGCAGGGACCGCCCGCCGCGCCCGCGGGAGCGCCATGACCGTGTGGGAGCGCGTCGAGCTCCGGATGCACGGAGCTCGCCTCGAGGTCGCCGCACTCGAGTGGGACTGGGTGGAGGCTCAACTTGTGGGGGCCGGTACCTATTGGACGACCTCGACAACGAGCGGTCGTGCCCACCCGAGGCCGGTGTGGGGAGTGTGGCAGGGTGATCGTCTCTACCTGAGCGTCGGCACCCCGGCGACGCTGCAGGCACTCATGGCCGATCCCGCCGTGACGGTGCATCTCGACAGCGGCACAGACGTTGTCATCGTCGAAGGGCGCGTCGAGTCGGCATCCACTGACGCATCGGTGATCGCCGCCTACGACGCCAAGTACGACTGGCACTACGACCTCGCCACCTACGGCCCTTTGCAGTGTGTCAGGGCCGATGCGGTGCTGGCGTGGCAGGCAAAAGGGTGGGCCGGGCGCGAGGGCATCGGGCGAACGGGCCGGTGGCTGTACCTCGAGGACCCGAGCCGGAGGCACGGCGGTTCATAGTCGCCACCCAGGACCGGTCGGGGACGGACGGCTGGGCCGGTCCTGGGTGGCGCCGATCACATCGTCAGTGCCATGACGGCCTTTTGCCCGTGCAGGCGGTTCTCCGCCTGGTCGTAGACGACAGAGTGGGGCCCGTCGATCACAGAGTCGGTCACCTCGAATCCACGGTCGCAGGGCAAGCAGTGCATGTAGAGGCAGTCGCGCTTGGTCAGCTTCATGATCTCGTCGTCGCAGATCCAGTCCTGGTGGGCGTCGAAGAGCTTGTCCTGCGCGTCCCAGTCGGCGGCCGGAACCACCGGCGGCACGTACTCGAGGCTGCACCAGCTCTTCGGGTAGACCACGTCCGCGCCCTCGAAGGCGGCCCGCATGTCGTCGGTCTCCTCGAAAGAGCCGCCGTAGCGCTCCACGTTGTCGCGGTAGAAGGCGAGTTGGGCGGGGTCGAGCTCAAAGCCCTCGGGGCGGGCGAACACGAGCTGGGACCCGTAGAACGAGCACGCGGCCATCATCGAGTGCGGCACCGAGACGGGCTTCTTGCGGCTCGGCGAATAGGCCCAGCTCATGACGATCTTGCGGCCCGCGAGGTCTGCCGAACTTCTCCTTGATCGTCATGATGTCGGCCAGCCCCTGGCAGGGGTGGTACTTGTCGTCCTCCATGTTGATGACCGGGACGTCGGCCGCGGCCGCAAAAGCGCGGACGTACTCGTTGCCCTGCCCGTACTGCCATCCGGTCGGGTCGCCGTAGATGCGGATGGCGATCGCCTCGCCGAAGCGGGAGAGGGTCTTGGACACGTCGTCGAGGCGCTCTGTGACGTAGGCCTTTTCCATGCCGGCGGCGGCTGGCGTGTACACCATGTTCGAGTCGAGGTAGTTGGCGTGCCCGCCGAGCTGCATGATGCCGCACTCGAAGCTGTTACGGGTCCGCAAGGAGCGGTTGTAGAAGATCAGGAACACCGTCTTGTCGGTCAGCAGGTGGTGTTGCACCCCACGCGCCCGCTCGAGCTTGAGCTGGAACGCCGTGTCCATGATCGTGTCGATCTCTTCCTTGCTGAACTCGGCCAGAGAGATGAAGTCCCGCCCTTTCAGCAGCTTGGTCACCATGTCGCTTCCTCTCTTTTCCGGGGGCAACGGCCCACAATCGTCGTGTCGTTCGACCCTTCGGCTGCCGCCGGACAAAGCGGCCCCGGCGCGCTCGGTCGTGCTCTCCCGTCCGAGCCCGCCGGGCGGCGTCAATCCATGAACGCGCCACCGTTCACAGCGATGGCTTCGCCGGTGATGAACTCGGAGTCGGCGCCGACCAGGAATGCGACCACACGGGCGACATCCTCTGGAAGCTCGAGCCGCCTCATCGGAGTGTCCGCGAGGTAGAGCTTGCGCACCTGCTCGACGGTCGTCCCGCGCAGCTCGGCTTCCCATGCAAGCTCCCGCTCCTGCATCGGCGTTGCGACGTAACCCGGGCAGACGCTGTTCACCCGGATTCCGAACGGTGCGAGCTCGAAGGCCATCGCCTGGGTCAGGCCGACGACGCCGAACTTCGAGGCGATGTAGTCGGACAGGAAAGGGCACGCGCCCTTGTTTGCCGGCCATGGAGGCGATGTTCACGATGCGACCGCCGTTGCCCGCCTTGACCATCGCCCTGGCCGCGCTCTGGCTCGAGAGGAAGAGCCCCCGCAAGTTGACGCCGAGGGTGAAGTCGAGCTCCTCCGGAGTGATCTCGAGAAACGGCCGCATCTTCGAGACACCGCGTTGGAGACCCACACTGCGAGCGGTCCGTGCTCGTCGACAATGTGCTCGACGGCGTTGTCGATCCCTCCGGCGTCGGTCACGTCAAGCACGTAGGAGCGCCTCCGCGCCGCAGCTCTCGGCGGTGCGGGCCGCGGGCTCTCTCGTCCACGTCGGTCGGGATGACCGAGAACCCTCTCGCCGCCAGGTCGGCACGAGATCGCCGCGCCGATCCCGGAGCCCGCCCCCGTGACGACGGCGAGCGGCCGGCTCACGACCGGCCCCGCTGAGCGAGCCGGTGCGCCACCGGGGTCAAGGTGTTCTGCAAGCTCCAGGTACATCTGGTAAGCCTCCTCGTATGTCCTCTTTGTGTCTTCTGTCCTAGGCGTAAAGACATCGCCGAGGGCGACGATAGTTGGCAACTGCGTCCCAGCCCGACAGGGCACCTGAGCCCACTCCGGCGACAAGGGCGGCGCCAAGGGAGGCGCCGCCGTGATCGACCAGAGAGGTGAGCTCGACGCCGAGGACATCGGCAAGGATCTGCTTCCAAACGTGCGAACCGACTGCCGCCGTTGCTCACTCTGGCGTTGGCGAGCGAGATGCCCGAGCCTCGGTGAACGCGTCGACGTGGTTCTTGAAGCCGAAGCCCACTGCCTCCATGCACGCCCTGAAGACGTCGCCCCGCGTATGGCCGAGGTGAAGACCGACGAGCGCGCCTCTCGAGGTCCGGATCGTGAAGGGGTGACTTCTCCCGAGGAAATAGGGAAGGCAGATCAAGCGAGGCGGGCGAGGCAAGCGTCGGCTTCGGCGTCGAGCTCGGCGAGCGACGGGTCTGCCGACCAAGCTGCTGTATCCACCGGAGAAGGCTGCCGGAGGTCGCCATGCAGCCATTCGGGTAGCCAGAGCCCGGGCCTCGGGTGGGCATCGAGGTACCAGCGGCAGTCGATAGCCTGGCGTATCGGTGACGACGAGGATGTCCCCGGCTCCACCGAGCTTGACCAACCAGTCGCCCGGGCGCGCTCGAGGCCCGGCGGCGTAGGCAGCCAGCACGTGGTCGGCGCCACCGACATAGATCGGGATGCCTTCTTTGAGCGAGGTCGCCGCGCCGGCCGCGGCTTGGCTGACCGAACCGGCCAGCTGGCCGGGCCGCAGGATCGGCGCAGATCGACTCGGGCATGGCCGCAGCTCTGATCGACCAGCTTCGGCGCGGTCGCCCGACAGCTCGTAAAGGCCGCTTTCGAGCGCCCAGTTGGCCTCGACGTGCACCTTCGCGCCGAGGCGCAATGGCCACCCAGTCGTAAGAGCCGACAAGAGCGGCAGGTGCGCCGCGCCACCTCGGGCTCGTGACGAGCCAGCCAAAGCCAAGTGGGCGCGACCGACTGCTGGGTGAGGGCCGAGCCGGTGCGCGCAAGGGCGTCGAAGCCCTTGGCCTCGAGAGCACCTCGCTCAACTCGCCGATCTCTTCAACGGCGCGGCGAGTCGTTCTGAAGGATCGCCCGCCGGAGGACGTTGCCGTCCTCGTCGAGGGGAATGACCGCGGGCGCCATTCCGCTCGAGGCGAGACCGGTTATCGTCGCTCGGCCTCACGCCTGCGGCGCTCGGCAACGGCTCGGGCACGAGCTTGCGCAGAGGTTGTCCCACCACACGGTTGTCTCGGCCTCGGACCACCCGGGTTCGTGGCGAGAAACAGGGGCGACGACTCCGAGTTCGAGGCTAGCACACCTACGTCGGGATCAAAGAGGGTGACCTTTGTCCCTGTGGTCCCGACGTCGATTCCGAGAAGCAGTTCGCTCACGGCTGTCTCGTCAGCCCGCTCCGGGCTGCCCGACGAAGAGCTTCGGCGCAGCTCCGGGGTCGACCCGGTTCCAGGTGTCCCCGTCGACTTTCAGCGAGCTCCCGACGATGCAGCCGTCGGCGAACTTCGAGATACTCGGCGATGTTGTCGGGCGCGGGCGCCGGTGTTCGAGCAGCACCGGGAGCTGGGCCGGCAGCGGCGTTCGCGCACCTCGGCGACGCATGCGACAGCTCGGCTCTGCGCCCGCCATCGGCCCGGAGATCAAGATGGCGTCCGGGCAGGCTCGAGACTGCCACCGACATCGCCACTTCGACCGGCGATCGCCGCCCGGTTGTCGAGGCGAACTCCGGGGTGATGTTCATGAAGATACGCCAGGTCCTCTGCGTCGAGGGCACGCCGCCGGCGAAGGAGCTCGGCGGCGTCGGGGGCCCAGCTGCCCATGTCGGACTCCCAGGCTCCCGTGGCCACCTCACGCATGAACCTTGCCTCCGTGGCGACTGCCGCCGCCAGGGCGCATTGCGGATCCCAGAGATAGTCCACGCCGAAGGGGATGGTCTCGGGACGGCACTCGGTGACGACCCTGGCCATCACGGCGGAGGCGACCATGTCGGCCTTGAGCGTGTAGGGCCGATCGTGCTCGTTGCAGAACATGACGGCGTCGAAGCCGGCCTCGACGAGAATGGCGACTTCCTCGCGCACATGCTTCACGAGTCCTGGTACGCCCGTCGCGCCTCGTAGAGAGGCGTGCCCGGTAAGCGGGCACGTGAGCCATGGCGATCAGTGGCTTCTCCACGCCCGGGAAGATCGCTCTGAACCGGCTTCCCGTCGTGGTGCTAGCTGCTTGTGCCTGATTCTGCCCGGTATCGCTCACAGTCATGCACGTGGGTTTAGCACCAGTGCCGCCCAGATTCAACTCCCGGTCAGTCAGCCGCCGAGAGTCGACTCTGAGATCGGGGAGCGAAGGCGCCTGGAAGCCCGGATCGGTCGTCGCCGCTGTCACGCGCCTGCAGCTCGTCGGCGCCTTGTCCCCGCCCGCGGCCACGGACCTCGAGCGGCACACACACGAGCCGGTCGCCGTAGGGCGCCCGCAGCTCGGGGGAGAGTCCCGCGTCGGTGAGGATATGGTCGAAGGCGCTGGTAGGCACCACTGTGGCGAGGGCCCTGCGCCCGAACTTCGAGCTGTCGGCGAGAAGCACCTTCCGCGCCGCCGCCGCGAGCATGGCCTGCTTGATCGGGACTTCCACCGTGTTGACGTTCGTCACGCCCGCTTCGGTGTCGACGGCGTCCGCGCCGAGGAAGGCCCAGTCGACCTGGAGGTCGGCGAGGTTCGTGAGGGCTCTCGGCCCGACCAGGGTGAACACCGTGTCGATGAGCTGCCCGCCGGTGACCAAGAGCCGTACTCTGCCGCTTTCCGCGATGTAATGAGCGATCCTGAGGTCGTTGGTGGCGATCGTCAGGTCGCTCCGCTCCCGGAGCGCCTGGGCGAGGGCGTAGGTGGTCGAGCCGCTGTCGAGCACGAGCGAGTCTCCGTCGCTGACGAGACCGGCGGCGTACTCGGCTATCGCGCGCTTTCGGCCCGAGGCGTTCGCGCTTTTTCACCTCGTAGGGCACGTCGACCGGGCTGCCGTCGATGACCGGCATGGCTCCACCGTGAGTGCGCTGGATAAGGCCTGCATCCGCGAGCGCCTCGAGGTCGCGGCGCACCGTCGACACGTTGACGCCGAGGTTGAGGGCGAGCTGGCGCGACTCAACGTAACCAGACTGCTCGATCAACTGGCAGATGTCTCGCCGACGTCTTTCACCAAGCACTTGAACCGGCCCCCCCAGGCGTTTCCCCAACTCTCACAAGCTTGACACGTTAGCACCGCGGGTGTAGACGTTGTGCGTGGATCCGAGCGGTTCAGAGCAATTTCGTGCACCCGCAGACTCCAGGCTCACCATCACAGGCGGAACTGAGCCCCTGACCAGCACCTCCCGCAGCTGGCTCGGACGTCGGGGTCGGCCGGCGGAGCGGGACGGCCAGTCTTCGTCGTTGCAACGTATGGATGGGCACGCGCCGAGCGCGGAGAGCCCCGGTACCGAGGTCCCGGGGATCGGCATCAGGGGCGTGACGAAGACGTTCCGGCTCGGTCGCGAGACCATCGAAGCCCTGCGCGAGGTGGATCTCAGGGTGAAAAGGGGTGCCTTCGTGGCGCTCATAGGGCCGTCGGGCTGCGGGAAGTCCACGCTCCTGCGGATGATCGCCGACCTCGAGACTCCGACTTCCGGAGAGGTTCTCGTGAACGGCGTCCACCCGAGCGCCATGCGCGCGAAGAGCAGGATCGGGATCGCCTTCCAGGACCCGGCTCTGCTCGCCTGGCGAACAGTGCTCGACAACATCCGGCTGCCGTTCGAGGTGGCCGGCCTGAAGCCCGATCAGGAGATGGTGCGGGCCCTGGTCAAGCTTGTCGGTCTCGAGGAATTCCAACGTGCCCGTCCGGCCCAGTTGTCGGGCGGAATGCGCCAGCGTGTCGCGATCGCCCGGTCTCTCGTGCTCAACCCGGACGTCCTGCTGCTCGACGAGCCTTTCGGGGCCCTCGACGAGATGACCCGCCAGTACCTGAACGTCGAGCTGATCCGTGTCTGGACAGAGCGGGCCACCACGACGTTGCTGGTCACCCACTCCATCTCCGAAGCTGTGTTCCTCGCCGACGAGGTGGTCGTCATGTCAAAGCGACCTGGGCAGATAACGGCCTCGATGCCCATCAGCCTCGAGCGGCCCCGTAGCCCGGAGATCATGCACAGCCACGAGTTCCACGACCTGTGTGACGAAGTCTCGGCGGCGCTCTTCGGTTCGGTCCCGACAGGCGAGGATGTCAAGTAACCCTCCACGCAGGTGGACCACCGGCGCCGGAGAACGGGGCCTGGTGCCGTCCGCGGGGCTATGGCGGCGCACGGGATCCAAGGCGAGGGAATACCTCGGCCCGGTGTTGTTGGTGGTCGCGTTCCTCGCCCTCTGGGAGCTCGTTGCTGGACGATCTTCTCCGGCCGTTTCCTCGTCCCGCCGCCTGAATCGGTCCTGGCGGGGATATGGAGTGACCGTTCGCTCTACCAGGGCGTCGCTCCGACGACGATCCACGAGGCGGCTCTCGGCTTCCTCTGGGGCAACCTCGCGGCCATTCTCGTGGCGCTGCTGTTCCTCCTCGCCCCGATCACCGAGAAGCTCGGCATGCGTCTCGCCGTCGTCAGCTACTGCCTGCCCGTTGTCGCGATCGCGCCCATCTTGCAGATACTGCTGCCGGATGAGTCGCCCAAGATCGGGCTCGCGGCGATCTCGGTCTTCTTCACGACTTTGATCATCGTCCTGACGGGCCTGCGATCGGCCGATCCGGCTGAGCCTCGACCTCATCAAGGTCTACGGCGGCGGCTCGCTGAAGATACTCCGCAAAGTGCGGATCCCGACTGCGCTCCCGCATCTCTTCCGGGCTCTCCAGCTGGCGGCCCCGACGGCCCTCTTGGGAGCGATCATCGGGGAGTTCCTCGGTGGGACCCAGGGTCTGGGCATCTCGATGATGATCGCCCAAGCCGACCTGAACGTCCGGCGCATGTGGGGGCTGATCGTGGTGAGCAGCGCCATCGTGGGAATCGCCTACGTGGCGATCGGCCTGCTCGGGCGGAGCCTGACGCGGTGGTCCGTCGAGGCCGGGACGAGCGCGGGCGCCGCCATGGGGGCGATGCCCGCCAGCGCAGGAGCGTCCTCCGCCGGTGGCGGCGCTGTCGGCAGAGCTCGCAGGCTGGCCGGGTCCATAGGTACGCCGCTGCTGTCGATAGCACTGGCGCTCGGAGTGTGGGATCAGGCGCTCAAGCTGTTCGGGCTCGACAACTACGTCGCCAAAGGCCCTATCGACGTCTGGGACTATCTCTTCGTCGGCCCGATGGCGGCGCAGAACCGCTCGCCCATACTCAGCGCTCTGTGGACGACGCTGCGCGACGCCGGCTTCGGTCTCGTGGCGGGCTGTGTCGTCGGCTGCGCGCTCGCGTTCGATCGTCGTCCTACTCCCCCGAGTGGAGAGCTACGTCCTCGGTTGGGGCATAACGCTTCGCGTGCTTCCCCTCGCCGCCGTGGCGCCCTTGATAGGCGCCGTGTTCGGGCGCGGCCTGCTCTCGGCGATCGTCGTGTGCGCCATGATCTCGTTCTTCCCCACGTTCGTGCTCATGGTCGGGGGACTGAACTCCGCCACCCCCGGGTCGATCGCGCTCATCAAGTCTTACGGAGGCGGGCGCTGGAAGACCATGCGCAAGGTGCGGATCCCGTCCTCTCTCGCCGCGCTGTTCGCCTCGCTCAAGATCGCCGCGCCCGCGGCGCTCACCGGTGCTCTCGTCACGGAATGGACCGTTACCGGCAACGGGATGGGCGCGCTCGTGATATTCGCGTCCAACGAGTCACTGTTCGGCCAGATCTGGGCGACGATCGTGATCGTCGCCGTCGTCTCGATCCTCCTCTACAGCCTTGCGGGCGTCGGAGAGCGTATCGCCGCCTCGCATGGCTATTGACGAGGTGACCGACATGAAATCCCGCTCCGGAGCTCGGCGTCAGATTTCACGGCAAGTCAGACACAACAGCAAGGAGAAAACAGAATGACGGATGAAACCATCAGCAGGCGAAGGTTCCTAGAAGGTGTGGGGACGACCGCCGCCGGCTTCGCGGCTTTTGCGGCCGTGAACCCGCGTCTGGCTTCGAGCGCGATGGCGTCGGAGCGGGCCACGACCGCCAGTCTCGGCAACGCGACGCTGGCTTTCTCGTGGTTGCTGAACATCCAGCAGGCGGGCTCGTACATTGCCCAGACAAAGGGCTACTACAAGCCCCTCAACGTCTCGTTCCTTCCCGGCGGTGACTCCTATGCCGGAGAGCCTCTCGTCATGGCGGGCCGGGCGCTTTGTGCTGAGACCGACCCGACTTCCACGGCCGCCGCCAACAACCAGGGCGCGAAGTGCGTCATCGTCGGGGCTCAGTACCAGGTGAACCCCTTCTGCGTCATGTCGCTGAAGAACCACCTGAAGCTGACGCATCCTCACGACCTCATGGGCAAGAAGGTCGGCTACGGCCCGAACATGGGCATATCGTGGAACGCATTCCTCGCCGTCAACGGCTTGACGGGCAAGGTCACCAACGTCCTCACGAGCCGCGACGCCTCGATCCTGACCTCGGGCGACGTGGACGCCTACGTCGGCTGGGTGACGAGCGACGTGCTCGGCCTCGTGGCCAACGGGGAAGCGGTCGACTACCTGCTCTTCGGTGACTGGGGACTCAAGCTTTACGATTTGACGTACTGCGTGGCCCAGTCCGCGCTCAACGACAAGACGAAGCGGGCGCAGATCATCGCCTTGTTGAAGGGTGAGATCCGCGGTTGGGAGGAAGAGATCAAGAACCCGGCCGAGGGCTTGAGCCTGACCATGAACAACTACGGCAAGCACCTCGGCCTGAACCGGTCCGTGCAAAAGGCGCAGGGCCTGGAGCAATTCAACCTGATCCAATCTCCGACCACGAAGAAGCACGGGCTCTTTTGGATGTCGCCCAGCGATATCGCAAAGGTCGTGGAGAGCTTCAACAAGTGCAAGATCCCGACCAAGGCGAGCCTGTTCGACAACTCCTTGTTGGAGGAGATCTACGACGGGCGCAAGTCGATCTAGCGTGCATCGTTAGTCGGGCTGTCTGAGCGCAAGCTCGGTGCGGCTTGCAATGCAGCCCTCCTGGCCGGGACCGACGGCCGCGTTGACCGGCGCGTCCGGCCAGGAGGGCACTGCGAGGTCGGCTTCTCGTGAGGACAGCTGTGCCGCAAGGCGCCGCGCGTGAAGGCCGTGCCGGTTCGAGGACTCGTCCCGGCGTATAGGAGAAGGAAACTCATGTCATTGGATCTGCTCATCCGCGATGCCCAGCTGCGCGGACTGCCCCACCTCGCCGATATCGGTATCTCGGACGGGCGGATCGTCGCCCTGCAGCCGGGGCTCGTCACCGAGGCGACCGAGGTGATCGAGGCCGGCGGCCGGTTGGTCGTCCCCGGCTTTGTGGACTCGCACTTCCACATCGGCAAGTCGTTCTTCGGGCGCGACACGCACCGGTATGACTACCAGCAGGCCGAGCAGTACCCCGCGGACCTCGCCGAGCGGTACCGCAGGCACTTCCGCTCCGCCATGGGTGACCTCGAGGTCTACCACGAGAACGTCGTCCCCCTCGTGAGGCAGTGGGCCTGGAAAGAGGCTTACACGGTCGAGAACGTCGCCGATCGCATCTGTGACGCATTGAGCCTCGGCTTGTCCAACGGCGTCGTCGCATGCCGCATGTTCGTGGACATAGACAGTCTCGCCCGGCTCACCGAGCTCGAGGGCGCTCTCGAGGCGAGGCGCCGCTTCGGTGGGCTGATGCAGCTTCAGATCTGCGCCTTTCCCCAAGAAGGGCTAGATGCCGATCCCGAGACGGCATCGCTCATGGCTCAAGCCATGGAGGCGGGGGCCGACGTCGTGGGCGGACTGCCGCACGTCGAGTGGACAGACGACCTGTGCAAGCGGCACGCGGATTTCTGCTTCGAGCTGGCGGACCGCTACGACGCGCCTTTGCACTTTCTGTGCGACGACGTCGCGAGCCCGATGTCGCGGACGCTCGAGTACGTGGCGGCGAGGACGATCCAGACGCGACGTTACGGCCGCGTCGCCTCCAGCCACAATGGCGCGCTTTCGGTCTATCCGGACCCGCATGCGGTGAAGGTGATCAACCTCATCCGGGACGCCGAGATGAACATCTCCTGCAACAGCCAGGTGAACCTGCTCGGGATCCTCACCGGGTTCACGAGATGGTCGACGCCGGCATAAACGTCTCCGTGGGCCAGGACGACCTCGACAATTTCTATTACCCGTTCGGGAGGGAAGACCCTCTCGAGTGGGCCTGGTCGATCGCGCACGCCGGTCACTTCGCCTATCCGAAAGGAATCGAGCAGGTCTTCGACATGCTCACGGTGAACGGCGCCCGGACCCTCGGACTGACCGACTACGGGCTCGAGGTCGGGTGCAAGGCGGATCTCGTCGTGCTCGACTGCGCCCACCCGCGCACCGCCATCCAGTTCCAGGTCGACCGCCGCCACGTCGTGACCAACGGGCGCCGTGTCGCGGGAACCACACATGAGCGCTGGACCGCCGAGCCGGCGCATCTGCGCCTCGAGAAGAAGGAATGACCGGGGCCTCACACGAGCTCGGGGAGCTGAGCGCAGCTCAGATTGCCGATCTGCCGAAGGACGGCGCGGTCGTCGTCCAGCCCATCGGGTCCGTCGAGCAACATGGTCCGCACCTGCCGGTCTTCACTGACGCTTTCGTGGCCGAGTCGCTCGTCCGCTCGTCGGTTGGCTTGCTCGACAAGGGCGATCCCGACGTTTGGATCCTTCCCACCTTGAGCTACGGCAGGTCGGTCGAGCACCTCGGGTTCGTGGGCACCGTGGCGTTGTCGACCGAGACGCTGCTGAGCGTCTGTCGCGATGTCGGGCGTTCCGTGGCCGCCTCAGGTTTCCGGCGTCTCGCCTTCGTCAATTGCCACGGGGGAAACGTCGCCTTGTTGGACGTCGTCTCGCGTGACATAAGAGCCGAGACCGGATTGCTCGTCTTCCGCATAATGCCGGCCCAGTTCGGACTGCCCGAGGGCCTGGAGTGCCCCGACGTCGGAATTCGGCGCCCATGCGGACTTCGTCGAGACCTCGGTCATGCTCGCCCTCGACGAGTCGATGGTCAAGATGGACCTCGCCCAGCCTGGCGGCGAGTCCGCCGACCGGCTCTTCGGGAGCCGGCAGGGCCGTGGGCTCGCGAGCCCGGTGCCGACCGCATGGCTCGACACGGGACCTGTCCGCCAATGGCGTGATCGGCGACCCGCGCCAGGCCTCCGCCGAGATCGGCCGGCAGATCGTGGACAGGTGGCAGCACAAGCTGGCCGCCAGTTATCGCGACATGGCAAGTTTCGAGTTCGGGGCGCGCTGAGCCGCCGAGTCTGAAGAGATCCCCAACCGCAGGTCTGACAGGACCGCTTAGAACAGCATGGAGGCCGCAATGCTCAGGGAGCCGAAGATCACCGGTGTGAAAGCCCGCGAGGTGCTCGACTGTCGTGGATTGCCGACGGTGCAGGTCGACGTGGTGGTCGACGACTCGTTCCTCGGCCGGGCCGATGTGCCCGCGGGCAGGTCGCGCGGGCGCCATGAGCCCGTGGAGATACGCGACGGCGGCCGCCGCTACGGCGGCTTTGGCGTCCGCCACGCCGTCAGCAACGTCACCCAGGAGCTTGCCCCGGCGCTCGTCGGATCCTCAGCCGTGCCGCAACGGGCGCTGGACCGCGGCTCGTCGAGCTCGACGGGACCCCGGACCGGAGCCGTCTGGGAGCCAACGCCCTTTTGGGCGTGTCCCTGGCGGCCGCCCGCGCCGTGGCCGCGGCAAGCGGGCAGCCTCTCTACAGGCACCTGAACGCGGACGCTCATGTGCTCCCGGTTCCCCAGGTCAACCTCATCAACGGCGGCAAGCACGCCTCCAATGACCTCGAGATCCAGGAATTCACGATCATGCCCGTCGGCGTCGCCTCCTTTTCGGAGGCTCTTGCCGTCTCGAGCGAGGTGAACCTGGTGCTTCATGACATCCTCGAGCACAAGTACGGCAAGTCTGCGGTCAACACCGGGGACGAGGGTGGCTTCGCGCCGCCGATCACAGAGCCGGCGGAGGCGCTCGAGCAGCTCCATCTGGCGGTGGAGCGGGCCGGGTACTCCGAGGTGGTCGTGTACGGGCTCGACTGCGCCGCGAGCCATTTCTACGATGCCGCCGAAGGTGCCTACGTTCTGGCAGGCAAGCGCCGCTCGCGAGAAGACCTGATCGGCTTCTACGAGAACCTGTTGAAGAATTGGGGCGTCGTGTCCTTCGAGGACCCGCTCGAGGAGGATGACTTCGAGGGGTTCGCCGAGCTGACCGAGCGGCTGGACGCGCAGATAATCGGCGACGACCTGCTCGTGACGAACCGCGACCGCGTGGCGCACGCGCAGGCGCTCGGCGCGGCCAACTCGCTCCTTTTCAAGGTGAACCAGGCCGGAACGTTGTCGGAGGCCTTCGACGCGGCCAGGCAGGCGCTGCAGGGGGGCTGGAGCGTGGTCGTGTCGGAGCGATCGGGGGAGACCGAGGACCCGCTCATCTCAGACCTGGTCGTCGCCCTGAACGCGGGACAGATCAAGACCGGGGCGCCTGTTCGCGGCGAGCGGACGGCCAAGTACAACCGGCTCCTGCAGATCGAAGAAGAGCTCGGGGACGCAGCCGTCTACGCCGGACGGTCCTACCGGCGCCCGTGCTGAGAGCGGGTTGAGGTGGCAGCGACAGCTGCCGTGCGGGTACGGAACCGTGCCGGTCTCGTCGATCACGGCGAGAAGGAGTTGCGCGCCCTCGCGCTGGACCTGATCGAAGAGGGACTCGCCGCCCTGTCTCCCGGCGTCGGGCTCGGCCGCTGCGTGGCGGTCGCGGGCGACGAGCTGACGGTGGCGGGGCATACCTACGATCTCTCGGAGATCGACAGGCTCGTCGTCCTCGGCGCCGGCAAGGCCAGCGCGGATCTCGCCGTAGGGCTGGAGCAGCGTCTCGGTCGGCACCTGAGCGGCGGTCTCGTCGTCGTTCGGCACTTCCCGGACGCGCGGGTGGGTCGCATCCGCCTCATGGAGGCCGGTCACCCCCTCCCCACGCGGCGAGCGTCGCGGCGGGGAGGGCGCTGCTCGCCGAGGCGGAAGGGCTCGGCGAGAGGGACCTGGCGATCTGTTTGTTCACCGGAGGAAGCTCGGCTCTCGCCAGCGTGCCTCCGTCCGGGGTCTCGGCAAAGGACAAGATAGCGCTGCACCGGCTGTTGTTGGCGGCCGGGATGTCGATAGTCGAGATCAACACGGTGCGCAAGCACGTGTCGGCCATCAAGGGCGGCAGGCTGGCGCGTGCGATCGCCCCGGCCCGCATCGTGAACCTTACGGTCTCGGACGTGGTGGGTGATCCGCTTGACTGCATCACGGACCCCACGGTTCAAGACACCTCCACCGTGGCCGAGGCCGTGTCGGTCCTCGAGGACCACGACCTTATGGAGCAGGTTCCGAGCTCGGTTCGAGCACACCTCGCAGACACAGCCGGGGCCGAGTCGCCGGACCTCGGGGCGATCGACATCGAGTCGGTGCTCGTGACCAAAGGCCGCGACGGGGCCGACGCCGTGGTCGCCGCGGCGCAAATGCGTGGTCTCACTGCGGTGCGCCTGGGCGGCATGCTCGAAGGGGAGGCGTCGACTGTCGGGAGCGTGCTGGCGACACTGGCGCGTGAGTCCCGCCTCGCGGGCTCGCCCTGGCCACGCGGCGCGGTGGTCGTCGCGTGCGGTGGCGAGTCCACGGTGACTCTCGGGGCAGCGTCGCGGAGCGCGTTCGGGCGAGGCGGCCCGAGCCAGGAGGCCGCCATCGCGGCGGCGATGGTGCTGGCGGATGTGGACGGGGTCGTGGCGTGCTTCATCGACACCGACGGTTCCGACGGCGGGTCGGAGGTCGCGGGCGGCCTCGTCGACTGGTCGACAGGCGCCAGAGCGCGAGAGGGTCGTATCGGCCTGAGAAAGGTCCTCGTCGGCCACGAGTCGAAGGCTGCCCTCGAGGCGCTCGGGGACGCCGTGGTCACCGGTCTCACGCAGACGAACGCGAATGACCTCGTGGTGATGCTGACTCGGTGAACATCTCGGCGCCGGAACGCGAAGCGAGGAGTTTCCGTACTGAACGTGACGTCTTGCCATGACCGGGACCAGACCGACCGGGGCGGGCGATCCTCCGGCGCTCTCGCGTTCTCGGGTCCTAGTCGTCGTGGGCAGCTACTTCGCCCTGAGCGGCGTGTTGCAGGCCTTCATTCCCCTGCGGGCGTCCGCCATGGGAGGCGACGGCGCCGTGCTCGGACTGCTTCTGGTCCTTGCGGGAGGCGGGATCGGCCTCGTGACCGACATGGGCTTCGGCGCTCTGGCGGACGCGCAGGGCCGCGACAAGGTCGTGTTCGCAGGCTTTTTCTGCATCCTCATAGCCGTGTCCCTGGTCGTGCTCGACGGTTCGAGGCAAGCGCTGCTCGCCGGCTGTTTTCTCGCTGGAGTCGGGAACTCCGCCGTTTTCGATCCGCTCCTCGCGCTCTTGACGACCACTGCGCACCGCCAGACGCAAGCGAGGACACAGGGGTTCAACGTCGCCACTCAGCGCGGCGGAGCCCTGTTGTCGGCGCTGATGATCGGCGTGTCGCTGGCGACCCGCCGGGATGAGATCCTCGCGCTGAGCGCTGTTTTGACCTGCCTTGTGGCGCTCGCCGTGATGTGCAGCCGCTGCCGGAGGCCCTGGCGTTACTGGACGTCACTGTTCTCCGGCGACGGACCCCCACTCGGCCCGCTGCTCGCCCGCGGCTACCGGCAGGGGTTCGAGATGCTCCGTAGGCGCCGGATCGTCCTGGCGGCCCTCGTCAGCGTGGCGGTCAACCTGATCTTCATCGAGACGAACTCCTTTGTCCCCCTGATCGATCGCCACCACGGGCTCAGGCAGGCCGTTGTCGTGACCGCAGCGCTCTGCGCGAGAGATCTCACGGCGATCGTCGTGGGCGTCTGGACAGTCATGACCGGTCGCCACGCATCGTCCCCGCATGCTCTGGTGGGCGTGTTCCTGCTGGCGGCGGTCTCTGCGGTATGCGTCGGTCTCGACGCCGTCGGGTCGCACGGGACCTTGGTCCTCTGGTGCGCGCTGCAGGGGGTGGCGATCGGAGTCGGAGTGGCGGCGATGAACCTCCACACCGTCGGCGCCAGCAGCGAAGGCCAGCGCGCCCTCGGCATGGCGGCCGCGACCGTGATCAACAGACTGGGCGTGGTCGTGATCCCGCTCGCTCTCGGGCTCACGCTGCAGCTGTGGGGCCTCAGGGCTGTCTTCTTCGCCGTCGGCGCAGCGTTGACGGTTCTCTGCCTCGGCTACCTGGCCGTCGGTCTCGGCGACAAGGCGCCACCGAGACCCGCCGGCCCTGCGGGCGGCCAGAGCCAGGCTCTGTAGCCCCGGTAGTGCCGTCGTTTCGCGGCGACGGCGCTCAGAGGTTGCGGACGGCGGGGATCACGGTCCTGCCGTAGGCCTCAAGGGTCTCGTCGGCCTGGTCGTGCATCAGGTAGAGGGCGAACTGGTCGACGCCCAGCTCGGCGAGCTCGGCCAGGCGGGCGATGTGGTTCTCGGCGGGGCCGACCAGGCAGAAGCGATCGACGATGTTGTCGGGCACGAACGAGACCGAGGGGTTGTCCGCTTTGCCGTGGTGGCTGTAGTCGTAGTCCTGGCGCTCTTTTATGTAGTCGGTGAGCTCGTGGGGCACCTCGGAGTCGAAGCCGTAACGGGCGACGATGTCGGCGACGTGGTTGCCGACCATGCCGCCGAACCAGCGCAGCTGGTCTCTTTGGTGCGCGACGTCGTCGCCCACGTAGGCGGGCGCCGCCACGCACATGGTGACCGCGCCGGGGTCGCGCCCGCGGCGCGGGCGGCCTCGCGGACCGTCTCGATCACCCAGTGGGTCACCGTCGGGTCGGCGGTCTGGAGGATGAAGCCGTCTGCCCGTTCGCCGATCACCTGGAGCGCCTTCGGGCCGTAACCGGCTCCCCACATGGGCAAGCGGGCACCGGTCGCCCACTTGAGGCGGATGGGCCGGCCGTTGATGATGGCTTCGCGTCCCTCGGCGAGGTCCTTGATGGTCGTCATGGACTCCGCGAAGCCCTTCATCGAGATCGGCGTGCCACCGATGACGCGAAGCGCCGAGTCCCCGCGGCCCATGCCGCAGATGGTGCGCTCGCCGAACATCTCGTTCATCGTCGGCGAACATCGAGGCGATCACCGTCCAGTCGCGCTGGACCGGGTTCGTCACCATGGGTCCGACGATCACCTTCGAAGTGGCGGCGAGCATGGCGGGAAAGACCATGAAGGTGTCCTCCCACAGCACGCAGGACTCGAATGTCCACACGTGGGTGAAGCCGGCGTCCTCGGCTTTCCTGGTCTGCTCGACGACGCGGCTCGCCGGGGGATCGTTCTGCAGCACGAGGCCGATGTCCATGGTTGTTTCCTTTCTCAGCTCAGCGGAGGTGCTGACGGACTTGGCAGGGTACGAACTGGCCGTGCCCGGGTTTTCCGGTGAAGGTCCCGGCCTCGACGATCGATCGGCCGCGCGAGAAGACGGTGCTCACCTGACCGGTTATCGACTTGCCTTCGTAGCAGGAGTAGTCGACGGCCATGTGGTGCGTCGCGGCAGAGATCGTCTGGGTCGCGAGAGGGTCGTAGATGACGATGTCGGCGTCCGAGCCGGGGGAGATGGCTCCTTTTCGCGGATACAGCCCGAACATCTTGGCCGGGTTCGTCGAGGTCACCTCGACCCACCGCGACAGGGAGATCTCGCCGGAGACGACGCCCTGGTACATGAGATCCATCCGGTTCTCGAGGCTGGGCAACCCGTTCGGGATCTTCGTGAAGTCGCCGACGCCGAGCTGCTTTTGCCCCGCGAAGGAGAAGGGGCAGTGGTCCGTGGCGACCACCGAGATGTCGTCGGTTCTGAGCCCTCGCCAGAGCGCCGCCTGGTGAGGGCGGGGCCGCAGCGGCGGCGTGCAGACGAACTTGGCCCCCTCGAATCCCGGCCGCGCAAGGTCTTCCTCGGAGAGGAACAGGTATTGCGGGCAGGTCTCCGCAAAGACGCTCTGGCCCTCGTCGCGAGCTCGGACGACGGCCTCGAGAGCGGGGGCGGACGACACGTGCACGATGTAGACGGGGGCTTTCGCCACCTGGGCCAGGACGATGGCCCGGTGGACAGCCTCGCCCTCCAGTTCGGCCGGTCTTGTCAAGCCGTGGAAGACCGGGTCGCTCTGGCCCCGGGACACGGCGGCGGCGACGATGGCGTCTATGGCGATGCCGTTCTCGGCGTGCACCATGACGAGGGCGCCGTTGCCGGCGGCCCGGTCCATTGCCTGGAAGATCTCCCTGTCGGTGGCGTAGAACACGCCCGGGTAGGCCATGAAGAGCTTGAAGCTCGTCACGCCCCGGTCGACGAGCACGTCCACCTCCTTGAGCGACGACTCGTTGACATCGGAGACGATGGCGTGGAACGCGAAGTCAACCGAGCACGACCCGTCCGCCTTTTCCTGCCAGGCGTCGAGACCGGCCTGCAACGACTCCCCCTTGGACTGGATGGCGAAGTCGATGACCGTCGTCGTCCCGCCCCATGCTGCCGCCCGGGTACCGGTCTCGAACGAGTCGGCGGAGGTCGTGCCCCCGAAGGGCATCTCCATGTGGGTGTGGGCGTCAACTCCGCCCGGTATCACGTACTTCCCGCAGGCGTCGAGCACCCGGTCGGCGCCCGGCCGCCACGCTTCGGCCGGCTCGGAGCCGGAGGCGGCGAGGGCGACGACGTGCTCGTCCTCGAGGAGGACGTCGGTCTGGCTGGCCCCCTCCGCGCGTCGACGACGGTCCCTCCCGTGATGAGGGTGCGCACGGCTCAGGTCTCCGACGGCGGGACGGAGGATCGCCGCTTGTCGTTGTCTCTTCCGGCCACGACCACCTCCACGTGAGTCGACTCGAGCGCGGCCAGTTGCTCCGGATGGGCCCTGTCGTCGGTGACGACGACGCTCACCGAGTCGAGGGGGCAGATCCGCGCGAAGGTCACGACGCCCAACTTGGAGCTGTCGGCGACGACGATGCAGCGCCTCACGGTCGCGAGCGCAGCTCTTTTCACCCGCGCATCGTCGGTGCTGAACTCGGTGCAACCGACATCCGCGTCCACGCCGGCAACGCCCATCACGAGCGTGTCGAACCGCAGGCGTGAGAAGGCGTCCTCGGCCAGATCGCCGATGAGCGAGAGATCACCAGGTGAGACGGTGCCGCCCGTGACCATCAGGCGGATGCCCGGCTCCTTGGCCAGGACGTTGGCGATGTGAAGGCTCGAAGTGAGCACCGTGAGATTGCGGCGCCCGCGCAGGGCCGGGCTGTCTCGAGCGTCGTCGTCCCGACATCGAGGATCACGGTCTCGCGTTCGCCGATCATCGACGCCGCCGCCGCACCGATGAGCGCTTTGGCTGCCAGGTCGCGCTTTTCCCGAACCGAATAGGGGGGCAGGTAGCCCCTCGACGCCACGCTGATCGCGCCTCCGTGGACACGGCGGAGGACCCCCTCCTGCTCGAACACCTCGAGGTCGCGCCTGATCGTCATCGGCGAGGCTCCGGTCAGCTGACTCAGCTCCGCGACGGTGAGCTCGCCCTTTTGGTCGAGCAGGTCGAGCGCCTTCTCGCGCCGGCTCTGACTGTCCACTGCTGTGCGAATGTACAAGAAGAGGTTGTCGATATGCAAGTCAGATGGTAGATTCTGTGTGCAAAACAACATCAACGGGCTATGTGAGTGCCGGATGCGACCTGATGGTGCGCGAGACGAGCGGCGGGGAGACTCCGAGGCTGCAGGCGCACGCCTGCAGGCCGTCGGTCACGGGGATCTGGGCGCGGCCCCGGCCCTGCTCCGGGGGCTGCTGGAGCTGTCGGTGGACCTTGCTCGACAGGCCGGACGGTTGCACGTGGCCCGTGCGGCAGACGAGATGCGTGTCGAGACGAAGTCGTCGATCACCGATCTCGTGAGCGAGGTCGATCGTGAGGCAGAGCGGAGCATCGTCGATCGGCTGGCACTTGTCCGCCCGAAGGACGCGGTCTTGGCGGAGGAAGGCACGCTGCGCCAGGGCAGCAGCGGCGTGCGCTGGGTCATCGACCCGCTGGACGGGACCTTCAACTACCTGCACGGTTATCCCGCCTACGCCGTCTCGATAGCCGTCGAGGTCGACGGCAAGCCGGAGATCGGCACCGTCTACGACTCGAGCAGCGGGCGTTGCTACACGGCTCTCAGCGGCTTCGGGGCGAGCTGTGACGGGCGGCCGATCCACGTGGGGCACGAGACCGACCTGGCTCGGTCGCTTGTGGCGACCGGTTTCTCCTACGACGCCGACCAGCGCGAGCGCCAGGCCGAGGTTCTCCGGGTCGTGCTCGGGCGTGTGAGCGACATCCGCCGCAGCGGTTCTGCCGCGCTCGACCTCTGTCATGTCGCGGCCGGGCATGTGGACGCCTACTGGGAGCTCGACAACGGCCCCTGGGACTACGGCGCAGGCAGTGTCATCGCAAGGGAGGCCGGCGCAGGGGTCGTGCTCGTCCCGGCGGCTCACGGGCGGGGGCCGGCCGTAGTCGCGGCCAATAGTGGCCTCCTGCCGGCACTGGTCGCCCTTTTGAAAGAGGCCGGAGCCCTGGCTTAGCCGGTCAGCCCGCGGCGCCGGCGACGGGAGCGCTCCGCCCCGCCGCCCGACCCGCTGCCCTGACCGGCCCGACGCGGATCACGAAGCCGGGTTCTCGATCATCGACTCGAACAAGATGGCGCCCGTCGTGTTGTCCCGGATGAGGAACAAGAAGGGATGGTCGAGGACGACCGGACGGTCGCCCCCGGCGGTCGCGCTCGATGATCACGTTGACCCCGGTGGCTGCCGCGGCGGTGGTCCCCTTCGGCGTCACCTGCAGGTAGGCGCGCTGCTCTACGGAGCCGACCAGGAGCGGTGGCTGCGCGGTGATGCCGGTGAAGTCGGCTCCGGGAGCGAATGCCTGCGACATGCCCATCGCTGACAGGGTCTCGTTGAGCTGGTCGTCGGCGCGCAGCGTGAAGGTGGGCACGGAGAGCTCCACCGCCCGCGTGTCGAGGCCGCTCACGATCCTTGCCAGGCCGTCCGGCGTGAGCGAGGACACGAACTGGGCGAGCGAGGACCCGACCGGCATCACGGCGAGGGCGCTCAGCTTCCTGCCCGAGTACGGGAGCTCGACGGCGTCATAGCCGGAGGTGACCGAGACAGGGACCGTCAAGGCGTTCTTCGAGTCGACCGGTGGCGTCCGCATGAACGGGACGTTCTCCACTGCTCCCGTGGACGGGTAGAAGGGCCCTCCCCTCGTCGAGCTCTCGAAGCTCTGTGCCCAGTCCGCGTGGAAGTAGACGGCATCGGCGAGGACGAGGACCGTCATCGGGGTGAGGGCGCCCGGGCTGAAGAGCTGCTTGATCAGGCCCATCGTGTGCTCGCTCGTCCATTGGTTGATGGCGCCGCTGGCACCGGCGAGATCGTGGGCGAAGTCGACCCGCCAGAGCCCGGTCTGGAACTCGCTCGTGAGGGCGCCGACGAACGCCGGCAGCACGGAGAACTGCTTTTGCAGGAACAGTCCGTTGGCGATGTCGAGCTGCGGCTCCTGGGTCAGGCTCGCGGCCCCGGTCGAGGTCTCGGCGGCCAAGACGGCCGCGAGGGCGCGCCAGCCGGCCGCCTGGTCGCTCGCCGACAGCCCGGTGCTGTCAAGGGCCGCGGCGATTCCCTGCTCGGTGGACCCTCTGGCACCGAGCTCGAGCATGGCGAGCGCCGTCGCCAGGCTGGAGGGCGAGACGAGCACGTTGCCCGAGCCCGCCGACCCCGCCAGAGTGCGCAGGAGACTTATCGAGTAGCCGATCTCGTCGTCTTGAAGGGCCTTTGCCAGCTTCGGCGTGGCGATCCGGCTTCTCCAGTTGTCCGCCGTGAGCTCATAGGCGCTGCCGATGCGGGCTGCGACACGGACCGCTCCCGGAACGGGCGGGCCCGTGTAGAAATGACGCCCGGGGGCGGAGCCGCCCGGGACGAGGATGCCGATGAGCACGGCGGCGACCACCAGGGTCACCGAGGTGCTGCTCGTCAGCAGGCGGCGCCGGCGGGTTGCCGCGCTGCGGCGCTTGGCCCGCGCGAGGAGCTCTTCGGGCGGGGTCGGCGTGTAGGTCCGCTCGGCGGGTTCAGGCTCGTAGCCCATGGACGTACTCCTCCTCGAAATCCGCACCGATGTCGGTGCGAAGGGACGCAAGCGCACGGTGGATATGGGTCTTGACGGTGCCCGCCGAGACACCGAGAGCCAGCGCCACGTCTGCCTCGGGCAGGTCGCAGAGGTAGCGCAGCACGATCGTCTCTCGCTGGCGACGGGGCAGGTGGCCAAGGGCGGCGACGAGGGCGAGGCGCAGCACGACGTCGTCCGACTCGTCCCTGTCATGGGACACCGCCGCCATCTGCGGGCGACGCCGCACCTCGTGGAGGGCCTCCCGGGAGGCGACCTTGAGCACCCAGGCGTCGCGCCAGGGAAGGGGCCCGACGCGTCCCCAGCGCTGCATGGGCGCGGGCGAGCGCCTCGACGGCGACGTCCTCGGCGAGGAACGGGTCTCCTGTCAGGCGGCGGGCGGCGCGGATCGTCCGCGGCAGGATACGGAGGAAGAAGTCGTCGAACGCCTCCGACACCGCCCTCGCCTGCTGTTTCCCGCCATCACCCTGTTAAAGGCCCGAGAGGCCGCGATCCGTTGACATCGGTGATGTCAAAGCCCGCGTGCCGCCGCCGTCACCGGTCCGCCGAGGTCCGGCCGCGGATCCGTCCGCTGCGGGTAGCCGAGAGGGCGGCGGCGACGGCCATGAAGGCCATGGAGGCGTAGAAGGCCGAGTGCAGCCCGGTCGTGAACGCCCGGGCCAGGTGCCCGTGCAGGCTCGTCGTACCGACGAAGATGGCGAAGGCGAGGTGCTTGGAGATCGAGCGCGAGGACACGAGGATGGCGACCGAGAAGGAGAACACCATCCCCACGTTGGCGAAGGTCCGCAGCATGCCCGACGAGATGCCGAACACCTCCGGCGGGGAGATCTTCATGACGGCCGCGCTGTTGGCGGGGAAGAAGGCGCTCGCCCCGGCCCCGTTGACGACGCTCGCGAGGACGACGATCCACAGCCCGCTGCTGACCGTCAGCTGGGCGTATATGAACAGGGCCACCACCTGGACGCCGAGACCCACGGTGGCGGGCAGCACCGGGCCGACCTTGTCGGCGAGCCGCCCGGCGAAGGGGCCGACGGCCGAGCCGACCACATAGCCCGGCACCAGGAGCAGGGAGGCGTGGATGGGGGACAGCCCGCGTGGTCCCTGCAGGTACATGATGACGAGGAAGAGCACGGCGAAGTTGGCGAGCCCTTGGAAGAACGCCGCCAGAAGCGACGGGGCCAAGGTCGGGAGCTTGAAGAGCGACAGGCGGATCATGGGCTCGGACTGGCGCAGCTCGACGACGACGAAGACGCCGATGAGGACCACGCCGCCGGCCAGGTAGCCGGTGACCGTGGCGTCGAAGGAAGAGGTCGCCAGCTTCGTCATCGCCCAGAGGACGCCGAACAGTCCGAGGCCGAGGCTGAGCATCCCGGCGAGGTCGAAGTGGTGCCTTCTGCGCTGGCCGCGCTCGCGCAGGACCCTTCTCGCTAACAGCAGCGCTGCGGAGCCGATCGGCACGTTGATCCAGAAGATCCACCGCCACGAGACGTAGGTGACGACGAGCCCGCCGATGACGATGCCGAGCACCGCCCCGAGGCTCCAGCCGACGGCGTTGAACCCGTAGGCGCGGCCCCGCTGCTGCGGAGGGTAGAGATCGGCTATGACGGCCCCGCTGTTGGCCGTGACGAAGGCTCCGCCGACACCCTGCAGGATGCGAAAACCGATGATGGCCGCCTCGTCCCAGGCCAGGGCGCAGGCGAGCGAGCCGAGGACGAAGACGAGAAAGCCCGCCTCGTACATGCGCACCCGGCCGAACATGTCGCCGAGGCGCCCGACCTGTGTCGCCAGCAACGTGATGACCAGCAGGTAGCCGATGACGATCCAGATGACCGAGGAGAGGGCGACGTGGAGGTCCCGCTGGATCTCGGGCAGGGCGAGGACGACGATCGTCGTGTCGACGGCTGTGATGAGCACCCCGGTCATGACCACGACCATCGCCAGGCCCGTGCGGGTGGCGATCGGCGCCGGCCCTGGAGCCGGGGCGCTGGCCGTGGCGGGCCCGGTCGTCACCGGCTGGTCTCGTGCTCGGCCCGGGTCCGGCTCGGCCTCAGAAGCTGGCGGTGTCGATCACGAATCGGTAGCGGACGTCGCTGTCGACGACCCGGTTGTGCGCTTCGTCGATCTGAGAGCCTCCGATGACCTCGATCTCGGCACCGAGGCCGTGCTCGCCGCAGAAATCGAGCATTTCCTGGGTCTCCCGCAGGCCGCCGACCGACGAGCCGGCGACTCGGCGGCGGTTGTCCAAGAGCGAGAAGGCCCGGAGGGACATGGGAGCCGGAGGCGCCCCGACCTGGACGAAGGTCCCGTTGAGCCTGAGCAGCCCGAGATAGGAATCGAGCGGGAGCGAGACCGACACGGTGTTCACGATGAGGTCGAAGCCCCTCTTGAGCGTCTTGAACGTCTGCTCGTCGCTCGTGGCGTAGTAGTGGTCGGCACCGAGGCGAATCCCGTCCTCCTGCTTGGAAAGGGACTGGGAGAGCACGGTGACCTCCGCCCCGAGGGCGTGGGCGATCTTCACGCCCATGTGCCCGAGCCCTCCGAGCCCGACGATCGCCACCGACTTGCCGGGGCCGGCATCCCAGTGCTTGAGCGGGGAGTACAAGGTGATCCCCGCGCACAAAAGCGGCGCGGCCACGTCGAGGCCGATCGACCCGGGGATGGTGAAGACGAAATCCTCGGTCACGACGATGTGGGTCGAGTAGCCACCCGCAGTGGGCAGGCCGTCCCGGCCGATCGAGTTGAACGTCTCGACGTTGCCCTTCAGGCAGTACTGCTCCTCACCGGCGAGGCAGTTCTCGCACTCACGGCAGGAGTCGACCATGACGCCCACGCCGACCCGGTCGCCGGGGGCGTGCCTGGTGACCCCGCTGCCGATCTCCTCCACGGTGCCGGCGATCTCGTGCCCAGGCACGAGCGGGAAGAGGACCTTGCCCCACTCGCCGCGGGCGGTGTGGATGTCGGAGTGGCATATGCCCGCAAAAGCGATCTTGATGAGGACGTCCTTCGGGCCGAGGTCGCGTCTGCTCGATGGTGGTCCTCTGGAAGGGAGCCTTGGGGCCAGGAGTGGCGTAGGCGGTGACAGAACGCATCTCGTGATCGCTCCTCACTTGTCGTTCGGCCTGGGTGTCGTTCGGCCTGGGTGCACTTCGATCCGATTGTACGGACCTCGCTGCACCGCGGTCCCCCCGTTCTAACCCGCAGAGCGCCCCGGTCGCCAACCTCGCTGCGCAAGGCCCGGGATCAGTACCGGTAACTTCCCGTGGGCACGCGCCGGCTGAGGCCGCCGACGGTCGACACGACGACGGGAACGGTGCCCGAGCCCGGCGGCGCGACCACGGTGATCTCGGACGAGGAGCGAACCTTCACGTGCGAAGCCGGCCTGTCGCCGAAGCGCACGGACACCGCGCCGGCGAAGTTGCTGCCGCGGATCGTCACTTTGTTGCCACCGAGCTCGGGTCCGGTGTGGGGCGAAAGCGTGGCGAGCGTCGGAGCCGCGAGGAATCTGTACCTGGTCGTCGCGCTCGTCCGGCTGGAGCCGCCCGGAGTGGACACCGTGACGTAGGGATTGCCCGCACCGGAGGGCACGTCCACGCTGAGCTTGGTCGAGGAGATCACCCGCAGATGGGAGCCCACCTTGGCGCCGAAGCGCACGGACACGGCGCCGAGGAAGTGGCTTCCGAGGATCGTCACCCTCGTGCCGCCCTTCTTCGGCCCGACGGCGGGCGAGATCCGGGTGACGGTCGGTGCGGCCAGGAAGGTGTAGAGGCTCGTCGAGCCCGCCCGGCTCGAGCCGATGGCGGTGGACACCGTGACGTAGGCGACCCCGGCGCCCGGGGGGACGGCCACGCTGAGCTCGGACGACGAGATGACCCGCACGCTCGTCGCGGGCTTGTCGCCGAAACGGACGGAGACCGCGCCGACGAAGCTGCCTCCCCAGATCGTCACCCTCGTGCCGCCCTTGGCGGGTCCGATCGCCGGCGTGAGCTTGGTGACCGTCGGCGCGACCGAGTAGGTGAAGCGGTCGGCCCCCACTATCGGGGAGATGGTCGAGTCCTCGACCGTCATCACGAGGTCGACGGCTGCCGGCCGCTCCGGGCGGCAGCGTGGCCGTGCACGAGGTGGTGGTCGGGCATTCGGCCGTGACATAGCCGGAGCCGACCTGGAGGCGGTCGGCGCCGGGGATCGGCAGGAAGCCCGAACCCGTGATGGTCACCTGGACCGGCTGTCCGCTCGGCCCGGCGTCCGGCGTCACGCCCGTTATCTGGGTCAGATCGGAGTTCGTCCGGTAATCGAGGCACATCTGGGCGGCCAGGCCCGGGCGGTAGTTGTCGAAGTAGCCGAGAAGGGGTGACCCGAGACCGCTCGCCAGGTCGTAGCCGGCCGTCGCGCTGAATCCGGGCACGCCCTGGAAGGTGTTGTTGCCCGCAGTGACGTCGTTGAAGGCGAGCCCGTAATACGGCGAGCCGAGGGCCGCGATGGAGTAAAGCCCCGCAGGCAGCACGCCGGGGTTCCCCGAGCCGTAGTCGGCGCAGAAGGGGGACGAGTCGATGAGTGCCGCAGCCGCCGCCCAAAGCGGGGCGGCCGCGCTCGTCCCGCCGTAGACGCCCGTCCAGGACCCGTTCCAGTAGATCACATAGCCCGTCTCGGGATCGGCGTCCGCGCTCACGTCGGGGACCTGGCGCAGGTAGCTGCCCGGAGCGCAACCCGAGCCCGCACCTGCCGGTTGCGAGTCGGCACTGATGAGCCCCTGGATCCGCGGCTGGTTCTGGGATGTGGGCATGCACCAGGTCGACGAGACGCCGCCGCCGCCGGAGCCGGCCGAGTCGTTCCAGACCGTCTCGGAGCCGGAGCCGAGGGAGGTGCCGCCGACTCCGACGACGTTCGGCTGGCTGGCGGGATCGTCGACGGACCGGACGTGCTGGTTGGGCGAGCTCGTATCTCCGTAGCAGTCTGCGGCACCGGCGTCACCGGCGGCGGCGAGGACCGTCTGGCCCTGGGTCGCGGCCTGCTCGAAGATGTTCCACTCGCTGCTCCGATAAGACGAGTCGCTGGCGTCCTGGTCGAGCTCGCACTGTCCCCACGACGTGGAGACGACGGGATCGGGCTGGACTCCCGGCGGGGGACTGACGATCGCCGAGTAGAGGTCGAGCACGTACGCGTTGGAGGGGCTCGGCGCCTGGTAGACGTCGATGGTCGCCCGAGGCGCGAGGCCGATGACGTCCTCGATGTCCATGGCGGCCTCGGAGTCCGTGCCGGCCCCGGGGGAGACGCCGCCGTCGACCGGGATGTAGTTCACGGTCGCGCTCGTCCCGTAGCACGCCTGGTAGGTGGCGATGTCGCTCGCCAGGTTCGGCTCGAACTCGGCGACGGCGATGTGGATCGCCCTGGCCGAAGTCGCCCATCGCGTAGAGCGGCGTCATGCCGTAGTAGGCGGCCAGCTGATCGGCCGTATAGCTCCCCGCCGTCGACTGGGTGGCCGGTGAGCAGGGTGTCGGTCCGGCGGTACGCGGATGTGCCCGGACCAGGCCGGGAGCGCGCGGAGCGGCCTGCGGCGCAGCCGCGCCATGGGCGAGCATGTCGTGGGGCTGGATGAGCTCGCTCAGGCCGACGACGCCGACGACGTCGGCGGCGACCGACGCCGAGATGCTCGGCGCCGACAGGCTCGTAAAAGCCACGCGCCCTGTCGGCAGGCGGTAGCGCACGAGGCTCACGTGAAAGGCACGCTCGATCTTTGCCGCCGGGCCCGTGACAGGGATCAGGAGGCGACTGGAGCTGGGCCGTCCCGGGTTGCAGCCCGTCAGATCTGAGCACTGCCTCGATCCGGGCCACCTCGGAGAGAGGCGGTCCGAAGATCCGGCCGAACTGGCCTGGGTGCAGGAAATGATGGAAGTTCGGCGACTCTCCGATCGGACAAGGAGGCGACGAACGACGTCAGTGCCCCGGGGTCGGGCACCTTGAGCGTGATGTCCACATGGACGCTCTGTGTCCGGCGAGAGGCGACCGAGAGCCACCGAGTGCTCGGGAGGCGGCGGGCTGGCGCTCGACCTCAAGATGACCAGCTTGGAGGCGAAGCTCGCCTCAGCCAGCGGGGGGCTGACAAGGCCGCGAGGGACGAGAGCGTCACGACCATAGTCATGAGCAGCCCGCCGGCCCAACCCCTCTTCATGATCCCCCGCTCGTCATGATCCAGAAAGACTTGCAGATAAGAATACAGAATCCTGCCGGGCCGCATTCCTGGCTGCCTCAGACGGGGCTGCGGCCTGGGCGGGTGGCTTGATGAGGGCAGCCGAGTGGCTGACAGTGCCGCCGGGTGGTCAGCGCGTGAGGTGCCGGGCCAAAAAGGCGAGGGAAGGCGGCTCCTGCGCGACGAAGAACGCGCCCGTGTGGCACCCGGTGGAGAAGTCCACCACCGACCCGCGAGGAAGGGCCTTCGCCAGAGCCTCCACACCCGGGTGGAAGGGTCGGAATAGCCCGGAGGCCACCCGGACCGGGATCCCTGCCAGGGCTCCGGCATGCGTGACGGCGTCTGCGGCTGCGAAGTCCGCCGCCGAGGCGTACGCGCCCGAGTTGGCGGTGTTCGCCTGGCTGTAGCTCGTCCAGATGGCCGGGCTGATGGCAGCGACGGCGGCGAACAGGCGCGGGTACTTCTCGGCGAACAAGATGGCGCCGTAGCCGCCCATCGAGATGCCCATCGTGCCGATCCGATCCGGGCTTCGGCCGAGCCCGAGGCGCCGGCAGCGTGGGATGAGCTCCTCGACCACCATCGCCATCGGGTCGTCGCCTGGGTGTTGTTCCAGTACCCGCCGCCACCGTCGACGGTCACCATCGCCATCGGGGCGAGCGGTTTGCCGCCGACCCGGAGCGCCACGGCCTGGGCCGGTGTCATGCCGGTCACTGCACTTGCATGGTCCCCTCCGAATCCATGGAGCATCACGATCAGCGGCAATCGGCTCCCCGGGCCGTGGCCGGGCGGGTAGGCGAGCGTGTAGCCGACCGTGCGGTTGCGGGCATGTGAGTAGAAGGTGCCCGAAGTGGAGGGACCGAGAGGGGAGAAGCGCAGCGGCGGGCTTGCCACCTGGCACCTGCCCTCGATCTGGTCCAGGAACTGTCGGCCGGGGAGAACCCCGTGCGAGATGAGCTCCAGCCCTGTGACGCCTGCCGCCGCCACGGCCGCGATCCCACCCAGCCCATAGGCAAGGAAACGGCGTCGTCCGAAGCCCGGGCGGGTCGCCTCGTCGTGTTCTGTGCTCTCGGAGCCGGTCAGCCGATTCGTGCTCAAGCGAGCACAAACGTAGGCCAGGTTCTGGCAGTTTGGGTGGCGCGGCCGGCCCCGGCGGCGGGCGCCGGCCGGTTCAGCTCGGTCGGGGCCGTGTCGGCAGTCGCCCCGCGGAGTTGTCGTCAGCCGCCTCCGGGGAATCTGATGCTGTCGATGAGGGCGTCCGTTCCGCCGAAGTAGGCCAGGTTGAGGTTGGCGGGAGAGGGATGCCCGTTGAACCAGAACGACTTCGAAGTCACTGTCGGCAGGAGGTTTCCGTAGCCGGCCACGACGATGGCGAATCCGTTGTAGGTGCTCGCCGCCACGAGGATCCGGGCCGTCTGCGTCGACCCGTCACTGCTCGCGGGCTGCAGGTTGAAGGCCTCGCCGAAGGCCGGCAGATAGCCGATCAGCGGGTCAGGCAGCTGAAACATGGGCTGCGCGCTGGGGAAGTTCTGATTGACGTAGCCGGCTACGACCGACTCATCGGTTGACCCGCCTGCGGACCCGCCCAGGATGAACAGGGAGGAGGTTCCGCCGTAGCGGAAGTCGTAGGTCAGCCCGATGCCGTAGGCATTCGTCTGGATCGTCGGCTGGGGAAAGTAACGCAAGGAGAAGCCCTGCGCATTCGTGTACAGGGTCCCTTGCACAACGGGCGGTCCGTGCACGGCCTGGCCGTTCGCGCCGTTACGCGGCCCGACCGGAGGTCCCTGGCACTTGAGGGGATTGCAGTACGGGGCCGGTCCCGGGGTGGCGAGCAACGCCACGACGACGAGTATCAGCGTGAGAACCCCAAGTCCAGCCCCCAACATGAGGACCATCGCGCGATGACTGAAACGATGCGCGGGTATCGCCTTTTCGTGGGCTCCGGGAAAGCCCATCTTGATGCCGGGCGCGCCTGGCGGCGCGGACGGCCAGGGGGATTCCGGCAAGGGGGATTCCGGCAAGGGGGCGTCGGTCGTGCTCACGTGGCCTCTCCTGACGACGGCATGGCGGCATCGGCCAACGGCCAGGTCGCCGGTTGCCGATGGGGGCGGGCCACTGCTCGTTCAGCGACCCCGCACTGAGGGCAAAAGGCCATGGTCGGCACGAGATGGCTGCAGTTGGCACAGACTCGGGGGGCACCGATGGTCACGTCGAGTGCTTCGTGCAACAGGACGTGGTGCATGCCGACCCTCATCGCCAAGGTGAGCACGGCGAGCGCTGCGAGGTGGATGCCGACCAGCACGGCGTCGGACAACGCAGCGATGTCCGTGAACCCGAGGCCGATCTGCACGAGCAGGGCGAGCACGAGGGCAACCGCCGGCAAGCTGAGCCACTTGCCTTGGGCGGACGTCGCCCGCGATCCCATCTTGCCCCAGTAGGTCGCGCCGATGTAGCCCGTCGCCATGGCGCTGATCAGAGGAAGGGTCACGCCGCGGAGGATCACCTGGGTGATGTTGGCGAGGAAGGACTCGTGCGTGAGCTGGCCGTTGCTCAGCCAAGGGGACATCAGGTCGATCGTTGCGGCCAGCGTGAAGCCCAGGGCTCCGGTCGCGCCGGCGACGAAGCCGTCGAGCGACTCGATCGGCCCGCGCTGGAACCTCTTGACGATCACCATCGGCACACACATCAAAAGCGCGCCGATTCCCGGCACGAGCACCGCGGCCGCGATCGACGAACCGCTCGTAAGGCTGAAGGAGAACGCGGGCAGGAGCGCCTTGTCGACGTAGCTGCCTCCGATTATCGCCCACCCGGCGCCGAGGCCCGCACCGAGCAGCAGGCAGAAGAAGGTGGGTGGCAAGAAGCTGCCCTCGTAGGGATCCACCTCCCAGATGTAGATGAGGAAGAGAAGCGGAACGCCGAGAGCGCTCACGGCGATCAACGGGGCGCTGGTGGCTGCCAAGGCGAAGATCAGCAAGAGCACCATGGCAACGCCGAATCCGACGCGGAAGGGAGCCTTGGCCCTGTGCGAGAGGTGTGGGAACAGCGAGGTCACAACCGAGAATCGCGCCACCGGCTCGTCGGGGAAGGCGGCGTAGGAGTGCAGCCTTTGCGAGGCGTGGAACCCGCTGAAGACGAGGTGGGCGCCGCAGGCACCGCAATAACGCGAGTCGGGCACCACGACATCGCAAAAGGGGCAGACCACCGTGGCGAGGACGGGCAGATCAGCCGCAGACGACGTCATCTCACTCATGTCAGAACCTCCCCGCAGCCAGGTCCCGGGCGAGGTTGAACACGTCGGGCGAACCCAGGCCCGTCGTCATGTCGTAGCCGGGAGTGGCGAGATAGAAGTCGTTGCCGCCAATGGTGATGTCGTGGAAGGGCGGATAGGGTTCCGGGGAGTTGGCCAGGTGGAACAGGATCGGATTGAAGAAGCCGACCTGGCGGTCGTGATGCGCCTTCAGGTACTGGTCCATGATGGCCGTGAAGCCCGCCCAGATAGGCGACGCGAGGGAGGTTCCTCCGCCCATGCTGGCCTGCCCGTTGAGAATGACCGCGTTGCCCGTGTTCGGGTCCGAGTCGGCGCTCACGATCGGGACCTCGAAATGGTTGCCCGTGTCTATCTGCCCGCCGGTTCCCGTACCGGTCTCCCACGAGGGTCTCGGGAAGTAATGCGACACCCCGCCGCCGGTGCCCTGGGACAGGAACGACTCGGACCAGGTCGTCTCGCCGACGTAGTTGCCGGCGGCGTCGGTCGTGAGGGAGGTGCCGCCGGTTGCGGTCACAGCCGGCAACGAGGCAGGGACTCCGACACCGACGAACGAGCTCTCCGGGGGCTGACCGGCCTGGGACCAGGGCGTGCAGTCGAGCCCGCCGGAGTCCCCGCTCGAGGCGTAAACCGTCGAGCCTTTCGCCTCGATCGACATCACGGTCGAGTTGAGCGCAATGAGGTCGGAGTAGTTGAAGGCCTGCGTGTCCGTCTCACACTGACTGAGGCTGATGCTGAAGACAGCGCCCGGCCAGTGCTTGGAGGCGAAGAGGAACGCGTCAGCGTATACAGCGGCGTTGGAGCTGGCGTTGATCCCGAGGATGTTCAAGAAGACCAGGTGGGCCAGAGGCGCGATCTCGTGCACCGTCTCGACGTCCATGTCCGTCTCGTCGCTGTAGGTACTGGCGCTGCCCACGACGCTCATGTTGTACCCGGGGAGCCCCTCCATGGCGGCGAACTTGTTGAAGTCGCTCGCGATGAATCCGCCCACCTCCAACAAGACAATTGTCTCGACCTTGTCCGTTGTAGCCGCGGCTCGTGAGGGGAAGGGCGTCGTAGGCCCTGAGAAGATCGACGCGGCTCAGTCCTCCTTCGAGGCACGGCGAGGCTGGTGGGCTGCACGAAGGAGTGGATGCTCCCGACGCCGGCGACTTCGCCGCAGACCCCCGCGGGTGTGGCCGGAGGACGGTTGGTGGCGAAGACGCGGCTTCCGCTCGCGGAACGGTAGTCCTCGATCGACACGTGGAAGCTCCGGTCGACATCTCGTGGTGCGCCGCTGATCTTGGCCCAGCGCTGGCCCGCGGTCCACTGGACCGAGAGTCCTGCCGAGGAGCCCCAGCGCGTCAGGCAGCTCGGCCGCGCGGCCGCGCGCAGGAGCACCAGGAAGGACACCGACTTCTCGCGGGCCGGCCCGATGAGGGTGCCCGGACTGCTCGACAACGCTGCGGTGTCCGCGGGCGACGACGAAGGAAGCCTCACCGAGCTCTGGCGCAGGGCGACAGTGCCGGCACCCACGAGAACGACGAGAGACAACGCACGCAGTGCCGCCGCGCCGCGCCTTTTGGAAAGCGACCCGAACGCAGCCGAATAACGGCCCTGTCGCGTTCGGCCTGCTGCCGGCCGCTCACGCACGAGTCACCTCACCGGCGCTGCCTCGAACCACTGCGGTCCCTCCCCCTCGCTCGGCGCGGCCATCAAATCGAGTCAGGTGTCGGGGTCGGAACGCCCTGTGCTCGTGGACACGCCGCGACCTTGCGCGATCGCCGGGTCATTATGGCAGCGGAGCGGGCGACGGGCAAGGACCAGTTCTCCACGGTTGCGTGCGCAAGGGACAAGCCCGATCTGTGTCAGCCGGCAGGCGAAACTTTTGCCTCTCAGGCTCCGGGCCGCCTGATCGAGCCTCTAGCAGATCGCCGGGGCGTCGGATAACCTCGCGACACATTTCAACGCCGAAATGCCTGATCGGAGGGTGTCGACGGCAGGGTCCACCGGCCGTCGCGGACTGAGGGGGGAGCGCAAGTGGCCAGCAGCGGTGACGCTCGTACTCCGTCCAGAGGCGTCTTCATCAGCTACCGGCGGGGCGAGACGAGCGGCCAGGCGCGTGCCCTCCACGATCATCTCGCGCAGCGCTTCGGCGCCGAGCGGGTGTTCATGGACGTCGACTCGATAGACCCAGGCGCCGACTTCGTCCAGAAGATCGAGGAGGCGATCGGTTCGAGCGGCGTCACTCTCGTCCTGATCGGCCGTGACTGGCTCAGCCGCCGGCCCGATGAGCACCTCCTCGACGACCCCACCGATTTCGTCAGGCTGGAGACAGATACCGCCCTTCGCAGCGGCATGCCGGTCATCCCCATCCTCGTCGAGCGCGCCCCGATGCCCGAGCCGGAGGAGCTTCCCGAGTCGCTGCGGCCGCTGACGAGGCGCAACGCCCTGGAGCTCGAGAACCAGCGCTGGGAGTACGACGTCTCTCGCCTGGTGCGGGCGGTAGAGCGCCTCATCGACCCGGAGGAGGAACAGGACAAGGGCCGGGAGAAGGACAACAAGACGGGAGGCGGCGACAGGGACGAGGCGAGGGGCGAGGCGCGCCGACCACAACGCCGAACGTGGCTCTCGACGCGCAACATCGTCGGTGCGGTCGCCATCGTGGCCGTGGCGGTCGTGCTGATAGTGATCTTCCTGCTGAAGCCCCCTCCACCTCGCCCGCCCGCGCCAAAGCCGCGTCTGCTCTCGGCCACGTCGTCGGTGGCCGCCGTGCATTCGGACCGGTTGGCGCTGAGGCTGCTGCAGCACGGTATCGGCCCGACAGAGATCCCGAACGACGTGTCGGCCTCCAGCCCGCAGTTGCAGACCTACCGGGCTCCGGGTCTCGTGGCGAGCGTGAACAACGGCTTGACGGGTCCAGGCCCGGACCTCTACATCCTCTACGAGGTGTTCGACAACGTCCCCGACGCCAGCCACTACGACTCGGTCAGCAATGCGCTGGCCGAGCTCTTACAGGGCCACCGGCACATTCAAGATCTCAGGCGTCGGTGATCCGACAAAGTGTGAGAGCGGGCAGGCGGCAGCGAGCTCTACCCAGCAGGCAGAGTGGGACTGGAGCTGTTTGACGCGCAGCAGCACGGTGGTGAGCTTCATCGTCGTGACGAGCTTCAGCGACACCCCCGCAACCGGTGTCGACCTTGCGGCGACACTGACTCGCGACGCGATCAGGCATCTGGCGAGGGCGGCGGCAGCCACCTCACGCCTGCCGGCACCTGCGCCCCCCGGCACGCGCAGCCCCGAGCAGCTGCAGCGGCTCCTCCTCTCCGGCCCGCCGGATCAAGCGGTGCTGCCTTTTGGTGTCGGGACGCCCACGGTGCAGAAGTTCCCGGTGACAGACGCTCCGAGCGGGCTGTTGGACGGCTCTTTCGTGTCGAACACTTTCCACACGAGCGACTACGGCGATTACCTCGCCTTCTACGTCTTCGCGTCCAGGAAGGACGCGAGGGCGTGGTTCGGCACGGACCTGAGGCCGTCGGGGTCGACGGTTGGTCCGTCGATCAATTCCTCCGGCTTCTCCCAGACCGCCCGTTGCGGCACCTACTCGAAGACGCCGGCGGTCATCTCTGCCTGTTATGTCGCCTGGGGCGACGTCATCGCCATCTCCGAGTCGTGGCGCCTCTCCACGGCCAAGACGCCTCTTTTGGACAACGAGAACCTCGCGGTGGCCCTGGCGAGGACGGCCGTCTCGGACCTGATCTCGCTGGATGCACCCTGAGCCGGCGGGAAGACGTTCCCGAAGAGTCATCTCCGCGAGGCAAGTCCGAGGTCCCGCCACCTCGCGACGACCGGCTGAAGCCGGGCCCGAGCGACGTGGACGACAGGCTTGCCCGGGCGATCCACGAGGACTACGTCCGGCGCCGGAAGGTGGATGGCTCGCTGCGGGCCGATGACCCCGCTTTGCGCGATTGGGAGGGCCTGGACGAGGCGCTCCGAGCCTCGAGCAGGGACCAGGCCGCCGACATCGCGCGCAAGCTGGAGGCGGTGGGCTATGACGTGCTGCCGAGTGACAGGGCGTCGGACGAGGCGGTGCACCTCGAACCGGAAGAGATCGAGGTCCTCGCCCGCCTCGAGCACGTCCGCTGGGCCGAGGACCGCCGCCGGCAGGGCTGGCGCCTCGGGCCCCGGCGCGACGTCGCACGCAAACGGTCTCCGTATCTGGTGCCCTGGAGCGAGCTGTCGGAGGAGGTCCGCGATCTCGACCGCGACACCGTCCGGTTGATCCCGCAGCTGCTCTCTGACTCGGGACTGTCGATCGTGCGACGGCGCAGCGGTGGAGAAGGCTGATGGCCGGCGCCGATTGCGGCCGGCGGGAGTGCCGGTGACCGACATCTTCATCTGCTACGCGCGGTCCGACCTCGACTTCGCGCGCCGTCTCGCCGAGGGGCTGCGGGAGCGCACCACGGACATGTTCGTCGATCTCGGAGAGTGGTGGCACGATGACGCCGGGGGAGAGCTCGGGCCGAGCGCCGAGGAGACCGCGCCGGTTGACGCTGTGCGCACGACCGAGCGCACGAACGAAGTTCACGCCGCCATAACGGGTGCCACCGCGGTGCTCGCGGTTGTGTCACCGGACTTGACGGCTTCGTCGAGGTGCCGTCACGAGATCGAGCGCGCCCTGGCGCTGCGCAAGCGGATCGTGCTCGTGTCGGACGGGGACACCACAGTTCCAGACCTACCCGAGGAGCTGCGATCGCTGAAGGTTCTCCCGATCCTCGCCGAGGATGCTACAGGCGGGGCTGAAGAGGCTCGTCGAGGTGCTGGAGGTCGGCGCTCCCCGCATGAGCATCTCGGCCTCGGTGCACCGTCGGCGCTGGTCGATTCTCGGCCTCATGGCACTTGCCTGCCTGGCGCTCGGGATGTGGGGGTACGCCGACCTTTACCCGACGGCGCCCTTCCTCGACCGGCTCTACGCGGCCTTGGGGCTGTTCAGGGACTCCACTACGACGTTCCTCGGAGGCGCATTCAACAACGTCGTCGCGCCGCCGTTTCCCTGGCCGCTCGAGGTGGCGCGTTGGTTCGCCCCGCTGACGCTCGTGCTGGCCGGCCTGTCCGCCATCTTCGCGGTGCTGGCGGAGCCGTTCACCCGGGTGCGGATCCACGCCCTGTACCGCAGGCATCTCGTCGTCTGCGGAGTCGGCCATTTCGGCCTGAGGCTGGCCATGGCGTTCCAGGCTCGTGGCGAGCGCGTGGTCGTCGTGGACTGCAACCCGTCCTCGGTCGCGCTCTCGCGCTGTCGCGAGCGCTCCATCCCGGTATTGGTCGGTGATGCCACAGACCCCGAGATCCTTCGCCAGGCCGGGGTCGAGCGGGCTGTCCGCGTCGTGGCGGTCTGTGGGGAGAACACCGTGAACGACAAGATCGGTGTCGCCGTGAAGAGAGTGGCGGCGACGAGCGAGCGCCTGCAGGGTCGCCGGCGGCGGCTGGACTGTTTCGTGCACGTCGACGACGACCAGATGTGCGAGCGCCTGGAGCAGTCGAGCCTCGCCGATGCCAACAAAGGCGGCGTGAGCCTGAACTACGTGAACGTGTTCCGCTCCGGCGGCCTCGCCCTTTTGGGGGAGTTCCCGCACTCGTTCGCCGAACGCGACGGACGGCCGCCGCAGGTAGTGGTCGTCGGGCCGGACCGCGTCGGCCTTCTCCTCGTGGCGGGCGCGGTGAGGGAGTGGTGGTTCGACCATCGCGAAGACGGCTTGCGCCTCGCGTCTGACACTCGTCGCCGCCGACGCCAAGGAGCGGATCCACGCCCTTCGGCGTCGATACCCGCACTTCGACGAGGCTTGCCACCTTGTCGCGGTGAGCTGTGACCCCGCTGATCCGACCTCACCGGAGCTGCCCGCCCTCGTCCACGAGGACGACTGGGCCCTGACGACCGTCTTCGTCAGCTATGCCGACGAGCGCGAGAGCCTCGAGGCGGTCATGCAGCTGGCGGGCAGCACACCGTCTTTCGTCCCGATCGTCGCGCTCACAGCCGGCCAGACAGGCCCCGTCACACTGCTCGACAGGGCGGCCACCCAGCTGCACCTCTCGAACGTCACGACGTTTCCCCTTCTTGACCGGCTCTGCCGCCCTGACGTCTTCGTGAACAGCGTCACCGAGCAGATGGCGAGGGCGCTGCACGGGAACTACCTCCGCCACCGCCGGCTCGACGGCACCTTCGACCCGGAGCGGGAGTCGCACAAGCCATGGGAAGTGCTGAAGGAGACTTACCGCGACTCCAACCGCGACTCAGCGGCGCATCTCAGCAGCCGCCTGGACGATGTGGGGTATTCGGTACAGGTTTCGGACGACTGGGCCGTGCCGTTGCCGACGTTGAGCCGCGAGGACATAGACCGCCTGGCCGAGTCCGAGCACGTCCGGTGGTGCGAGGAACGCCTCGCCGACGGCTGGACCCGCGGTCCTGAGATCGACGCAGGCAAGAAGCACCATCCCGATCTCGTCCCCTGGAGCGGGCTGGACGAGTCACGAAGGGAGCTCGACCGCGAGGCACAGCGCGAGCTGCCGGCGCTGCTCGCCAGGTACGGACTGGGCATTGTCCGCAAGCCGCACCATCGACGAGAAACGATGCCGCCCGAGCCTTGACCTGTGAGGCGACCGTCTTGCGGCTGGTCCTTCGCGCAGGGGTTCCGGCACCGGCGACGGGCCCTCGGTGGCTCGACAGTCGCGCCCGAACCCACGGTCGGATGCGACTGGACAGAGCACGGGCTTGAGGGCCGCGTGGTCCCAGGAGGTCCACCGATGTGCCGCTACTCGGCCGGAGCTGCCGCCTTGAGGCACGCCTGGCATTGGAAGCCACCCTGGGAGTCCTTCCAGGCAGCTGGGTACTCCCTCATGTCCTCGAGCGACTCGCCACAAACGGTGACATCTGCGTCCGCCTCGGCCAGGTGGAGCGTGAGCACTGACCTCGCAGGGCTGCCGTCGTCCAGCAGGTAGTCGCCACCACCGGGTACCGGTGTCTCCTCCACCCAGACAACGCCTTCCATGCGCCCAACGTTAATCCCGCTGTCCAGGGATCCTGGGACCATCGCCCGGATCGGCGAAGCCGCCTTGCGAACAGACGGAGTCACCCTGCCCGTGGTCCGAGGACGCGAGCGACGCGCGGGCAGGCCTGCCGGAACCGCCTGCGACCGGAGGTAGCCTCGCCGGGATGCGCAGTCGTCACGAGCTTTGGTGCTCGACGGTGCAATGCAAACAGAGAACCCAGGAGCTGGCCCGGGTGCTCGGCGTGCGGGCTGGGGTAGTGGGTATGGCATCCGCGATCCTGCTTGCGAGGCAGACTCCGGTGGCGGCATCGTGGAGCCCCAGCCCCTATCCGGTGTGGCTGCGTCCGGGCACCTCCGACGCGATCGCCTTTCGAGACGTGCTCCTCGAGGAGCAGTACGACTTCGCCCTGGACCGGGCTCCGCGAACGATCATCGACGCAGGGGCGAACATAGGGCTCTCGTCGATCTGGTTCTCGGTTCGCTACCCGGACGCGAAGATCGTCGCCGTCGAGGCGGAACGTAGCAACTACGAGCTCATGGTGCGCAACGTGGCCAAGTTCTCAAACGTCATTCCTCTGCATGCGGCCCTCTGGTCGCATCGGGGGCTGCTGGCTGTACATGACCCGGGCATGGGCGCCTGGGCTTTCCAGACCTCGGAGCTCGGCGAAGGGACTGGTTCCGGCACGACGGTTGAGAGCCTCAGTGTCAGAGACATCATGGATGACCACGGGATTGACCGCGTCGACCTGTTGAAGGTCGACATCGAGGGGGCCGAACAGGAGGTCTTCTCGGATCCGGCGTCGTCTGCCTGGATCGGCTCGGTCGATTCGATCGCCATCGAATTGCATGACAGGTTCCGGCCAGGCTGCGCGCGGGCCTTCTACAGCCGGGTCGGCGACTTTCCGATCGAGGCGACGCGAAGGGACACGACCTTCGTTGCGCGCCGCGCAGCGCCCTGACGGCGTCCACGCCCGGAGGCAGTCCACGGGGAACGATGACGGCGGCGCGTGCTGGTCTGCGGGTAACGACGGCGGCGTTGTTCGAGCTCCATGACAAGAGTCCGTTTGTGCCTGACGCGGGCGTGATGCCCGCGGGCACTCAGCTCAAGAGTGTCGGCCGGCCGGCGTGGGCTTTGTCCCGAACCCGTAGAGAACGCCTTCCTGGTTGCCCATATAGACCATGCCTTCACCGATGCCCGGAGGTGCGAAGGAGCAAGGGTTGCCGACCGGCCAGGTTCCGATCAGTGTCAGTTTCCCGTGCACCGGCACGGGATCGTAGGCCTGGAGGTTGCCCCCGTCGACGACCCAGACCACCGCCGAACCAGACCTCATGCCGTCGGAGGTGACGAGTGGCCCCGAGACCCCGAATACCGTTACCTGCGAACCGGTCCCAACGAGGCGCAGGCCAGGCAGCCCCTTGGAGCCGACGGTGAACTTGTAGACGTCGACGTGGCCCTGGCCGCCGCCGTTGGCTCCGCCGTTATCAGTCGACACGTACACATAGCCGCCGTTGCCGGGCCAGGCACCAGCCGTCGAGATCGCCTCGCCGGCCTGATACTCGCCGAGGGCAAGATCCTTGTGGTGAGGACCCTCGCCCGCGCCACCGAGGCTGTCCCGGTTGAGCAGGTAGACGATGCCTTCCTTGCCCGGTCGCGACAAGCAGATGCGGGTAATGCGGTGTGGAGAACTGAGAAGGCAAGGCCACCGGTGAGCCGGCAAGATCCCAGTCGTGTCCGTCGATGACAGAGTCGTCATACCTCGAGAAGAAGTCCTTCGCCTTCAGCGATCCGTTCGGCTGCACGACCAGGCGCACGACCGCATCGGCGAGATTCGGGGGCGGTGAGGAGCCGGGAGTTGGCACGGGCGGGTGGGACGAGGGGGCATAGCCGTTGCCGCTCGCGAAGAGGATCTGATTCGGTCCATCGGAGCTGAGGCCGCCGCCGCCCTGCCATATCCCGCCACCGCTGTCGGTGCCTTCGCCCTGGTCGGTCCACATCGTGGTCTCACGGCCACTGGTCGAGACGCCGACGACAATGCCAGAGTAAGGACCGATCTCGCAGTGGGTCCCGAAGGCGGCGTAGACGACCCCGCCGAGGAACAACAGCCCCGGTCTTTGCATCTGCCGGTAACGAAACAGCTGCAGCGGATTGTTGCTGGCCGGACCCTTGATCATGACCGGGAAGTGCGGCATCTCGGCGCCGGTGGCCGGATCGAGGGCGTGCATGAACCACCCGATCTTGCCCGCGACGTACTCCTGAGCGACGAGGTAGACGACTCCGGTGGCGGGGTCGACCGTCGGAGTCGAGGTCACACCGAGGGACGGGAGCAGGTCGCCGCAGCCGAGAGACTCGTCGCGGAATGCCGTGGCGAGGTGACGGGACCACACGATCGCTCCCGTCTCGGGATCGAGGCCGTAGACCCAGTCGGTCTCGGTCGCCACGACGGCACGATCTTCCCGACGAGTAGGGGCTGGGCGTAGATCTGACCGTTGAGCTGGGTCGCGAAGACCTGCTCGAAGCTCGGCGAGCCGACCATCTTCGGGCTGAGCGCCGGCTCGTCCGGATACCAGCCGTCGCGAGAGTTGCTGCCGCGGCTCGTGCGCGTAAATAAGGTTCCCTGCTTGAGCTACCTGAGACCTCCCGGCAGGGGCGACACCGACCGAATGGCGGCGAGCCACGGAGGTTACCTGAGGTGAGCGCCCTGGGGCGCCGGCCGCGGCATTCGACACGACCACCAGAGCCAGCGTTGCAGCGATCCCGAGAAGAGCCCCTAATTTGACCCGTCGGGTTGCCGGCAGTCGCAAGCTCCGGCGAGCCCACGCGCGCAGACGCATGTGAACGACCCCCTCACCCACCGTAGGATTCGTCAGCGTACCAGCGCAGGATCACGGGCAATGGCATGCCGGCACCGCTCACGCAGTCGTCGGAGGCTCTCGTGCGGAGCCTTGTCGCCGGCCTGAATCTCCCGACCTTGATCGATCGAAGTGGGCCGAAGACGAGGCTGGCCGGCCCAGGTCCGGCTGCAGGCTGCCGCCCGACGGCAGACAGCTGCTCGATCGCCGGCACAGTGACCTCACGCGGCGTGAGCGATCCCGACCAACTGGACCCTCAATCTATACGACGTTGTTACTGAATATACTTGTGTTCATGACATTACTCATATAACCTGGACTGTGGTGACCTCGAGAAGCGCCACGCTTCGGAAGGGGGGTCCGGGCGAATTCGGTTGGCTCCTCCGCGGCAAGGCGATCGCCGTCCTGCCGGACAGGTCCTTCGACCTCGCCGCCAGGTCTGATGGCTCGTTTCTCGAGCCCTACTGCCAGGACGTCGCCACGCTCCGATCGTGCCTGCAGTGCGGGGCCTGCACCGCGACCTGCGACCTCGCCGGTGACGAGGGGCTCTTCCCCCGCCGGCAGCTGACCTTCGTCCGGCTCGGGCTGCAGGACCCTCTTGTCGCCGACCGCGAGATCTGGCATTGCTACGGCTGCACGGAGTGCTCGTCCAAGTGCCCGTCGGGCGCGAATCCGGCCACCATCATGAGCGCCCTCCGGCAGTTCACCACGGAGCGGTTCGCCTGCCCGGGGGTGGTGGCGCGGCTCGTCAACAGCCGGCGCTACTTCTGGCTCGCGTACGGGGCGGTCGCAGCCCTGCTCGCCGTCATGGTCGCCGCAGCAGGCGCGTTCAGCCCGGGCCCGGGGCCGCTCACCTACGCCGGCATGCTTCCCGACGCGGTTCTCATCCCCGTGTTCTCCGCGCTCACGGTTCTGCCGCTGCTCGCGGTCGGTGTCGGCGCCGGGAGGGCCTGGCGTTGTTGGTACGGAGTATCGCTTCGCACGGTCCGGCCGCGGGTCTTTGCCCGCTCGGTAACAAGAGCGGTCGCCGAGATCCTCGCCCACAGGAAGTTCTCCACCTGCAAGGAGCGCAGGTTGAGGCCCTGGGCGCACCGTGCCGTGCTCTTTTCCTTCATCGGCCTCGCGGGAGTCTCGGGAGTCATGGCCCTGCTCATATTGCTGGGCCGGTCCTACCCGTTGTCCATGGGCAACCCTGTCAAGGTGCTGGGGGACGTCTTCGCAGCGTTCCTGATCGGTGGCACCTGCTATTTCCTCGCGCTGCGTATCGTCGACACCTCGCCCGGCAAGCGGGGGAGCTTGTTCGACTGGGTCTTCCTCTTGAACGTGCTGCTCGCCGGGGTGACGGGCGTCGTGACCGAAGCACTGCACGCGGCCGATCCGCGAGGAGCGGCCTACCCCGTCTACTTCATTCACCTTGTAGTCGTCCTCGTGCTCATCGGGACCCTCCCCTATACAAAGCTGGCCCACGCCGTCTACCGAGTGCTGGCAGTCGCAGGCAGGGACTACGAGCAGGTCCTTGCCGCTGAGCCTGGGCTGTCGGGATTCGCTGACAGCACTCCGGCTGGCTCGGGGGCTCCGAGGATCACCCTCGTAGGGGACCCGCAGGGTCCGGCGGACATGGGACCGCTGTCGTCGGAGGCCTTCCTCGGCCTCGGCCACGAGGAGCTCGCCGCCATGTCCGACGATGCCATCTTCACCGCCTACTACGGCCTCCGCGACGTCTCGGAGCCCCGGTCCGGCGGCCGCTACTACCCGAACGTCAAGCGCCTGGCGGGAACGGCGTTCGAGCGCGAAAAGGACAGGCGCGAGATACGGGCTCTCGTGCGCGAACCGGAGAAGACCGAGTGGCAGGCGTTCTACGAGTCCGCGTCCGAGGAGTCGTGCACCTGGTGGGTCGACCACCACCTCGTCGCCCGTCACGCCCTCACGTCCTGCCTGTCGTGCGGCATGTGCACCTCGGTCTGCCCGGCGGCCGAGCACTTCGAGGAGTACGACCCACGCGTGGTCGTCGACACCGTGCTCTCGAGGGGACGAGGACCGCTTTGTGGCCCTTTTGAAATCGGACGTCCTCTGGTACTGCGCCCAGTGCGGTTCGTGCAACTCGCGCTGCCCCGCACGAGAACGACGTCATGGGTCTCGTCGGCTCGCTGCGCACGCTGGCGCCAGCTGAAGGGATACCACCTCGAAAGTGTGCGGGGCCGTCAGCAGTACGCCGGTCGCCACCTGTGGGCCGGCAACCTGTGGAACCGCGCCTTCAGCCTCTACTTCCGCAACCTCGATCCCGCTGAGCACCCCGATTTCGGGCCCCGCTACGCCCGCTGGCAGGCTGAGCTCGAGGAGCAGTCCGTCCGTGTCGGCGGCCAGCCCGACATGGAGGGAACTTTCGCCGGGCGCAAGGTGACACCGGAGACGCTCTCGGAGCTACGCAGCTGCATACGCGCCGGTGGTGCCCTCGTCGTCTGGGACAAGCTCGAAGAGCCACGCCGAGAACGACGCCGCCCGCCGCGGCCTCGACATCGACCAGTACCACGAAAGGTCAACAAAGAAGGGTGATCCCTTGAGCTCCACGACAACGATCACGGGGAAGGCGCTAGGCCCACCGGCTAGCCAGCCGCGCGACGCCACGGTCATCACGCGGCGTCACGAAAAGGCGATTCCCGACGACGGCTACTACCTGACGACGAGCTGCGTCATGGGGGCGTTCAACCCCGCCATCGAGCCCCTCGTGGCGCGCACCTACGACCTCCTCGGCCGGCGCTGGGCGATGGGAGGTACCGGGCCGGCGTCGCTGAACACATGCTGTTCGGGGATCGTGACGCACGGCAACGTCTTCACGATCGAGAGCTCCCTGCTCGTGGTCGCCCGGCTCTGGTCGCTGTGTGCCGAGGCGGGCTATGAGAACATCACGACGGTCTGTGTCACCTCGTTCGCCATCCACAACGAGATCCTGGAGCTTCTCCAGAAAGAACCGGGGCTGGCGGACAAGGTGGACAAGGCTCTCTACGACGCCTGCGGCCGACGCCTCGTCATCCCGCGCCGGATCGTGCACTGCAGCGACGTGTTCTACCGCTACCGTTCCGAGCTCTCCGAGCTCATGAGGTACAGCCTTGTCGACGCTGACACGGGCCTGGCGCTCAAGGTGGTGGACCATGTCGGCTGCCACTACAACAAGATCTTCCCTTCCAAGTCGGTCGGCGGCACCGAGTACTGCGACGTGCTCGCCGCCATGGTCCGCGCGTGGGGCGGTGACGAGGTCGACTACCCCGAGCGCAGGCACTGCTGTGGCATGGGCTTTCGCCAGTGCATGATCCGCCCCAACCGCAGCTTCACGGTGGCTTGTGCCCGCAAGAAGTTCGAGAGCATGGCTCCTTTCTCGCCGGACCTCATCATCACCAACTGCCCCGGCTGCAGCCTCGTGCTCGACCGAGAGCAGTTCGCGGTCAACGAGCTGACGGGGGCTGAGTTCCAGATTCCCGTTCTCAACTACGCCGAGCTCGCCGGCCTGCTCCTGGGCTGGGACCCTTACGAGGTCGTCGGCGTGCAGTGCCACTCGGTGCCCGTCGAGCCCTTCTTGGACAGAGTCGGGATCCCGTACTCGCCGGGCGCGGCTTACCTGCACCAGGACGGGGAGCTCCCCGCCGAGGCGGAGCTCGCCGCAGAGGCTGGCAGACCAGTCGCACTGAGCATCGTGCGATGAGCCGGCCAGTGCTGATCCTCGGCGGTGGGGTCACCGGCATGCACGTGGCGACCGCCCTCGGCGATCTCGGCCACTCTTCGATCCTGCTCGAGAAGACAGAGGAGCTGGGCGGACGCGTCCGGCGACTCTCGCGCACTTTTCCCTTCTTCGACGACGACGGCTTCAACGACGGAGCGGACTTCACCCATCAGATCGAGGCCGAGATGCGGCTGCAGCAGGGCGTGGACGTGCGCATGGGCACGACGCTGTCGTGCGTGGAAGGCGAGTTCCCAGAATTCCTGGCCACCTTGAGCGACGGGACCACCGAGTCGGTCAGCGCCATCGTCATCGCCACCGGCTTCGAGCCCTTCGACCCGTCCGATCTCGAAGAGTACGGCTACAGCCGTTACGAAAACGTCGTCACGGGGCCTGAGCTGGAGTGGATGCTCAACCCACGCGGCCCCACGGAAGGACAGGTCAGGCGGCCCTCCGACGCCAAGACCGTCGACCGCATGGCGATCGTGTTCTGCGTCGGCTCTCGCAACCGGCGCATCGGGGCGCCCTTCTGCTCGCGCATCTGCTGCTCGTACAGCACCAAGCAGGCGCTGACGGTGCTGGATCGCAACCCGGGGGCGGAGGTCACCTGCTTCTACATGGACGTGCGCACCTACGACCGCGGCTTCGAGGAGATGTACTCCCTCGCCCAGGAGCGCGGTATCCGCTACATCCGCGGCCGGGTGTCGGGCTGCAAGGAGCTGCCGGGCGGAGACATCGTCGTCCGGGCCGAGAACACCCTGATCCAGAAGATCTTCTCTGACCGCTTCGACATGGTCTCGCTATCGACCGGCATGCGGCCGTGCCTGGACCAGGAGGATCTGGCAGGCGTGCTCCAGATCGGCCTCGCCCCCGACGGCTTTTTCGCCAGCCGGGAGTGGTTCCGCTTCCCGCACGACTCGACGCGCGAGGGCATTCTCGTCGCGGGCTGTGCCATGGGCATGAAGCCGATCCGCAATTGCATCGTCGACGGCAGCGCCGTGGTCGCCCGCGTCGCCGGTCTGTTGCGCAAAAGCTCGTCCATACCGGTCGGCTCGGCGGCGAGCCGCCAGGGGGACCGGCAGGAAGCCTACCCGTCCCTATCCGGGCGCCGTTGCGGAAAGTCGACAAGAGGCGATTCGCTAGCCTTTTCCGGCGTCCCAAGCAGCCTTCGGTATCGCTGGGACCCAAGTGACCAGCATCGGTCTGTATGGTGGGCAACGCCATCGCGTCGTCGGCCTTGGGCACCGACACCAGGAGGTAGGAGGAACTTGATGAGGCTGCCCGTTCCGCTCGTCGGTGACGGGATGCTCGTTCCGTGCGTCGACGGCGAGGAGCGCCCGTATGTGGCGCTCGACACTGCCGCGTCGGCGGGCGCGCTCGAGTCGGTGCTGCGTCGCGTCGAGGAGTTTCTCCCGTCCTACTCGAGCGTCCATCGTGGCGCCGGGTACAAGTCCCAGATTGCCACCGACGCGTACGAGAGCGCACGCAGGGCTGCGCTCCACTTCGCGGGACGCCGGGGTGACGACGACGTCGCCATCATCTGCCGCAACACGACCGAAGCCCTCAACCACCTCGCCTACCGCCTGGGCCTGCGCTCCGACGACGTTGTCGTCACCTCCGTCGTGGAGCACCACGCCAACCTCCTGCCCTGGTCCCGCCTGTGCAGGTGTCGCCACGTCGAATGCAGATCCGACGGGACCTTCACGACAGCCGATGTCGTGACTGAACTGGAGCGGTCGCCTAAACCCCGGCTGCTCACCATCACCGGGGCTTCAAACATCACTGGGTGGCTCCCTCCGATCGAGGAGATAATCGATGCCGCCCACAGCCGAGACATCCCGGTTGTCATCGACGGTGCCCAGCTTGCGCCCCACCGACCGCTTCCTGAGAAAGCAGATTTCGTCGCCTGGAGCGGCCACAAGATGTACGCACCTTTCGGAGCAGGTGTGCTTGTGGGGCCCCGCGAGACCTTCGCTCGCGGTGACCCGTTTCTCGTCGGTGGCGGCGCGGTCGACCTCGTCGATCTGGACGCGGTCGTCTGGACCGACCCTCCCGAGCGGGAGGAGGCCGGCTCTCCGAACGTGATCGGTGCAGTGGCCTTGCACGCCGCTGTCGACGCCCTCGCCGACATCGGCTGGCCGGCGATCATGGCTCATGACCGCCGCATGGCGCGGCTCTTGCGAGACGGGCTGGCGGCCATCCCCGGTGTGCGCCTCCTCGGACCGGCTCTCGGGACGGACACGCTTCCCGTCGCGACATTCACGGTCGAGGGGCTCCCACACGCTCTTGTGGCTGCCCGGCTGTCGGCCGAGGATGGCATCGGCGTCCGCCACGGCTGTTTCTGCGCTCATCCTTACCTGACGCGGCTCCTCGGTCTCACCGATGACGAAGTCACCGAGTACCGCAACGACGTGCGCCGGGGCGACCGCACCCGGATGCCCGGGGCGGTTCGGGCCAGCAGCGGAATCAACACGACCGAGGCTGACGTGAGCCGCCTGATCACCGCAGTCGCCCGCATCGCGGCGGATCACAAGGCGCCGGTCGCCTACGTCCAGGATCCGCGAAGCGGTGATTTCATGCCCGAGCGCGACTACGCACCGAGGTACGCGGACGGCAGGTCGCCGGGATCCTCGTGCTCCACCGGCTAGCAGGCTTCGAGCCTGAGGCGGGGGGCTCCGGCACCTTCTCGCCCGGGTGCGTCGGGTCTCCCCGCTTCTGCGACCCTGGGCTTCCGGGGCCCTGAGCTAGCGGCGTCGGGTCTCTCGTCCTACGGTGATGTCGGGCACGCCACAAACCTTGCAGCGCCACCAGGGCTTCGGGCGTGTATGGGAGTGTGGACGTGAGGCCGATGAGCGGGTCTGGGCGGACGGACTTCGACGAGTTCTTCGCCGAGACCCACCCGAGCCTCGTCGGGCTCGGCCTCGCCCTCACCGGTGACCTGCAGGTCGCCCAGGAGCTGGCCCAGGAGGCCCTCACCCACGCGTGGGTCCACTGGCGACGGATCCGAACCTACGACCAGCCGTCCGCCTGGGCGCGGCGAGTCGTGAGGAACCTTGCGGCCGACCGGGCCAAACACCTGCGACGCGCCCCGCTGCTGGCACCGCTCGCGAACGTCCCCGCGCCGACGCCGGACCGTCTCGCACTGACGGCGGCTCTCTCCGTACTCCCTCGCCAGCAGCGGGAGGCCCTCGTCCTCCACGACGGAATCGGCCTGTCGGTGGCCGAGGTGGCCGAAGAACTGGGGGTCCCCGAAGGAACCGTCAGGTCCTGGCTCAGCAGAGCCCGCGCCGTCCTCATCCCGATCCTCAGCACCGGAGACGACACGAAGGAGGTGGGGTGTCGTGAACGATCCTGAAGGCGCGCTCGCCCAGGCCCTGCGGGAGCTCGTCGCGAGCGGCGCCGCAGAACGGGGGGAGTTCACGCCCGCCGACGCCCGCAAGGCTGCCCGTCGGCGCTTGGCGCCCTTCTCCGGTCGCCGCCGTCGTTATCGCCGGCCGAGGTCACCGGCCGTGCGGGTCGGCTATGTCCTGGCGGTGGCGGCGCTGATCGTGGCTGTCTTCGTCGCTCCATGGCCGGATCTTCACCTGTTCGGGGCCGGTTCCGCCCCCCGGACGGCCGATCCCTACGCGGCGATGCCCGTCGTCGCCGAGTCCGGTAGCCCGACGTGCCGTCCGGTCAGCTCGGCTACCGATGGGGGAGCGGGCCCTGCCCTCTCTGATGTGCAGTTCGTCTCCCGCGAGCGGGGCTGGGTCGTCGGCGCGGGCCGGATCCTCGCCACCACTGACGCGGGACGGAGCTGGCAGGTGCAGTACCGTGGGCCGGCGGACCTGATCGAGGTGGACTTCGTCGATTCCGACCACGGCTTCGCGGTCGGGACCGACCAGCTCCTCGCCACCGAGGACGGCGGCGGCCGGTGGTCCGAGTTGGGCGAGCCGTGCCCGACCATCAGAGCTGTCGACTTCACGAGCTCCAGCTCGGGTTTCGCAGTCGCCGGCGGAACGCCGAATGAAGGTGGGACCTACGAAGGCGGAGAGCTGCTCGTCACCATCGACGGTGGTCGCCAGTGGCGCCGTGACACAAGGGCACCCACCGGCGTACAGAGCCTGAGCTTCGCGACACGACAGACGGGCTGGGTCGCAACGCCGGGAAGGGTTTGGCATACGACCGATGGTGGGCTTCACTGGAGGTTGTCGTTCACCGAACCAGCGAGCCATCCGACCGTGAGCTCGTATCCGGGCGACACGGCTCTCGTCGAGTGCGGCGGCGCACAGGGCGCGTGGGTCCTGTTTCTCGGATCCGGGGCCGCGATGAACCATTCCCCATATGTGGCCTTTGCGACAAGGGACGGCCACGATTGGCATTCCGTGTTGGAGGAGTCCTTCATAGAGCAAGGTGTCATGCCGGAGGTGCACGCACCCGACGGGCCCGGTACCTATCCGGGACCCTTCAGTGCCGTGAGCAGCGACACGGCCGTCTTCGTGGGGTTCAACCCGCCGGCGCCGCCAGCTCCGATGGACGTCGCGACCGACAACGGCATGAAGCTCAGCTCGCACCGGTACGTGACCGGTATCTGGGACCCCGTGGGCACCTCCTTCGTCAGTGCCGACCGGGGCTGGGTGATCGGCCTGACGGGCGGGAGTGGGTCGGCCTCCGCCATCGAGATGACCGCGGACGGCGGGCGCACCTGGACCCTGCAGTGGTCGAGCTCTGCTCCCCGCAGGACCGCACCGGCGACCCAGAAGACAGTCGCCGCCGACGCGCCGAGTTATCCCGCGCTCACCCGGGCCATGGTTCAGCCGCTGCAGGCTCAGAACGACGGGGAGGTACCGGTGCTCGTGCCTCACTCGAGCGACCCCGAGGCGATCCCTGCCAGAAGGGCAGTGGAGGCTGCTACGACCTATCCGGTCTGGAAGGGCGCACGTGTCGTGGCGACGGGACTTGCGCGGATCCGCACCGGCGTGGGTGGTGCGACCCATACGGCCTGGCTGGTCCTCATCGACCCTCCCGGCCCGCACACGTGCACCTCGTACGGGCCGGGTCCCCTACCCGCGAGCTGCCACCTGAACCTCTACGTGGTGGCCGTCGACGCGCGTTCAGGAGGCGTGCTCTGGTCGGGAGACCTGGTCTTCGCGCCGCTCGGGCCACTCCCGGTCTTCGCAGGAGCCGGCTGAGCCAGCCCGATTCAGGCCAGAGCAGGACCACTTTGGTTTATCCGCGATCTGCGACTGGCAACCGCAACGACTGCACTCGGCCGAATCTCGCGCTCCCGAAGCCGCCGTTCACGATCGCGGTCCGGTGCCGGCCGCCACCGCCGACGGCACCCGGGTGGGGTGCCAGGGAAGACGGCAGATCGAGAAAGGACCCCGCCGGGGGAAGGTGAATGGAAGATGAACGAAAAATGAACTAGGATTTACATCCAGGTGAACAAGGGATGGACTCGTCAGGAGGTCACCGTTGAGCACTCTGGACACGTCAACCGAACAAGCGGAACAAACAGTGGAGTGGAACGAGTTCCAAACGGTCCACTGGCACGACGTCCCCCACCGGTTGCGGGATCCCTTGCCCCCCCCCGCAGACCCCGTTGGGGTGCAGATGGGTACGGGACGAGGCGGGCGACCACCGGCTGATCTCGGTCTGGTCTAGGCGGCCCCGCTAGCCCCGAAGCCCGCGAGCGCCTTCCTCCCAGGGCCGTAGGTCGAGCGGCGACCGTAGCGCTCGCGTTGGAGAGAGAGTCGGGGACTCGGCTCTCACTCGGTTCGAAGTACCAGGGCGGCCGGGGTACGTGCCGCCATCCGCGCAGGCATTGCCGCGACGATATTGGCGAGCACGAGCGCGCCGGCGGCGACCAATATCAGCGAAGCAGGAACCGTGGATGCGGGCACGGCGTTGATGTTGCGGGCGAAGAGAATCCATAGTTGTCGCCCGACGGCGATGCCGACAGGCACGCCGACGACAACCGCGATCACGGCGATGACCGAAGCCTGAGAGGCAATCGTTGCGGCCAGCTGCCGGCCCGTGAATCCAAGGGTCTTCAACAATGCGAGGTCGCGCCGTTGTCGACGGACCGACGCGAGCAAAGTGAGCGCCAGTGCGACGATGGCGCCGACGGCCAGGCCCGCGGCGAGCACGACAGGTGTTGCTCCGGTGGACTGGTAGTTGGCGATCTCAGCCGGGTGTTGGACGCCGAGAACCTCGACGGTGTCGCCGGTTGCGTTCGGATCGGCGGCGAAGACCTTGTTGGCGAGGTTGGCGATACGGCTCATGTCGGCCAGTCCGGCAGTGGAGCTCACCCCGCTGTGGAGGCGTACGAAGACCAAACCCGGCCCTCTGAGGTTGGGGTCAGGGTTCTGGATGGCGTGTACGAACGCCGGACTGATCTGGTCGGAGAGCACGGCTCCCGTTCCCATGGAGGGGTGGTCGGCGAAGGTGCTGGCTCCGCCGATTGCGGGCAGGGTGGCAGTGCCCACGATGACCAGCTTCGCAGGAGGCAGGTAGAGCGGGGCAGTGTTCGGGCTGCCGAAGGAGAAGACGACGGTGTCGCCAAGGTGCTTGTGCAAGAGCGAGAGCGTCACGGCGCCCAGGACGATCTGGTTGTCTTGGTCGACGGCATGGCCGGACAAGACCGGCGGCGCGACCTCGGCGTCGTTGCCACCTAGGAGAACAGGGACGGTGAGGCCGTCGATTTGGACGGAGAGGTTGTGGTACCCGGACCACGACGCAACATAACGGTCGTGCTCGAGCGCGGCGAGTGCTTGTGGGGGAACGACGTTTCCCGAGCTCAGCGCATAGTTCCAGTTCCATCCATAGAGCGCAGGACTTGACACCAACATGCGCAGTCCGCTGTTGAAGGTAAGTGTCGCGGTGACGATGACCACTGCCAAGATGCCGCCCGCCAGGACGGAGCGGACCGGGACCGCGGAGCGACCATGACCAGGCTTGAGCGCGAAGCGGAGACCGAGGGCGCCGGCAACCGGCAGGCTCGCCGACGTCGCCATCTGGAGCAATTTCGAGTCGCGTGGCGTGTCGACATGGGACCGGGCCGCCAGACGGTGGGGGGCTCCGCGGTAGGCCAGTGTCGCGGCGACGACGCCCAGGCCCCCGGCGAGCACGAGCACTCCAAAGCCCAGGACCGTCCAGTCGAACGCGATCCCGGGCGGGTGGTAGACCTGTCGGATCGGGCCGAGCGGAGACAGCGGCGAGAGCGCGACCGCGACCACCACCGCGAGCAGCGAGCCGGCCACAGTCGCGGCCAGAACCCCGACGAGGCCGTCGGCGACAGTCGTCGCCGGACTGGCACCGAGGGCTCGGAGCACCTGGAGCTCCCCATCGACCGAGCGCAGTTGCCGGGAGATGGCTATGGAGGCGATGGCCAAGGCCGCCAGAGCGGCGGTTGCCCCGAACACCCCGAGAGCGATCGACTCCGGCTTGACGGCCCGTTCCACCTTGGTCTCGGTGAGCAGGGTGACAGTGAAGTTGGCGTCGCTCCCGCTCGGGAGCAGGCGGATGAGCGTCTTTTCCACCGTGGGAATGTCACGGCTGCCGTGCACGAGTTGCATGGCATACCAGGTGCCCTGAACGGCTTTCGCGGCGATAAGGGCGTGGGGTCAGTGCGGGAGTGAACAAGATGTCGGTCGGGAGGCGGTCCGTGTCGTCCTCGATCACCTGATCGTTGAACACCACGATTCCGACAAGCTTCATGTCGAGCCTGCGTTCCGGCGCCACGCGTGGCGTCCCGAAGCCCGGCGAGTTGAACTGATTTGACGTGTACACGCCCATGGGAATCGCCTGACCAACGTGGATCCCCAAAGCCCGAGCCCCCAGAGCAGTGGTGACGAACTCGTCGGCGCGACCTGGATTGGCCATCCGCCCGAGGACCGCGGTGGCACGGTCCTCATCGAAATACAGGCCGTCGACGCTGCCCACCGGGTTAATCGGGGCGGTCAAGTTCGGGGCCCCGTCCCGCTCCAGCGGCGCGATACCTGCCCCCACCCAACTCTCGACCAGCTTGACCCCAGGAAGATGAGCGATCTCGCGAGAGCGTTGGCGAGTAGTTGCTCGCGGCGGCGTCGGTGATGCCATAGGTCGACATCGTCAAGTCCGAAGCGTTCGTGCTGGCGAGAAACGCTGGATAAGACGATTGCGTCCGTCGTGCCGCCACGATGGACCCCATGGCGATGCCGCCGATCAACCCGATCAGCAACATCAAGCCCAGATAAGCGCTCCTTCTGCGCGCGAAAGTGGTCCGCGAGCGGTACCACAACACCCTTGTAGCGCTAGTTCTCACGTCCACCCACCTTCTGGCAGAGAAATGGCGCTGAGCCTTCTCCCCCCTCCCCCAAGCGTCGACCGACTCTCGGTTGGATGCAAGGATGACAGTCTCCCCACGGGCTCGTGCTACCACCACGGACGTTGATCTTCGATCGAGCACGTGACGCGACGGACTGCCTGATCGGCGCGGCCCAGCTCCGCCTCATTGTGGCGCTGACGAACCCCTGGCGGAGTGTTTGCAACCACCCACGGGAGTACACGGGTGCGAGCAACCCTCGCCGATTCTCGCGCCTTGGTGTTGCACAGTCGGTGCACAACACCCGGCCTTGACTGTTCGGCGAGCAAGTCCTACTATTACGTCGACTGATATATTGGTCGTCGGACTAGGAGAGCGAAGTGGCGGCTGCCGGGCGCGGACATGGCGATGAGCAAGATGTCTTGCGACGCGCAGGCGATGCCTCGGTCCTAATCCTCACCAGCCTCGCCGACAGCCCAAAGCATGGGTACGCCCTGCTCTTGGACATCAAAGAGTTCTCTGGCTTGCAGATGGGACCAGGCACCCTTTATGGAGCCCTCGACCGGTTAGAAGGACTGGGGTTTGTCGAGGCGTTGCCCGCAGAGAACCGACGACACCCGTATCGAATGACTTCTGCCGGGGCCATGGCGCTGCGAGAGCATCTCGACTCCTTGGAGCGCGGTCAGCGCCGTGGGACGACTACGGCTTGGACTAGGCGGGATCTGATGGCGCGTCACCGCCAGGCCAGGTTGGTCCATCTCGCGATGCGGTGCTACTCGCCCAAATGGAGGGAACGACACGCAGACGAAGCGACAGAGCTTGCCGACTTGCTCATGCGCGATGGCATGTCGGCGGTCTTCATCGCGTTCAGCTTTCTGAAAGCTGCAACGCGCGACAGGCTGGTCACAAGGCCAGTGCGCCGTCTCGCACCGACAGCCGCCGTGTTGCTGATTGGCGCAACCCTCGTCGGCGTGCCGCTGGTGCTTCTGGACTCGTTCACGGCGGCCAACGCGGCGTCCAGTAGCCGGAGCTTCGTTGTCGTCTTGAGCCGCCACAACGCTGTGGGGGCCCTGGAGTCCGTCTTCAAGTCACATCGCGTCAACATCAAGGTGGAGGTCGAGTCGTCTTCCTCAAGCCAGTACGGCGCAGTGCTGGCCGTCAAGACTGCCGCCGGTGAGCACGGCACCCTGAAGGTGATACGGAGGGCATGTGCCGGAAGCGTCCCAGGGTGCCTTGTCGCCCTCGTAGTTCCGCTTCACTTCGCCGGAGTGGTGCAGGTTGTCGTTGGAGGTGGGCCAAAGCGTTGCGAAACGGCCGTAGCTTTGGCGAACGGTCAACGGAGTCGCGGGCTGCAACCACCTGTGGTGCGCGGAGCCTTCGACCACTAAAGGCGGCGCACCCCTGTGACCGAGCCTCCCGTCGCTCCCGCGAATATTGACGGGGCTGACGAGTTCAAACCCGCATCAGATGGCGGATTACCGCCGGGCGACTCCGTTATACGCGGGGAAAAGCTAAACACACGAAAGACCATCACCCGCCATCGCAAGAACCGTTCGAGGCGCCTTCTCGAATGGGTGGTCGTCATCGTGATCGCCGTGATCGTCGCAGCATTGCTACGTGCCCTTGTGGTGCAGGCATTCTATGTGCCCAGCGGCTCGATGCTCCCAACCCTGCAAGTCGGGGACCGCATCATTGTTGTCAAGGTCGGCTACACCATCCATCGAGGCGACATAATCGTCTTTCGTCGCACCCCAGCCGACACCAGCACGACAGATGCCGACCTTGTTAAGCGGGTCATCGGGTTGCCGGGAGAAACCATCTCGTCGCGCGGCGCGACGGTGCTCATCAACGGGAAGGCACTGAAGGAGGCTTGGTTGCCGCGCCTAACCGCGCAAAGGACTCCGCAAGGCACGGTCGACTGCACCGAGACCGCCGAGAACATCCCTCCCACCATGATTGCGCCTGGCCACTACTACGTCATGGGTGACTGTCGTGGAAACTCCGACGACAGCCGGGACTGGGGTACGGTCCCGGCCTCCTACATCGTCGGCAAGGTCTTCGTCATCGTATGGCGCTTCGGACACCCCTATCTACATTCGTTCTGAGCGATTCCGAGGCTCCCAGCGGGTTGTGCCTACGGTGAGGACTTTCGGCGATGGCGAGGCGGTGCTGTACTCAGAGTCCTCCGCAACTTGGCCGTAACCGCTGATGATGATTTGCTCGCGTCCCAGCCCTAACCCGATGCAGGTGCGCTGCGGTTGGGTACGTTCAGCCCTTAGCGACGAAGACACGCAAGAGGATGGCGACAACCCACGTCGTGCCAGCCGCAATCTGTATGTTGTATCGCGCGCGGCTTCGGTCGGCGGCAGTGCGAGAGCGACGTAACAACACAGCATTCCTAACGATTCCGATGAGTCCGACCAGGGTGAGGGCGAGCCGGAACCAAACAGACAGACCATCAACGCTTGAAATCACCGGAGCGGAGCCATCATTCCTTGGGTCGGGGATAAGGCGGCGCTGTCTTGTCTCGGGCTGTCACCGAAGGAGGGCCGGAAGGGACAAGAAGCCTCTGTCAAGGTTCGGTAGACGGACGGCCGTATTACAGAGCTGGTAATCGGGAAACCGCCGCAGAAACTCAGACAGTGCGGCAGTCGCCTCGAGGCGCGCCAAAGGAGCGCCAAGGCAAAGGTGGATGCCCTGACCGAAACCTAGATGCGGTAGGGATGGCCGGTTGATGTCGAAAGCCTCGGCGTCCTGCCAGCGTCGCTCGTCGCGGTTTGCCGCCCCGAAGACCAAGAGGATCCGGGAGCCTGCTGAGAGATGCTGCCCATGAAGGTCGATAGCCTCCGTGGTCGTCCGCATATTGTGCTGTACTGGAGACTCGAGGCGAATAGCTTCCTCCACCGCGGCGTTAACCTTCTGCGGGTTAGCCAAGAGCTCTTGGCGTTGAGTCATCTTGTCGCCCAGAAGGTGCAGAGCGTTGCCGAGAAGTGCAGCCGTAGTGCCAGTTCCGGCATCAATGAGGAGCATGCTCATATTGAGCGTGATCTCAAGTCGGTCAGGTTCAGGGATGCCGATGCCCCCGCGGTCGTGTAGAAGGAAGCTGATCAGATCTGTCGTTGGCCGGTCGTACCGAGTGGCGATCAAGCCACGCATGTACTCACGTAGGTCGATGATCGCCAGGGAGGCGATGGCGGTAAGATTCGGCACTCCGAGCTCGCGGAATTTTACGCTGACGCAGAAGTTCCCTAAGCAGGGAAAAGTCGCTCTCTGGACAGCCGAGCCAGGTCCACATGACAGTTGTCGGAAGCACCCAGGCAAAGTCGGCAATCAAGTCGACTTCATCGTGGTCCTGCAACGCGTCCAGGAGTGTTCTAACGACCTTGTCCACCTGTGGCCTGAGGGCCTTGGCCAGTTGCGCAGGAAGAAACTCGCGCTGAAGGATCTTTCGAAAAGCGGTATGGATGGGCGGATCGCTGTCTATGAAATTGCCTAGATCCCCGGGGCCGTAGATGGCCTCCCCGCTGTGGTCGATGTCCACGCCTTGCGCACTGGAGAACACACGCCACGTGCGAGAAGCTCGCTGGACATCATCAAATCGAGATAACGCCCAAAAATCGTAGGTAGCGCTGCGATAGAGGGGATAGTCCTTACGAAGGCGGCGATATAGCAAATAGGGGTTGTCCCGGACTGCTAGAGAAAAGGGATCATAGACAAACTCATCCTCAGGCATATCGTCTCTCTGTCTGTGAGGACATCAACGGGCGTGCTTGAGAAAAGATATCTGAACCTCGCGCTGAGTGTGCCAAGTTGGATGGCACCAATCTTGAGCGCCGCGAGCACACAGGAGTCGTTCAGAGCGCGCCGCGAACTTGTTCGCGCTGACTGAACACGAAGGCTGAAAGCTTGCTGAACCACCTGGTCGGGGACAGATCGCCGACTACTCGCTTGTTGCGCCCACGGCGTTGCTCGGGTCAGACGCCCAGATTGCGCAATTGTGGTGCACCGTGCACGGACGGTCGAGAGTGCAGTTTGCTTCGTGCGCTCCAGATCTCGGATAGGAGGCGGTCCTTTGCGGTTGGCGATCCAAACGACATTGCTTGGCCACGTCTTCCCGGAGCCGGCTAGAACGACCGATGGCTACGGACCCCGACCGCAACGGGGCAGCCCCGGATCTTTCATGCTGCTTGTGGTTGAAGCTCGTTGGCCAACAATCAACCGGACGCCGTGTCGCGGATTGTGTTGGCCAGCTGCCTCCCCTTCTTACTTGTCCGCTCGACGGCTGCGCGTACATGCTCGGCCGGTTCCGAGTCTCCGACCCGATGGACTAGCTCTTTGGCCCGTTCACCCAGGTGGTCGCTGATGTCCGCCTGGTGAACCCGGGAAAGTCCATCGCTGACGGCGTTTCTTACGCGATCGGCGAGCTCCGGCGCGAGGTCCGCGGTCTGTCTTCCCGCTGCCGCAGTTGAGGTCCTGACCCGTTCGAGGGCATCGGGTGTCACCTCGATGGCCTTTTGGCCAGCCGTAGCTACGAGACGCGCCCCCCGGTCGAAGATGTCGGCTAGCGCGCCAGCGCCGGCTCCAGTGAGGCCGCCGATTATGAGTCCCTTCCAGAGGCTTCTCACGCTTCCCGCTCCTTTCCGGTCGGTGCCCCGGGCAACCGACACGTTCCTTCAGCGACTATGCCCGCGCTATCACCTGTTCAATCACCGCAGGGGGGTTAATCACCTCAGGAGGGCACTGGTCCGGCTTGAACCGAGAGCGATCGGGCACGTCGCGACACGACACTCACGCCACAGGTCGTCAATGATTCGAGGAGGAGGAGAAGACCCAATGGCAATCGGTACCAGCACCTCATTGTTGGAGTCATCCCGCACTTCGCCGTCTACCACAGCGTGCGCGGTGTCGTTCTCGGCACTGGTCGTTCTCGGCACTGTCGGAATCATCTTGATGGTGGTGGGAGTCTTGGGCTTGCTGCTGTCATTCGAAATTGCTGCGCGTACTTCGAGACGTAGAACCGTGGTGCCAAGTGGGCCGTCGGCCTGAGGCACTCGGCTCGCAAGCCGTGGACGGTCTGGTTCGAACTCCCGGTCCGGTGTGGGGCAGGCACCCGCGGTGGGCGGCCATAGCGGTCATCCAGGTCAGCCTGTGCCTGCAGGCAGTCGCGCGCAGAGCCTCGTCGCCGTCAACGGGGCGCTCGGCACGACCGCGAGTGTTGATGGGTTTGGGATCGGGCTGACCGGGGCACGAATAGGGCAAGTTGCCCGACTCGAGGTGACTCGGATGTCCGAGGTGATGTCTCTGTGGTGGAGATGCCTTAGTGGTCGAGCGCAGTGAATGTCCCGACATGGAGAGATAGCTGATGGGCACACAGCGCTTGAGCGTCACGGTCTCCCGCTCCCAAGCCGGTCCGGAAACAACGCAGGCACCCGGTCCTCGCGTTTCCTCGGCCACGGTGCGGGTTTCGGTCGCGATCGTCTTCGGCAGTCTGGCGGCTGCGTTGAGCGCACAGGCACTGCCGTGGCAGATCGTGGGACTGGTCGGTTGGAATGCGGCTTCGCTGTCTTACCTGGTAGCAGTCTGGAAGACGATTACCGGGCCAGATGCAGACGCCACAAAGCGCCTTGCTGTCCGGGAGGACCCGGGCGTTGCTGTCTCCGAGCTCATCTTGTTGTCGGCATCTGTCGCGTGTCTGGGAGGTGTCGGGATGGCGCTACTCAGAGCTGGCCAGACAAGCGGCGGAATCAAAGCCGCGCTCATAACGACAAGTGTCCTGAGCGTGCTTACGGCATGGAGCACGGTTCACACGATCTACACCCTTCGCTAACGAGGCTCTATTACTCGTCCACGGGAGGAGGGATCAACTTCAACGGGGACGACGCTCCGACCTTCCTCGATTTCGCCTATGTGGCCTTCACAATTGGAATGACGTTCCAAGTATCGGACACCAACCTTACGATGCCTGCGCTGAGGCGTGAAGCCATCCGTCACGCCTTGCTTGCCTACCTGTTCGGTGTGGTGATCGTCGGCATGACCATCAATATCGTGGCGGGTTTGCTGAAGTGAAGAGCAGGCGGGGGACCGCAGGTTCGGCGCTGGTCCTGCTGTTCAGGACCGGAGCTGTGTGCACCCAGAATCGAGCACGAAGAGGAGGCGAGCCAGACGATGAGCACAAGCCAGACGATGAGCAACAGACTGCGCGAGACACGGGAGCTCGAGGCTTCAGGTGACAGCGGCGCTGATGTCGTCGACCGAGCCGCTCCCGGGATTGCAGGACCTCCTTGTCGACCAGCCTGGCACTCCGGCGCGGCATGTCGGAGCACGGGCGTTGCAGAAGTTCTTCCCGCCTGAAGGGGAGAGCCTCAGTGCGGCAAGGAGCGTCTGCGAAAGCTGTGTCGTAAACTGAGGAGTGCTTGAGCTACGCCCTCTCGCGTCCTTCCTTGAAGGGTGTCTGGGCGGGTACATCTGAGCGCCGGCGCCAAGCACTACGAAAGCGGAGCTTGGCCGTAGCCCTCGATATCAACAAGGCTCCGGCGGCCAGCTGTTCGGGGTGAGTCGCGTATAGACGCAGCGGCCTTAACCGGACTGCGCAGCTCGTCCTCGCGAACGAAGCATCGCTGCCAGCAGTCCCGTCCCGCCTATCGGGCCGAACAGCGAGGGTGCGAGCACCGGCGGTCCCCTTTCCGCGTTTCTCAGCGGCCCAGGCGCCAACCGCCCGGTCGCTGGGCGATCAAGTGCATGGGATCAGATCCGCCACACGGTCCAGGATGTCTCACCTCTGCAGGGCTTCCTCCAGTGTTGGGAACACCGTAAACACCTGCGCCAGTCCAGTCACGTCGAGGACACGCCGAACGGCCGGTCGACTCACGACCAACCGGAAGCCTCCGGCACCACTTTCGTCGAACAGCTTCCAGGTGGCTACCAGCACGCTGAGACCGGTTGAGTCGATGAAGGTGACCTCAGACAGGTCGACGATCACGGTTCCGGCATCGCCGGGGATCTCGGCGAGCGTGTCACGAAGGTCCGGTGCCGTCGCCAAGTCGATCTCGCCGGCGGCCCGAACGACCGGAACGTCACCGGCCAGCTCCAAGTGAACTTGAAGTCCCTCGTCCATGCTCGACCTTTCTGCGCCGCCTTGCGCCCCCGGGGTTTCGTGCCCGAGCCTAGCGGGTATCGCCAATGCGGAAAGGGGCGACGAGGGTCTGGCTCGGGTTCTTTTGGGTGCGTTTTGGACTCCTCAACCCTCCGAATCCCCAGAGGAGGAAGGCTATGTCACTAGGAAGTCGGCAGTACGTGGACCAGAACGGCATTGTGTACCTAGAGGCAGGAGCAGGCGACGTTGTTGGTACGTCATCTCCGTTAGTCGGGGCGACGTTGCCAGCACAGGTGAGAGGGTCCGGCCTCACACTCGTGGGCGTGATCACGATGCTGTTAGGCATATGGGGCGGAATCATTTCTTTTATGGGACCCACCTTCGCTTATTCGGCAGACGGTTCGTCGGCCTGGAATATGAATAACGCCCACTTGGTGCTGGCCGTCTTGCCGGGCGCTGCAGCTTTTGCAACTGGTCTCGCCATCTTGATGGTCGCTCCCCGAATCGTCGCCGGCGCGGGGCGGGAACGTGCTGTCCCTGGCAGGACTGCTGGGCCTCTTGGCTGGAGCATGGTTTGCCGTTGGACCGGTCGTGTGGCCGGTCTTGTCGGCCTCAATGCATTACTTCGTCCCAGCATCACCGCTGCGCGAGCTGGGCTTTCAGGTCGGCTATGCCCTCGGACCGGGTCTGCTGGTCGCCATATCCGGTGGGTTCACTCTTGGCTGGGCGGCTCGCCATCAGGGTGCCGGCGCGAAGTGGGTGGCGACACCCGAGCGCAGCGCTAGTCCTGCTCCGGCGGAGCCAGTGCTTGCCGAGCGCGCCGTGCCCGGCGTCGTGGCCGCTACGCCCGTTGCCAGGCAATCCCTCGTCACCAACCAGCCGGTTGTCAGCAACCAGCCCGTCGTGGCTGAGTAGAGCGATGCGGACGACCATAGGCAGGCCGACTCGGGAGCAGCACGAAGAGCCCGATTCTGAAGGCGTCATCGAGACCGACGTCCCGGCTCGCCTTGACAGACTGCCCTGGAGCAGATGGCACTGGCTCGTGCTCGTCGGCCTCGGCACTGTGTGGATACCTCGACGGCCTCGAAGTAACGATCGTCGGCGCCATCGGTAGCACGATCACGAAGTCCCACAGCGGTATCACGATCACGACCGCGCAGATCGGTGACGCTGCCGGGATCTACATTGCCGGCGCGTGCGCTCGGCGCATTGCTGTTTGGCCATCTGACCGACCGCTTCGGGCGAAAACGCCTCTTCCTGGTGACCTCGGGCTCTACCTCGCAGCCACTCTGCTGACTGCCTCGTCGTTTGATGCCTGGTGGTTCTTCGGGTTCCGCTTCCTCACCGGCATGGGTATCGGGGGCGAGTACTCGGCCATTAACTCGGCCATCGACGAGCTCATTCCTGCACACGTGTCCGCGGCACAGTCGATCTGTTGGTCAACGGCTCTTACTGGGTCGGCACCGCCGTCGGTGCCGCCGCGACGTCTCGTCTTGCTCGACCCGCACGTTCTTGCGGTTGACATTGGCTGGAGGCTGTGTTTCGGCATAGGCGCCGTGCTCGGAGTCGCCATATCATCGTTCGTCAGTCTCGTGCCCGAGAGTCCCCGCTGGTTGTTCACCCACGGGCGCCCGGAGGAAGCCAGCGAGATCGTCTCGACAATCGAGAACCAGGTAGCCGAGAGCACCGGCCAGCCTCTCGACGAGGTGACAGAGACGGTCGAAGGTACATGAGCGTGGCCCCGTCGGGTTCATGGAGGTCGGGCGAATCGTCTTCGGTGAGTATCCGCGCCGCTCGATTCTCGGTCTGGCGCTCTTTCGGCCAAGCCTTCTTGTACAACGCCGTCTTCTTTACCTACGCGCTCGTGCTGACAACCTTCTACAAAGTCAATGCCGCGAGCGTCGGCCTTTACCTGATTGCCTTCGCGATCGGCAACTTCGCCGGTCCGCTTCTTCTCGGCCGTCTGTTCGACACAATCGGCAGACGTTGGATGATCGCAGGAACCTACTTGCTCTCCGGCCTCATGCTCGGGGTCACCGCGGCGTTGTTCAGTGCGGGGATCCTTTCGGCGACGACACAGACCGTGGCGTGGGTGGTGGTGTTCTTCTTTGCATCTGCCGGTGCAAGCGCCGCGTATTTAACGGTAAGCGAGATATTCCCCATGGAGACCCGCGCCCTGGCGATTGCCTTCTTCTACGCCATAGGCACAGGGCTCGGCGGAGTCATCGGACCGGTCCTGTTCGGTGCTCTCATCGCGAGCGACAAGGTCTCACATGTTGCAATTGGCTACGTCATCGGTGGAGGGTTGATGTTCGCGAGCGGTCTCGTCGAAGTCTTCCTTGGCGTCGATGCCGAGCAGATGAGCCTCGAGGAGATCGCCGCACCTGTCTCGGCAGCCGAGGGCTCCGAGAGCACCGGAGAAGCCGGCGAGAAGTCCGTGCCGGCACGGACTTCAGTCCGAAGCAGGCGAACCCGTCCCCTCTCGCCGCCGTGGAACGGGCGAGCGCCTGCCCGGGCCCTGTGGGCACCGGTTCCGCAGGCATCGAGCTTCCCACGGGACGACCCCTACCGGGGCGACGAGGTCGAACGAATCGTGACAGCAGTGCGGGAAGCACCTGGCGCGGTCAGCTTCGCAGAGATTGCGGCACGAACAGGGGGACGCTACTGGGGACCGGGCCGGCTTCGCAGGACGCGGGGTCCGCGGAGCTGTCAATACTCTGGGCGCATCCGTCCCATAGGACGAGACATGTACGTGCTCGCCGACTTGCGGGGGCGGAAACAGACGGTGGGGTCTGGTCGTGACGCAGCGCGGACCCGCTAGCAGTCGCGGCGCCGCCGCCTGGAGAGCTGCTGAAGAGTCAAACCAGTCTCTCCGCACGGCCCTTTGGTGGCACCGCGAGCAGGAGGCTCGATCCGGATGCTCATCTGCGGGCGGGGAGTCGAACGACGGTCAGCCCCAGGAGTTTGGTCGCGGCTCCGACCCGCGCCCTGCAACAGCTGTCGCAGACAGATAGTTCATGAGGCCAGTGATCTCGAGGACTCCAAGGACCAGCGGCTCTGTGGGCGGCGGATCCGGCGGCCGCACCGTGCGGCTTCCAAGGGCCTGGGGTGCCCCTGGCTACGGCAGGCTATGACGGGGGCGAGGAAGTGCTGGTCGATTGAGCTGTCTGCGATCACTACAAGGACTCGTGACACTGGGACAACGACACCATCGTGGCCTAAATATCGCAAGAGAGCGGCCTCCCCGTGAGGATGCCTCAAAGCAGGTCCGCTTCGGCGTAGTCTCGGCGTAGGGGAGGAGACTGCAGTTGAGCGAACAGCCCACGAGATCGCTGCAGGGAACGCCACTAGCCGAGCTACTTGCGGCCGACAAGGCAACGCGCCGCAGCCGCCGCCGCAGTTGACCAGTGGCTCGATCTATATCGCCGTGCGGCGGGCGAGACACTTTCTGAGCCGCATCTCGACCTTCTCCTGCGGGAGGCGCTCGAGGCAATCGCCCGAATGCTCAACGCTGACGCCGTCTCATTGCTCCTCGCCAACGAGGAAGGGTCGGAGCTCGTGAGCCGGGCGGCCTTCGGTCTTGATCGAGAGGTCGAGCTGTCGATCTCGATTCCTAACGGTGCCGGCCTGTCCGGACCGATCCTTGCTACGGGCGAACCACGTCTCGTTGAGGACCTGACACGGATCAACGTGCTGAGCCAACTGCTCCGCTCTAGCGGACAGCGATCCTACGTCGGCGTGCCACTCTCATCCGGCGGGCGGACCTTCGGCGTTCTTCACGCGACAAGAAGGCAGGTCTCGAGCTTTGACCAGAACGATGTCGAGCTGCTGAGGAGAGTTCGCGGAGCCAATAGCTGCGGCCATCGAGCGTGTCCGTCTCTTCGAGGCGGAACGGTCTGCACGTCAGCTGGCCGAGCGGGCGACCGAGCGGATCCGCGGACTGCAGAGAATCACCGCGGCGCTGGTCGCGGCAGTCACGGTCACCGAGGTTTGCGAGATGATCATCCGTGAAGCCGTACAGGGCGCCATCGGCGACGGTGAAAGAGCCATCTGGATGCTTCGAGACTCGCGCCTGTGGCTCGTCGCGGGTTTCGGGGCGAGTGCCGAGTACCCGGAGATCCCCCTCGATCCCTCGTTGCCTGCTGGCGAGATCCTGAGGGAGGGCGTGCCGCTCTTTGTCGAGTCCCGAGCCGAGCTCTCGCGGCGATGGCCCGCTCTCGCCGACGGCCCGACATCCTCGTTCGCGGCACTTCCCCTCCTGGTCGAGGACCGACGTCTCGGTGTCATGGCAGTCGGGTTTCGTGACGAACACCACTTCGCGCCGGACGAGCGCCGAGTACCTGATACTCGTCGCAGAGCAGGCAGCGATCGCTCTCGCACGCCGCCGAGTCGCGAGAGGCGCTCCAGGAGGCCCGAAGCATCGCGGAATCGCGCCGGGAGCAGTTGGCCTTCCTCGCTGCCGCCAGCGCTCGACTCAGCGGATCGCTCGATCTCGACGTCACACTGGAGACCGTCGCTGAGCTCGGAGTTCCCCGCCTGACCGATCGCTCCGCGTTGTTTCTCCTGGAGGACGGAAAGATCTCGAAACGTGTGTTGGCGCCTGAGCTCAGCGGCGACGAGTGGCGGTTGTTCGAAGAGACCGAGTTTTCCCTCTCCTCGCCGAACGGTGTGGGCGCAGTCATCCGAACAGGTAGGGCCCAGTATGTGAAAGACATGGACGATTCGATGCTCGCAGCCCGCTCGCGCTCGCCGGCACACCTGGAACTGCTGCGAAAGGTGGGATTCGGGGGCGCCTTGATCCTGCCCTTGCGGACCAGAGGAAGAGCCCTGGGAGCGTTGGCATTCGTCAATCGCAAGGGACGGGCCATGGACGAGGAGACTCGCGCCTTGGCCGAAGAGCTGGCAGGACGAGCCGCCACGGCTATCGACAATGCCACCAGCTATGCATTCGAATCCCATGTTGCGCACCGGCTGGCACAGTCCTTGCTTCCCGCCCGCCTCCCAACCATCAAGGGTCTGGACCTGGCGGTCCGGTACCAGGCCGGAAGTACCGGTATCGATGTCGGCGGTGACTTCTACGACGTCTTCGAGATCGGCAACGAAGATTACGTGGTCGTCATCGGCGACGTCCAGGGCAAAGGTGTAGAGGCTGCGGCGGTCACCGGACTAGCACGCCACACCGTCAGAGCTTCGGCCCGATCCGACACCAGCCCGGCGGGCTTGCTCCAGCGACTCAACGAGGCGATCGTTCAGAACATCGTCGAAAGCGGTGCAAGCATCGACCGGCCCGGGACCAGCGCTCGATTGTGCACTGCTGCCATCATCCGACTTGACCGCCGCGGTCAGGCATGGTCCGCAACCGTGAGCTGCGCTGGACATCCAAGTCCACTCCTGCGACGAACTGACGGCAAGGTCGAGAGCATTTGCGGGTCAGGACTTCTCCTGGGCGTTCGCCGGGAGGTTCACTATGACGAAACGGTCATCGACCTCGTGCCTGGCTCGGTTCTCGTCATGTACACCGATGGAGTCACCGAACGCCACTCCGACGATCACATGTTCGGAAGCGAAGGAATCGCCGAAGTACTGAGAAACATAAGGGACTCTGCGTCGCGGATCACGGACGACATCCTGGAGGCTGCGCTGAACCATGCCAGTCGGCACGAGGACGACCTTGTCGTTCTGACCATTCGGGTGGATCAATCCACCTCGGCCCAGAGCGACGAAAGCTGAGCTCACCATCCACCCGATGGGCCCTCACCCCGCCTGACGCGAGATGACGCGTTTGCCACGCGGATGTCGCGAAATCTGGGCTGAAGCGGGTCAACGGGGTCGGAGCCGGACATAGATGAATTCCCGCGTCTGCCAGCATGCCGAGAGTTGGCTCCGAGACGGCCGTTATGTGGTGCTTGTCTCCGTCGTCTTGGTAATGTGATCGTCGTCGCAGTCGCCTGCCCCGTCGTACAGCCAGCGAGCACCACGGCGAGGGCGACTATCGAGCACAGGCTAAGCACGCCCGCGCGACGACATCGCCTGGGGCGCGTCAAGAGGTCGGCCACCACAGGTACCCGTGCCACTTCACCGGGCGGGCGGGGAGCGAGAAGACACCTGCCGGAAGCGAAGCGGAGAGGTTCAGCATCTCCACGTTGTCGAGGGTCGAGGATGCCGCGTAGGCCGTGAAGCCGTTGGCCGTAATGCACCACGTCGCCAGCGAGCCGTCCAACTCCGGGGATCGAAGACAGGTCACCTTCAACCCGTTCAGGCTCTCAGACGCCATTGATGTCCCCTTCGAGGGCGGGAACATGTGACTGAGAAGATCAGCCGATTCGTCGAAGCTCATGACGGCGAGGGCGTTACCGATGCTCTCGTAGTTCGGACCTTCGCACGACCACGGCCCGACCGGCTTGTTACGAACGCACTCGTAGTCGTGGCGCGGCGCGTTGGATGAACTCCAAGGCATGGCTGCCCTGATGAGCGCGGAAAGTGAAGTCACCAGCTCCCCATGGGTACATCGAGTCCCGACCGTGTGGTCGTTGGGCGAAGAAGAAGGTCTCGCCCGCCCGCCACGCCCCGTATATCTCGCCTCCGAGGTAGCGATAAGTGGCGGAGTACGCTCGGTTGCCACCTACCGTTGCCCTCGCCACGAACCGTCGTACCGCCGCCGCGCTCGCTGGTTTGTAATCGACTCCGGTCGTGGGAACGCACGTCGAGAGATTCACCACATCGGTTTGGCCAGCCGATACCCAGGCGTCTGTGCTGACTGGTGGGGTGTCTGGCCACTGTCCCACAAGCATGTAATGGCCGGGCACGACCGACGTGAACCGGTATCTGCCGTTTTGCGGGACGGTTTCGGAGCGAAGCTGTTGTCCCCACCCCGCGTAGGGGACGCTCTCGTCAAGGGAGACGGTCACCTTCGCCTTTGGTGGCCCATGTATAGGCTGGCAGACCCTGCCGGTCAGATTGCCCCTGGCGTGCTGGGCAGCGGCAGCTTGCGTACTTACCAAGGCGGTTGCAACCTTGGGCAGCGGGGCCGACTGCCCGGACGTACAGCCCGCGGCGACCAGCGCGCTCATGACCATCAACCCCAGCCACGATCCGCGTCTCGTCGCCACAAGCGCAGGTATACATCGGCCATGACGACATTTCAGGACGCGGCCCTGCCCACGTCGACAACGTTCGAGTTGCCGGTTCTCGTCATGGCTCATGGCGGTAGTAGGTTCGGTACGGCCCTCAACTTTGCAGACTGGGGTTGGTTTGGACACACAGGACGTTCTGGACGAGGTAGTCCCCGAAACAGAACGCGGCGGGAACGGGGCCTTTGTTGAACCCGGTGAACCGTCCCGCGCATCGAAGCGCGCCTGGGCGTGCCTTGCGATTCTGTTCTGGTTTGAGGCGGCTTGGGCGGCCTCGTTCTTCGGCTGGACCATCGCCTACTGGGCGGCGTACCCGTCAGCGTTCGCGCCCCATTTCCAACCAACAATCGAGCGGATGGTCCGCATCACCGATGTATCGCGGATGTTTGTGTACCTGGCCTTCATCATCGTGGCGGCTGTGGTGCTCGCTATCACAGGGGTTCTGGTGTGGCGCTCGCGCTCATCTCCGAGGCGGACATTTGGCTTAGCTGTTGGTCGGGGCGTGCTCTGGGCACAACCGCTGCTCTTAGTGCTCGTCGTCGAGACCGGTATCGCTGTCGCCAACAACTGGGACATGAATGCTCTCTTGCTGGTCGGATTCCCGCAGTTTCCGCTCCCGATATTCGTCGCCACGGTCGTCGTCGCGACCGTGCTCACGGGCCTGGCGGCGAGAGGACTTTCCGCAAAACCGTGGCTTGTTTCGGCGGGGACCACGCTCGTCATCGTCGCTGCCGTGCTGGTGCCTCTGTTCGTCGGGGGTGGCTATCTCGGGGTCCAAGGTTCCTTCTCAGCCATCGACTCCATCCCCACAGGGCGGAGCACGTTGGTGGTCGCAGTCGATTGCCCCTTCCCGAATCGCTGCTTAGCGGTTGGCTCCAACCTGATCGCCTTTGGTGTTCCGGTGCGGTACCTGACAGTTATGGCCGCGGGAGGGCCGGATATGAAGTGGAAAGCGACGGCCTTTCCCCTTGGGCTGAGCCGTTCGGTCGAGGGGCTAGGGCTTTACAGTGGCCTCGGCACGTCAATTGCCTGCCCAACGCGGTCCAAGTGCTTGGGAATCGGCTTCTGGTTCTCGTTCCAGAGCGGTCCTCTCCTGCCCATCTGGAACTCTGCGGACGGGGGCCTCCACTGGACGGTCACTTCGGTGCGCGTGCCCGGTGCAGAGGGGTCCGCGCCTCACACGCTTGCCTGCATGAACGCTTCAGATTGCGCTGCCATATTTGGGTCCGCCCTCATCGACACGCGCGACGGCGGAAAGGATTGGAGGGTCGTTGCCAATCGGACGAGTGTGGCGGTACCGACCGGGGTCTTGTCCTGCCCCACTAACCAGGACTGCATCGCGGTCCAGAGCACTTCGGAGAACCTGAACACGATAGGGACGAAGACGCGACGGCTGACGACCGTGACATCGACGAGGGACGGTGGACTGACGTGGACATCTCAGTACCGTCGTCGGCTTGCCCTTCGAGCTTGAGAGCCTCGGGTGTTGGGACGCCACCGATTGTCTTCTGGGAACAAGCTACTCCTCCGCTGTCTACGTCACGGCAGACCGCGGCTTTCAATGGGAGAACTTGCCGAGTCGTCGGGGGACTCCTGGACTCGGGATAAGCCATATTCAATGCGTCGGGCCGCGAGAGTGCCTGGCAGTTGTACCCGGTTCTGTCATCAAGACGACCAACGGGGGCAAGACCTGGACAACCTTGCTCCACGTCGTCAGACCGAATTTCGGCCTTTTCACACTGTCTTGTGCCACGGCCAAGAACTGCGTGGTGGGCGGCGGCAGCGAGTTCAGTTCAGGCCCCTCTGCAACCTTGTGGACGACTCAGGACAGTGGACAGTCCTGGACAAGACAGCCGTTTCCAACTTTGCCGGTGCCCCGAGGGTTGCATCCGTGCCCGTTCGGCGGCTGTGCGAACAGTAATTAACCGCCGTCATTGGGGCCTTAAGAACCCATCCATAGCGGACGAGGGACCTGGCCCTCTGTGACTCCGCGGCAACCGGCTTCGAGCGCCGTGCCAACGCCGGGAACGATGAGGAAGGTGGCCCCCATGGTTGAGGAAAGCCCCCTGTTCAGTGTCAACTGGCTGTCTACAGGACTTTTGTTGGAGGAGTGTTCGCAAGAACACCAAGAGCAGGGTACGCGCCCGACCCCTGTGGACGACTCCCCAGACTAAGACGGTGAGTCTCCACATCTTGAAAGCGGCTTCTGCGCGGATCTTCGTGGTCGTCGCAACCCTCGTTGGCGCCAATGCGGGGATTTGCGTCGGAACCCGTTGGTGAACACCGAACGACGACTATCGGCACGGGTGACCACTGGCAACAGGGGCCGCCATCGAGCATTCCGTGCACCAGTCCCGATGCCTCACGTCAGTCGGTGACGCACCCGCCAAAAGCAAAGAGCAGCGAGGGCAAGCGCCATCGCGACGAAGATCGCCGTCTCGTACCACTGGAATGCCCAATAGCGGCTTGCGGGTTGATAGGTGACCAGGTTTCGAAGGCCGAGGTGGCGGGCACAGGATGCGAATAGGGTCTGTACGGAGGCCCCTCGCGGTGTCCCGGGTGGTGGAACCTTGACACCGGGACATGCACCGACCCCCGGGATCGACGCGCCGCCGTTTGCCGACACCCGCAAGCCGAGTTGGCCGTTCGAACCGATGCCGCCGCTTTGTCCGACGACCCGGCCACTTCCGTTGATCGTCGTTTGCGACAAGATCCAGCTGCCAGGCCGGATGACCCCGGCACCCGGGGATGGTCCGGGCCCATCTCCGACGGGAAGTACGAGTGGGGACGTCACCCCGAGCGGACTCTCGGCCTCTGATCGACCCGCCCATCGCCTCAATGAAGCCGCGGCTGATCGAGAGGCCGGGCCCGGTTCCGGCGGGCCGCCCATCGACTTTGCCGCGGCGGTCGATTGTCGAAGAATCCGTTCAGATCGGCTGACCAAATGCCTTTGCCCTGATCGGTCACGCTGATAGCCAGATGATTCCCTTCTCGACGAGCAAAATGGCCGTTGGCGTATCGGCGCCGCCATCTTTGTTGGCGTTGTCGATCAGGTCGAACAGCACCTGCCGCAGCAGCGCGCCATCACCGCGCACGAGAGGCAGGCTCGGCGCGAGGCTAACATCGATGGCGCGGCCCAGAAAAGTTCGTTCGGCCACCTTCAGCCACTTCGCGGATCACGTCGCTGACATCGCCCGAGTCGCGCTTGGCGTTCAGCACGCCGCCTTCGAGCCGCGTCATGTCGAGGAGATCGGAGTCGAAGCAGGACAGGCTCGCCGCCTCTTCCTCGATCGAGGGATCCGGAGATCGTCGCGGCTCGCGGCGCTCATCTGGTCCGCCAAGCTGGCGCAGGCTGGTGACGGCGCCGACGATCGAGGCCAGCGGCGTGCGCAGATGATGCGAGAGCGAGGAGAGCAGCACCGAGACTCAGTTTTCGCTCTGCTCCAGCGCCGCCGTTTTGGCGCTTCGCAAGTCGAGCAGGGCGCGGTCGAGCGCAGTCGCGGTCTGGTCGAGCAGGGCGGCGGCTCACGCTGCTGCCCAGCGTCGAGGGTGGGCGCCGTCGTTGGCCTGGCGGAAGCCGCGACGCCGATCGCGCGCGCGGCGTGGCAGGGAGCAACTCGAAGGCGATATCGTCGTCAGCGGCGCACACGTTTCTGCCGGTGCAATACCGCACGGAGTCAAACGCCGACGGCAGCAAAACCATCTGGGTCGGCGAACTGGAAGTGCGCCAGCAGATGCGCTGGGCCGTGGGCTACACGCTGCGCCCGGGCAGCTCGGTGCTCGAATGCTCCGTGCGCATCATCAACCGCACGCCGCTCCCGAATTCGATGCTCTGCTTCGCCAACGTCGCGGTGAGCGTCAATGAAAATTACCAGGTCATTTTTCCGCCCGACACGCAATGGGTGACGTATCATGCCAAACGCGATTTTGCCGCGTGGCCGATTGCCAGCGGAAATTACAACGGCGCTGATTTCGGCGCCGGCACGGACGTGAGCTGGTATAAGAACCACCCGACCGCCAGCTCGATGTTCGCCTGGAATTACGTGGACGATTTCTTCGCCGGTTACGACCACGGTCGCGAGGCAGGCATCGTCAGCGTCGCCGATCATCACGTCGTGCCCGGTAAAAAATTCTGGACGTGGGGCAGCGGCCCGCGCGGCCGCGCGATAGACGACGTCCTCACCGACACCGACGGCCCGTATATCGAATTGATGGCCGGCGCCTACTCGGACAACCAGCCGGATTATACCTGGATGCAGCCGTTCGAGGAACGCGCCTTCCAGATGAACTGGTATCCGTTCCGCGGCATCGGCGGCGTGAAAAACGCGAACCTCGAAGCCGCCGTGAATCTTGAAGTGACCAACGGCGCGGCCAAATTCGGCTTCTGCACGACGAAGGAAATTCCGCGCGCAACCGTGCGGCTCAAGGCGGGCGACAAAATTGTTTTGGAAGAAAACATTTCCATCAATCCGGCCAAGCCCTACACAAAACAAATCGCCGTTCCCGCCGGCGTGGACGAACACGACGTGCGCGCCTCGCTCTCCGTTGGCGACCGCGAACTCGTCGCGTATTCGCCGGTGCGCCTGACGCCCACGCCGCGGCCCGCCGTCGTCACGCCGCCGCCCGCGCCGGACACATTCACCAACGACGAGGAGCTTGATCTCGCCGGCCTGCGCATTGATCAATTCCACGATCCGGCGCACGATGCCGATCCGTATTGGGAAGAAGCTCTGAAGCGCGATCCGGGCGACACCGACGCGAACACCGGCATGGGTTTGCTGGATTTGCGCAACGCGAAATTCGCCTCCGCCGAGCAGCATTTCCGCAAGGCGCTGGAGCGGCTCACGGCGAAATACACCACGCCGAAAAATTCCGAGCCGCTGTATTACCTCGGCGTCGCGCTCGCGGCGCAGGGCAAAACCGACGAAGCCTTCGAAACTTTGTTCAAGGCCGCGTGGAGCCAGGAATGGAAATCGCCCGCGTATTTCTCGCTCGCGGAAATCGCCTCGGCTCGCGGAGATTTTGCCGCCGCGCTGAAATATGCGAACAGCTCGCTCGACGCCAACGAACTCAACGTCCGCGCCTACGGATTGAAAGCCGCCGCGCTGCGGCATCTCAACCGCACGGCGGAAGCGCGCGAAGCCCTCGCGTTCGCCGTCAGCCAAAACCGATCCGCTGGACGTTCGCCTGATGACCGAGCAATGGCTTCTCTCCCGCGACAAATCCGTGGCGAGCCAGTTGTTCAAAACGCTCAACACATTCCCCGCCACCGCGCAGGAAATCGCCGCCGAATATTCCAACGCCGGCCTCTGGCGCGACGGCTCGGAAGTCCTCGCCCAATCCGTCGCCGCCGCGCCGGACAAAACCAAAATTTCGCCGATGATTTATTATTACCTCGGCGACCTGGCCGAAAAAACCGGCGACACCGCGAAAGCCGCCGATTATCGCAAGCAGGCGATGGCGCAATCGCCGGAATATGTTTTCCCGTTCCAATCCGAAGCCATCGGCGTGCTGCGCCGCGCGATTGCCGCGAATCCCTCGGACGCCCGCGCGCCGTATTATCTTGGCAATCTGCTGTTCGACTGGCAGCCGGACGAGGCGGTTGCGCTTTGGGAAAAATCCGCCGCGCTCGATCCGAATTTCCCGATTGTCTGGCGCAACCTGGCGCAGCCCCTGTCGCACAAGAACGATGATGCGTCGCGCGCCAAGGCGATTGCCTATCTCGAAAAAGCCGTGGCGCTGCCCAATCCTTACCCGGATCATTTTGCCGAACTGGATTCACTTTATCAGGCCGCCGGCGCGCCCGTGGAAAAACGGCTCGCGCTGATGGAACAACACCAGCCGGTCGTGGTGCAAAGGGATGAAGGCCGGGCGGCGTTGATCGGCCTCAAAACATTCGCGGGAAAAACCGACGAGGCCATCTCGCTGCTGGAAAGCCGGACGTTCAGCATCTGGGAGGGCGGCACGCGCTTCAGCACCGGCGATGCCTGGGCGGACGCGCATCTCGTGCGCGGCTTGCAACGCTTCAACGCGAAGCAATACAACGAGGCGCTCGCGGATTTCAATGCCGCGCTCAAGCCGCCGCTGAACCTGCGCGCCGAGCCGCTCGGCGCGGTGTATCAAGCCGAGATTGCCTATTGGGTTGGCTGCGCGAACGAGGCGCTCGGCAATCAGGAACAGGCCCGCCAGTCGTGGCTCACCGCGACGACCAACAGCGCGTCGGATGCCGGCTTTCGTCGCGGCAACCAGATCAACGCCCGCGCCGCGCGTTATTTTCAGGCGCTCGCGTTTCAGAAACTCGGCCAGAACGAAAAAGCCGGGCCGATCTTCAACGAACTTGTGAGCGCCGGAACCGCCGCGCCCGCGCCTGCCGATGACAACACGGTTCCACCCTCAAGACAGCAGCCCGCAAATACGCGCGTTGCCACGACTCATTACCTCGCCGGCCTTGGCTACTCCGGGCTGGGTCAAAAGGAAAAAGCCAGCGCAGAATTCAACGCCGCGCTCGCGGCGCAACCCGATCATTTGGGCGCCAAGATCGCCCTGACCTTGAACTAACCCTGACTTCCGTTTCATGCAGATGGCGGCGCGGTCCTGATTTAACCTTCAGGTTCCGCGCCTCATTTCAACTGCGGTTTGCGATTGATTCTTCAGTCTCAAAACCCTGCGAGACCGGAATGCACATATTGATCGCCCGCTGACTGCCGAAAACAACAGCTCATGCCATCAAAATGGCGTTTAATGACGCTTATCAGAGACTTGAAAAAGTCAATAATCGTCATCCTCTGGCCAACTATTGGCATTCCTTTGCCGGTATGTCCGGTGTAGGTTGGTCTTTATGAAAGCCCAAGTCACACGCCGCAAATTCCTGAAAACCTCCGCGCTCACCGCCGGAGCCGGTTTGACAGCATCTTCGTGGCTGTCCCGCGCGCTGGCCGCCGGGACGCCGCCAGCCGCCGCCGCTTACGAGATTGCGCCCGGCCCGTTCCAGCCCACTTGGGAATCGCTGGAGCAGAATTACAAATTGCCCGACTGGTATCGCAACGCGAAGTTCGGCGTCTGGATGCACTGGGGGCCGCAATCCCAGCCTCTCGACGGCGACTGGTATGCCAAATACATGTATGACCAGGGCAAGCCGCAATATGATTTTCATGTCAAGAAATACGGGCATCCGTCGAAGTTCGGTTTCAAGGATGTCTGCAACGATTGGAAGGCGGAAAAATGGGACCCCGCCGCGCTGCTCAAGCGCTTTCAGGGCGCGGGCGCGAAATTTCTCGTCCAGATGGCAAACCACCACGACAACTTTGACAATTTCAATTCAAAATTTCAGCCGTGGAATTCCGTCAACGTCGGCCCGAAAAAAGACATCGTCGGCACCTGGCAAAAACTCGTGACCGCAGCCGGGATGAAATTTGGCGTCAGCGTCCACGCCGCCCGCTCGTGGAACTGGTATGAAGACGCGCAGGGCAGCGACAAAACGGGACCGCTGGCCGGTGTCCCTTACGACGGCAAGCTCACAAAGGCCGACGGCAAAGGTTTGTGGTGGGAAGGACTCGACCCACAGGATTTGTATGCGCAAAACCACGCCATCGGCGCGGATCCGGACGCGGCTTACACGACGAAATTTTTTAACCGCATCAAGGACGTGATTGACAGCTATCATCCTGACCTGATTTTCTTCGATGACACCAAGCTGCCACTCGGCGACACGGGGCTGAATCTCGCCGCGCATTTCTACAACGCCAATCAGAAATGGCACGACGGAAAACTTGAATCCGTCATCATTTCCAACGGCAATTCCGTGGCCGAGCAGCAGGGCATCGTCAACAACCTCGAACGCAACATGAGTCTCGACCTGCTGCGCATCCCGTGGAACAAGGGCAGCACCGTCGGCCCGTGGCATTACAGCATCGCCGATTACAACAAGGGCTACACCAAATCCGTCTCGTGGATTCATCTGCTCGTGGACGTGGTCAGCAAAAACGGGACGCTGCTGCTTTCGTTCCCGCTGCCCGGCTACGGCGAACTGGACGACAAGGCCATCGCCGTTCTGGACGACATGACCAGTTGGATGGCCATCAACAGCGAGTGCATTTACGACACGCGACCGTGGGTGATTTACGGCGAAGGCCCGGCGGTAAAAAATGACGCCACCGCCAAGGACAGCGCCGGAAATCCGCCGCGCGGCCTCGGCCCGAATTTGAACGCCAGCGACATCCGCTTCACCACCAAGGGCGATGTGCTTTATGCGGTGGTGATGGGCTGGCCCGACGGCGGGAAAACCACCATCAAATCGCTTGCCACAAACGCGCCGAATTACAAAGGCAACATTGGCAGCGTTCAAATGCTGGGTTCTTCTGGCAATCTGGAAATTGCCCGCGACGAAAACGGGTTGACGGTGACGCTTCCGGCGAAGAGGACGCAAACCGACGATTTCGGCGTCGCCCTGAAAATCATTCCGAAGGCATGATCGTTTTTTATGAAGCCCGAAAACAGACTCCATAAAATTTCGTGGCTGATCTCGGTTGTTCTCGCGGCGTGGATCAGCACGCCGCTCCTTGCGCGGGCCGACAGCAACACCGTTGAACTCGCCCAATTCAAAGATCCGCCCGGCGAATTTCGCGGAATCCATTGGCAGGGGTTCGGTCTTAACCGGCTGACGGAAGACGGCGTCAGGCGCAGCGTCCAGTCAGCGGCGACGAACGGCGCGTGGGGATCGTTTGAACTTGGCCTCGGCGCCAGCGGCGCCACGACGGGGTTGTCGGAGGCTTATTTGCGCGGATCGGGGCGCGGGTCGAACAGTCAAGGCGTGGCATATTTAAGCGAGGATTATTTCCGCTTTTACCGGATCGCCATCGAGGAAGGACAGCGGATCGGCTTTCCGGACAGCATGATTTACGACGAACTGGGCTATCCCTCCGGCATCGCCGGCGGGCTGTTCTACACCAAGTATCCGGAGCTGGCCGAAAAGAGCATCGAAATCGCGGAGACGAACGTGACCGGCCCGGCCAGCGTGCAACTCGCCATCCCCAGACCGCTCTATATCGGCGCGGTGATGATGAATCTCGACAACTTCAACCGCATTGACATCAGCAACCGCAAATCCGGCAAGGTGGTGGAGTGTCAGGTTCCGAAGGGAAACTGGAAAGTGATGGCATTCTACCTGAACGACGACTTCCGCCCGGCATCGGTGAAAGGCGGGTCCGTTGATTATCTCGACCGCGATGCGGTGTCGAAATACATCGCGATCAATTTCGAGCCGTATTACACGCACCTTAAGGAATTCTTCGGAACCGTGATCAAGCGGACTTTCTATGACGAGCCTTCCATGAGTTATGTGGACGGACGCCTGTGGACCCCGAACTTCAATCAGGAGTTCCAGAAGAAATACGGTTGCTCGCCGATGACGAATTATCCGGCGTTGTGGTATGACATCGGCCCGGACACCGCCGCCGCGCGCAACGCGCTGTTCGGCTTCCGCACGGAACTCTACGCCTCAAACTACATCGGACAGGTCGCCGCCTGGTGCGCGCAACATGGCGTCAAGATGACCGGGCACCAGGACCAGGAGGAACTCCGCAACCCGGTGGCCGTGAGCGGCGACCTCATGAAAGTATTCGAGCACCAGCAGATTCCGGGGATTGATAACATTTACTATCCCGGCGAATCCGTCATCTCCTACAAGGTCGTGACTTCTGCGGCCTTTAACTACGACCGGCCCGAGTGCATCGCCGAGACGTATGCGGCCTACCGCACGATGAATCCGACCATTGCGCTGCGAACGGCCATGGACCAGTTCGCCATGGGCGTGAACATGCAGATGGATGCCCGTCCACGCGAGATGGATCCGGACATCGGCCGCTTCATCGGTCGCATGGGCTATATGTTGCGGGGCGGCCGGCACGTGGCGGACATCGCCATACTCTATCCGATTGCCTCCCTTCAGGCCGACTACAACTTCAAGGCCAATCGCAGGCCCGGGAGCCAGTCCGGCGGCACCGTCCCGGGGGCAAATGATTACATGGAAATCGGCCTCATGCTCTCCCACTCGCTGCGCGTGGATTACACCTACCTGCACCCGGAGGTTTTTCTGGCGCGCTGCAGCGTCGAGCAGCGAAAACTCGTGCTCAACAACAAGGAAAACCGCGAGGAATTCCGTGCCCTGATCCTTCCCGCCGGCGACACGCTCTCCACCGATACCGCCAGGAAGCTTCTGGAATTCTATCGCGGCGGCGGCGCCATCATCGCCACACTCAAGCTCCCGACCCAATCGGCGGAATTCGGGCGCGACAAGGATATTCAGGCCATGACGGCCGAGGTGTTTGGGAACGCGCCCGACGATTCCAAGAATTCAGGCTATACCGTGAAGAACAACAGCGCCGGCGGACGCGGCTATTTTATTCCGCAACCGGACATCAACATCCTGAACACGATTCTCAAGGACGTGGACCCGGTCCGCGACGTTGACATTCAGTCGCCGCCCACTGTGGCCGGTGAAGCTGGACATGAATTACGACGGCGCGCTGACCTACATCCACAAGGTGAAAGACGGACGCGACATCTATTTCTTCGCCAATTCCTCGACCAATGCCATTGACACCAAAGTCGTGCTGCGGGGCGACAAGAATCTGGCCATCTGGAACCCGCACACGGGCGAGCGGGAAAATGCCGAAACGGCCAAATCGGAATCGGGCGGACAGCCCGTGACGACCGCGCATTTGCTCCTTCCGCCGGTCAGGTCCACGTTCTTCGTCCAGCAATAGGGCCGATCCAGCCTTGGCCTCAACTCTGAACTAAAACCGCTGCTGCCGGTTTGAGCGATATGGAGCTAATCGGCCGATTTCAATTCCGACCTGTCCCACACGCGCGCGCCAGCGCGTAAAATCCAAAAAATCAAACTGGCGGTGTCTTTTAGCCAAAGTTCGAACCTTCTTTGAAGAAAATCCGGCTGTCCGCTCACGCAGTTGGGCGCTTCCGGCGTCGTGCTCTCACTCGATGTCTGGTGCGCGGATGCCTTGGCCGCAGTTACATTCAGATGTGATTTGCGGGAGCAAGCCGCGAAACGTTTTACCGTGGAAGGAATCCGCATTTCGAGTCCGCAGACGATGGTGGTCTTGAAAGACGACCGCCATTTAAACCGCGCGCTGGAAAAACCATCGGTTGGGGCGAACACCCCATAGCGCCAGCAAGCTTGACAGTTGATGCTCTTGGCTATGGACAAAAAAACATGGTTTGTCGAAATGGAGGTTGCGGCCTGTCTCGTCGCGATTGCCTTCTTGGCATTTACTTTAATGCTGGGCAACACCCTGTGGAAAAGCGTGGCCGGCAAATAACAGCAAAACAATTTCCCGTCGCTTTGACGGCGGATAGAAACAAACAGCACAAAGAAAGCCGCGTCGCCGGAGAAATGCCGACACCGCCGCCGTTGAAGCAAGCAGCCAAACAACTGGGCATCTCAATCAAATAGTCGCTTTTGTTTGGCGTTGCTATATGATAGCCCAAGCACTTATGAAACCTACCGGCACCGCCCCGCCTGACGCGCGCAACCAACCCAAGCCAGTTCTCCAAGGCAACGCCAGCGACCGGGCCACCCTCGCCGCCATTGCGCATCAGGTGATGATCGCGCGCGGCTTGGAGCCGGACTTTCCGTTGGCGGCACAGCAAGAGTTAGCGGCCATTGTCGGACCGGCCAAGGCGACGGACAATGTCCACGACCTGCGTGACCGACTTTGGGCATCCATTGATAACGACGACTCCCGCGACCTAGATCAACTCACGGTTGCCGAATCGCTTGCCGGTGGGCAGGTCAGAATCTTGGTGGCCGTCGCCGACGTGGACGCTTTGGTGGGCAAAGGTTCGGCGCTCGACGGCCATGCGGCGCGCAACACGACTTCCGTTTACACTCCTGCAGCGATTTTCCCCATGCTGCCGGAGGCGCTGTCCACCAACCTGACGTCGTTGAACGAAGATCAGGACCGTATCGCCATCGTGGCGGACATGGTTTTCAAGGAAGATGGTTCGCTCGTCACGTCGGAGCTTTACCGGGCGCAGGTTCACAACCGCGCCAAGCTGGCTTACAACAGCGTCGCCGCGTGGCTGACCGGCACCGGCCCGGCACCGAAACGGATCGCGGGAGTTCCTGGTCTCGACGAAAATCTGCGCCTTCAGGATCGCGTCGCGCAACGGCTCACCGGCTTGCGCCACCAACACGGTGCGCTCAGCTTGGAGACGCTGGAGGCGCAGGCGATTTTCGCCGGTGATGCGCTTTCTTCACTGAAACTGGATCAAACCAACCGGGCGACGCAGTTGATCGAGGAATTCATGGTGGCGGCAAATGCCGTTACCGCGATTTATCTTGCTGGCAAAAAATTTCCATCCCTCCGCCGCGTCCTGCGTGATCCCGAACGCTGGGCGCGCATCGTCCAGCTTGCGGCTGAACTCAAGGAACCGCTTCCCGCCGCACCGGATGCCGTCGCGCTCGAAGGTTTTCTGACGCGGCGTCGCGCCGCCGCACCGGAGAAGTTCGCCGATCTTTCACTGTCTGTCATCAAACTCATCGGGCGCGGCGAATATGCACTCGATTTACCCGGCGGCGAAGCTCCCGGACACTTCGCGCTGGCGGTGAAAGACTACACGCATTCCACCGCGCCGAACCGGCGCTTTCCCGACCTCATCACGCAGCGTCTATTGAAAGCGGCGCTCGCGAGCGCGTCGTCACCCTACACCATCCCGGAGTTAACGGAGTTGGCCAAGCACTGCACCGACCAGGAAGATGCCGCGACCAAAGTTGAACGCCAGGTCAACAAGTCTGCTGCCGCGCTGCTGCTATCGGGAAAAATTGGACAACAGTTCGATGCCATCGTCACCGGGGCTGCGGACAAAGGCACCTGGGTCCGGCTCTTCCAACCACCGACCGAAGGCCGGCTCATGCAAGGCACGCAAGGTCTAAAAGTGGGCGACCACATTCGCGTCAAACTCATCCACACCGATGTCCAGCGCGGTTTCATAGACTTCGCCCGCGTCTGACTCATTTTTAATGGCAGATTCACGGTGGGCGCAATAGGCGGCCCGTGGGCGGATTCTGTTCCGAGTGTCCGGTCAGGTTATACCCCATAGCAGACACACCTATGACCAGCCATTCTTACTGGATGAAACATAATCATTTCCCCAAAAGGCAAGTTCCCGACGCGCCGCGTGCTGTCGCAACGGAAATGAATCAAAATGAAATCAAGTTTGTGCCCTCACCGGACAAAGTGGCCAGAAGGGCCTATTTCAGTTATGAGAACGAGGGTTCTCTGCCCGGCCACGGCGTGCAGCACTGGCTGAAGGCGGAGGCGGAATTGATCGCGGAACGCAATCTCACCCGGGTTCATGGGTTTCACAACCAAAGGTAAAGCAAAACGAGCTCAACCCCCATTCCCAAGCCGCGAAATAATTTTATGAAATCACCTGCATCCAAACTCGCGGCAATGCCGCAAACCGCCGTTTTCCCGCAAACGCTACACACATTGCGGCCAATTCCTGATGCCGTGACGCCGAAATCCAAAAAGCGCGAAAACATTTTTTCCAGATCCCGCGACGTGCGCGAGGACCGCGGCACGCGCGAAATGAAAACTTCGCATAACGACCAAACCAATCACGCGCGGTAATTTTAATTTATGAAAACAAATTCACTGAAGGACGGCGTCATCTCGGAAAATTCCGCCGGTGTCGGCACGGTCACCCGCAAGATGGTGCGGGCACGGGCGGCGGAACTGGCGGTCATTGACGGTCTTTTGTCGAGTGCCGCGACCAAGTCCCATTTTGCGCAGGCCAAACGGGAATTGACCGGCGAACCGGATATGGATCCGGAAGATGCGATTCTTGAATCCGCGCCCGAATCTGAACGCTGGGATCCGTTGCCCGGCTCGACCGGACACAAAGTGCAAGTTGCTCCGAGCGATGATGAAGACGATGAAGGCCGAAGCGATAATGAACGGCTGGTCGAAGGCGGCATCGCCGAAGCGGAGCTTGACCAAAGCCTGCAAGCCACCAGAGCCGCCGCCAAGAAAGATTTATGAATTCACCGGTGGGCATGGCTTCGCAGATGGATCAGGTCGCATCAATTTCTGCCACGCCCGATTGAGCGACATGCTTTCACAATCGCTTTATGTCCTCATCGAACAGCAGTCATTCTTTAAGGGCTTGAATTCCCATCATCTCCAACTGCTCACCGATGCAGCGTTGGAAATGAAATTTGAACCCCGCCAGGCGATCTTTGCCGAAGGAAGTCCGGCCAACTGGCAAAATTGCGCGGCTGCAAAGTCATCGGCTCCGCCGGTTCCATGGAGAAGGTGAAATTTTTGCGCGAGGACTGCGGCTTCGACATCGCCTTCGATTACAGAACTGGGCCGGTGGTGGAAGAGTTGCAGCTTGAGGCGCCGGATGGCATTGATGTGTATTTTGACAATGTCGGCGGCGATGCGCTGGAGGCGGCACTCTCGACGTTGCGCGTCCATGGTCGGATCAGCGCCTGTGGCGGCATCTCCGGTTACAACGAGGAAAAACCACGGCCCGGTCCTTCCAGTCTTTTTAACATCACCACCAAACGCCTGACAATGCGCGGCATGATTGTCAGCGATTCGCTGGACCGGCGTGGTGAATTTGAAAAGGAAGTGGGCGGCTATTTGCGATCTGGCAAACTGAAGAACAAAGAGACGGTCGTCGAAGGCCTTGATCAAGCCGAAGGCGCATTCATCGGGCTCTTTGCCGGGAAAAATGTTGGCAAGATGGTCGTGAAATTGACGTGATGCGGCTGATTGGCGCACTCCTCCTCATTGCAGGCATTTCGGTGTCACTGCGCGTTTAATGAAGCCAAGGCGCTTCTGAATTTTCCATGGGGTGAACACCCCATAGTGCCTGCCATGGATTTCGGCTTATAGTTGTCGCTGATGAGAAATAAAGAGTTGATCAAATTTTACCAATACCGGGTGAAGCTATTGTTTAAACTTGCTGTTTTGATGGGTGTATTTACTGGCACGGCCCTATCTGTGCGGGCGCAAGGGGCGGTTCCGCCCCCGATGGCCGCCTATCAGCCAATGACCGCCGCGCAGCTTGACCAGTTGCTGGGGCCGATTGCGCTTTATCCGGACCCGTTGATCGCCCAAATCCTGCCCGCGTCCACCTTGCCCACGCAAATCGTGCTGGCAGACCGTTATGTCACTGGCGGCGGCGATCCCAACCAGATTGGCCAGCAGCCGTGGGATCCCAGCGTTCAAGCGCTGGCCCGATACCCAAGTGTTTTGAAATGGATGGATGACAACTTGAGTTGGACGACGGATCTGGGACAGGCTTTTATTAATCAACAGCAGGATGTGATGACCTCCATCCAACGGCTGCGCACGGCGGCTTCCAAACTGGGCAACTTGCAATCCACGCCGCAGCAACAGGTGATTGCTGACGGCGGCGACATTGAAATTGTTCCGGCGGATCCGCAGGTCATTTATGTGCCGGTCTATCAACCGGACCAAGTTTATTATGACGCGGCTTATGGTTCTCCTTTCATCACCTTTGGCGTCGGCTGGCCGTTCGGTTTATGGATGGATTATGATTGTAATTGGGGAAACGGCAATCTCATCTTCTGGGGTAATGGCTATTCGCGTCCCGCAAATTGGTGGCATGAATCTTCACGTCAACGGGACATGGGGCATACGAGTGTCTGGCGCCCGAACAATCATCCTGGCACAGTCGGGGTGAATCACGGTGACCGGGGCTATGGTGTTCCCTATAACCAACCCGGGCGTGCCACGGTAGGCCGGTCAGTATCGGATTCTGCGGCATCGCGACAGTCACCAGGCCAGCCAGCCCGACCGGAAACGCCGGTAACCCGCGCCGCGGCGCCTGTCTCCCGACCCGCGCCGGCGACCCGACCTTCGATGCCCGTCGCGCAGCCCTCACCGGCTCCAATTGAACGTTCTCAACCCGTCAGCCGCCCGGAATCCAGTGGCGCGTTCATTGGCATCCAAAGTCCAAGCGATACGAGAACTTATAGTAATCGCGGCCAGCAGAGCATGCAGGCGGTCACCCGCTCCGCGCCGGTTTCTCCTTCAGCACCACCTTCGCGGTCTGCACCGGCAATGCCCTCCGGCGGTGGCGGCGGTGGCGGCAGCCATGGTGGTGGCGGCAGGCGTTGATTTTTTATCCCCATGATTTTCAATAATACATTACCAATGAAAACAAACCCACTCACAGGATGGCGGCGGATATTGTCGCTGGCGTCCGGTCTCGGTCTGACTTGCCTGACGCTGACGCTGCCAGTTCGCGCGCCGGCTGCGGATGAACAGACCTTCGCCACGCCGCAGGAAGCCATCAAGGCTTTGGTGGCGGCGGCCCGGAATAATGACACGAACGCCATCCGTTTAATTTTCGGCCCGGCCGGACACGAATTGATTTCGCCCGATGCCGTCCAAGCCACCGAAGCATTCAAGTTGTTCGTCCAACACCTGACGGAAAAGACACAGTTGATCAACAACTCCGAATCGAATGCCACACTCGAAATTGGCGCGGACGGCTGGCCATTTCCCATTCCGCTCGTAAAACAGGATGGGCAATGGTTCTTTGACACCGCAGCGGGCGGAGAAGAGATTCTCGCCCGCCGCATCGGCATGGACGAAATGGGCGCGATTAATGTTTGCAACGCGTATGTGGTGGCGCAACGCGAATATGCCAGTCAGGATCGCATGGGCGACGGGGTGCTCGCCTACGCGCAGTTCCTGCGCAGCACGCCCGGCACCCACGACGGCCTGTTCTGGCCGGCAAATCAACCGGGCGAAGAGTTGAGTCCATTGGGCCCGCTCGTCGCACAGGCGCGCGTGGAAGGTTATCATCGCACTGCCACGATGCTCAACGACGAGCAAGCGCCGTATCACGGCTATTATTTCAAAATCCTGACCCGCCAGGGAAAACACGCGTTGAGCGGCAAGTATAATTACATCATCAACGGCCGCATGATTGCCGGATTTGCGCTGGTTGCGTGGCCGGCCGAATGGGGCAACACGGGCGTGATGACCTTCGTCGTCAATCAGACAGGCGTAGTCTTCCAAAAAAACTTCGGATCGAAGACCACGAAAATCGCCAAGGCCATCACCATTTATGATCCCGATGACACCTGGACTCTGGCACAGTGAAAATTGGAATGAATGATTGCTGGTTGCCTGCTGGCCTCTTGCTGCCACGCGCGCAAACAAACGGGTGGACCCGCTTAACATTACTGATTACTGATGGCGAACACAGTCTGGATGAAACGCGCGAAGTCAAAGGGTTCCGGCCTATGGTTGGTTGCATCGCGGGTTTAACTTCGTTCGGATAAAGCATTAAAATGACGTTTTTCTTGTTTGTTCATCCAAAAACAAACCAATGAAACCGTCTGACATTGGAAATAAACTATTTTTATTTCCAATGTTGTTGAGCTATCAGAG